>CABWZI010000011.1 GCA_902509905.1 uncultured Gammaproteobacteria bacterium | reverse complement strand
CCAGATTTAAGTAATTATAAGTTTAAAGAAAGTATTAAGGAAGAGAGACAAATTTGGTTAGGCGTTCGTCCTGAAAGTGTAGTGGTTGGAGATGAAGCTGAAAAGTTGCCAGTTAAATTTAATTTAGAGGCCGAGGTCGTTGAGCCAATGGGTGCTGATACCTTAGTATGGTCACAGATTGGTGGACAGGAGTTCCACTTTATTGTCGATGGTAATTCCTCTATAAATAGTGGTGACTCTCTAAGAGTAGGCTTTGATCCATTACACTCATCTATTTTTGATTTAGATAGTGAAGATAGACTTTAATAAATATAGGTATTTAAACAATGTATAAATTTCCAAAAGATTCAAAACTTAACAATCCAGAATTTATTTTTGGAGTTGCCACAGCGTCTTATCAAATTGAGGGTGCGACAAATGTTGATGAGCGTTGTGACTCAATATGGGATACTTTTTGCGCAACACCAGGAATGGTTTATAAGCAACATAATGGTGATGTTGCCTGCAATCATTACAACTTATATGAGCAGGATGTCGATCTCATCGCTTCTCTTAATGTGGATGCCTATCGGTTATCCATTGCCTGGCCAAGAATTATTAAAGAGGATGGAGGCGTTAATCAAAAAGGATTGGATTTTTATGACAGACTAATTACTGCGCTAGAGAAAAAAAATATAACAGTCATGGCAACTCTTTATCACTGGGACTTACCTCAATATCTTGAAGATAAGGGTGGTTGGCTAAATCGTGAAACTGCGGTTAAATTTGCTGAATATGCTGGTGTGGTCAGTCAATACTTTGGCGATAGAATTAGTTTTTATGTCACTCTGAATGAGCCATGGTGTAGTGCATTTCATGGCTATCGATATGGTATACATGCACCCGGTATTGCAGATGAGGCTTCTGGCTTTCTGGCTTGTCATAACTTATTACTAGCTCATGGTATGGCTATGCCTATTTTAAGAAAAAATGCCAAAAAATCGCAGCATGGAATCGTTTTAAACTTTACACCCAACTATCCAGTTGATGAGTCTTCTATTGAAGCCGCACAATTTGCAGATGATGAGCACACTCATTGGTTTATCAAGCCCTTAATGGAAGGAAAGTATCCTAGTTCAGTCTTCCAGCACTTTAACAACTATATGCCGATAATTGAAGACAATGACATGGCTATTATTAGTGAAAAAATTGATTTCCTAGGCGTTAATTTTTATTCAAGAAGTATGGTTACCAATGGGAGGCAAGGAAAAGTCTCAGATACGATTTTGAAGAAACTTGAGCGTGCTGAAATTCGTATTTTGGAGTCAGATGATGTTTTAGAGGATGAAACTAAAGCAGAGCAGCTCCAAAAACTTATGAACCAAAAAGAGAGCCATTACTTGAGTGTTGAGCTTCAAGAGGTCGAAAGAACTCATATTGGCTGGGAAGTTCATCCTGAAGCACTATTAAAGCTATTAACCGACCTAAATAGCATTTATAAGCTTCCTCCTGTCTACATTACTGAGAATGGTGCAGCCGTTGATGATCATATTGTGGATGGTGTTGTGGATGATGAGCAGCGTTATCGTTATTATCAAAACCATTTACTCATGGTTCACGAAGCTATTAAAATGGGAGTTGATGTGAGAGGATACTTTGCATGGAGTTTAATGGATAATTTTGAATGGGCTGAAGGATACAAGATGAGATTCGGAATTGTTTATGTTGATTATGAGACCCAGGAAAGAACTCTAAAACAAAGCGCAATAAAATTTCAAGAGTTCTTAGGTGCGCGTAAAAAAGGTCTTTTGTAGGTTTTTGGAGATTATTGAGTTAAATTTTTTGCAACACACTTTGCAACACTTTGACACAATATCAAAAAATCTTTAGTTTAAACTTTGCTTCGTTTTTAGGTTTTCTATTGACAATATTGTTGTTGTAAACTATGAATAATATCAATGCAGATATTGGCCTTATAGGCCTTGGTGTAATGGGGTCGAGCCTGGCTTTAAATATGGAGAGTAATGGGTACACTGTGGCTGTCCATAACCGCACCACTCCGCAAATAGATAATATTGTTAACAATAGAGCAAAATACAATAAGATTATTGGATTTGAGAGTCTTGATGATTTTGTAAACTCAATCAAACCGCCTCGCAAAATTATGCTTATGGTTGTTGCAGGTTCGGTTGTTGATGATTACATTCAAAAACTGATTCCGCTCCTTGATCAGGGTGACATCATTATTGATGGTGGAAACTCTCATTACCCAGACACATCAAGAAGAACTGAGGAGTTAGAATCTAAGGGATTTCAGTTTGTTGGTGCAGGTGTCTCTGGTGGAGAAGAAGGCGCGTTAAAGGGCCCATCTATTATGCCAGGAGGCTCAGCCTCTGCCTGGCCTGAGGTCAAGGAAATCTTTCAAAACATATCTGCCAAAGTTGGTGATAATGAGCCATGCTGTGATTGGATAGGGGAAGGAGGCTCTGGACACTTCGTTAAGATGGTTCATAACGGCATCGAGTACGGTGATATGCAGCTTATTTGTGAAGCCTATGAAATCATGAAAGACGTTTTGGGCATGACTAATGATGAAATGCACAAAGTCTTCAAAAAATGGAATAAGGGAGAGCTCAACAGCTATCTCATCGAAATTACTGCCGACATCCTTAAATTTAAAGAGAAGGATGGGAGCTATTTAATAGACAATATTCTTGATACTGCTGGAGAAAAGGGGACCGGTAAGTGGACCGCTGCCGTAGCGCTGGAGCTTGGCGCCCCACTCACTCTAATTGGTGAGGCTGTATTTGCTAGGTATCTTTCATCAAGAAAAGATGAGAGGATGGAGGCATCAACCATGTTTGATGGTCCATCCATTAAGTTTGATGGAGACAGAGAGCAAGTCCTTAAAGACATCCATGACGCGCTTTATGCTTCAAAAATGGTTTCTTATGCTCAAGGATATATACTGCTATCCAGAGCCGCTAAAGAGTTTGATTGGAGCCTCAATTATGGTGCAATTGCTCTCATGTGGAGAGGTGGATGCATCATCAGATCAGTCTTCCTATCAAAGATAAAGGATGCTTACGATAGAAACTCAGACATTAAAAATTTACTCTTAGATCCATTTTTCAAGGACAAGATTAATAAATCGCAAGAGGGATGGAGAAGGGTGGTATCTATTGCTATTTCAAATGGTATATCCATCCCAGCAATGACCTCTTCCCTTTCGTACTTTGATGGCTACAGAAACGCTCGCTTGCCAGCAAACCTGCTTCAAGCTCAAAGGGATTACTTTGGTGCGCACACTTACGAGAGGGTTGATGGAAAAAGAGGGGAGTTTTTCCATAACGAATGGATTCAGAAAAAGGATTACAATATAGGAGCATACTGACTTGTCTGAATCATTAAAAAAAATTGACAGCTTTGTTCTCTTTGGAGTCCTAGGGGATCTTTCAATTCGTAAGCTTATTCCAGCCTGGTATTACCTCGAAAGAGATAATATGCTGAGCGATTCCTTGCAAATTTTAGGTGTTGGAAGAAAGGATATTTCAGATAAAGATATAAAAGATGAAGTCAATAAAGCGCTTAATGAGTTTGTTATTCCTGAATACTTAAATCCAGTAGCGGTTTCTCGACTAGTAGAGCGCTTCAGCTACTGCAGATGTGATTTATCAAAAAACGAAAGCTATAAAGACCTCAGCCAAAAGCTCAGTGATTGGGCAAAGCCTGTGGCTTACTATTTAGCTATTTCACCTAGCCTTTTTGAAACGGTCTGTGATGGTCTTAAAGAGTCAAATTTGATTACTCCTGATTGTAGAATTGTTGTTGAAAAACCGATTGGCTATGATTTGGATACCTCGAATGAGATTAATGAAAAACTCACGAGGCATTTTGATGAGTCGCAGATCTATCGTATTGATCATTACTTAGGAAAGGAAACAGTTCAAAACTTAATCACTCTTAGGTTTGCAAACTCGCTGTTTTCAAGTCAATGGAATAGCAAAGGAATAGAGTACGTTGAGATAACGGCGGCAGAGTCCGTTGGAATTGAAGATCGATGGGGTTATTTCGATGGGATGGGGCAGCTCAGGGACATGGTGCAAAGTCATCTTCTGCAGTTATTGTGCCTGATCGCGATGGAGCCACCAAACAGGCTTGATGACCAGAGTATCCGATCAGAAAAGGTAAAGGTCTTGGAAGCATTAAAATCGCTTGATAAAGACAGTATCTCGTCTAACTTCGTTGCAGCGCAATATACTGACGGCGAAATTGATGGGGTTAAGGCGCCAGGTTATATTCATGAGGATGGCGCAAATCAAGATAGTATTACTGAGACTTTTGTTGCCCTCAAAGCTGAAATTCAAAACTGGCGATGGCTGGGAGTTCCTTTCTACCTAAGAACCGGGAAAAGGATGGCCTCAAAGACAACACAGATTGTAGTTCACTTTAAGTCTGATGGTCACTATATTTTTAATGAGAAGAGGTCGAATTGGCATGGAAATGGTGCGATGAGACCTTGGATGCTGCTAGCAAATCAAATCAGGAGCTTTACTATTACAGTTCTGGAAGTAATGGTCCAGATAAGAGCGAAGAGCTCATTTCAAGAAACGGGCATATCTGGCATGAGGAGTAGTAAAACTTATTTTTTGCCAGAGCACGTTGGTTTTTATAGTACCAATAGTAGCGAATCTTTGGTGTTTGATCTGAGTCAAAACATCGGTGAAATTTTAATCGAGGCAATTGAAGAGAGAGGACGCGCCAGTCTTGCGGTTTCTGGAGGAAGCACCCCCAAGCCGCTGTTTGAAGAATTATCCCTTTTAAATATAGATTGGTCTAAAGTAGACCTGACTCTTGTTGATGATCGTTGGGTTGACTCTGACCACAAGGATAGTAATGAACTGCTAGTTAAAACGCACTTCATAAAAAACAAAGCAGCAAAGGTTAATTTTATCCCCCTTAAAAATGATGCCAAAAGTGCAAAGAAGGGTGCTTTATTGAGCGAAGACGCTCTGAAGGGTATTGCTATGCCTTTTGACCTCATTATTTTAGGGATGGGTGCAGATGGCCATACAGCATCACTCTTTCCATGCTCAGAAGAGTTACCGATTGGTATGGACTTAAATACAAAGAGTCACTTTGTTGCAACAACTCCTAAAACGGCGCCACATGAACGGATTAGCCTAACTGCAAAATCTATTTTCGAGGCTAAGAGGGTTATTCTGCATCTAAATGGTTCCGCCAAGCTGCATACGCTTGAGGAAGCGATGAGTATCAGGGATTCGAGCAAGATGCCAATCTATGCTTTTCTAGAGCAAGGTCTCGATATTTTTTGGAGCCCTTAAAAGTAACGAATTGGCATATTGACGAAAGACTTATTTGTTTTTAAAAAAGCAAGGGATAATATTGGTACCTTTATGTCAATTTTATAAATAGTTTATGAAAATTAATAATATAGACGGTGAGATTGTTAAAGATAACGAAACCTATCTCCTTAAAGATAACACATCGCTTAAAAATCTTGTCGTCAGCTCGACGACTCTTCATCCAGGGAAATCCACTCGAGGACATTCTCATCCAGGTAAAGAGGAAGTTTATATGATTATGAGCGGAACAGGAAGAATGCAGCTCGATGATAAAGAATTTGATATTTCAGGTGGCGAGATGATCCTAATCGAGGATGGTGTGTTTCACCGTGTCCACAATACTGGCGACGAAGAACTATACATGGTCTGTATTTTTGACGGAGACAGGAACCATTAGTAGCAAGCTTTACAATCTAGTTGGAGATATTGGAGCAACTAACGCTAGGTTTGCGCTGGTTTCACCTGGGTCTTCTGAGATGGAAAACATACAAAGTTTAAAGTGCACAGACTTTGAAGATATTCAAAGTGCAATTCTTTTCTACCTTTCTGATCTCACAGGCATAGAAATTCAAGCAGCCTGCTTTGCCACTGCTGGCACAGTTCATCTCGACGTCTTTAAGCTTGCAAATAACCACTGGGTTATCAGCAAAAAAGATGTGGAAAGTGCCCTCAAAGGAGTCGATGTGCAGTGGATCAATGACTTTACAGCTCAAGCCTTTGCTACGACTACACTCGAAGATGATGACGTTATCATAATCAACAAAGGCATTGTTGAGCCAGAAAAATTAAGACTAGTTATTGGGCCTGGAACCGGATTAGGAGTCTGTGGTTTAATTATGTCACCCTCTGGCTGGCTACCTATTGCAGGCGAAGGTGGTCACTCAGATTTTGCCCCGAATACCAGTCTTGAGTTTGAAATCCTGACTCTATTAACTAAAAAGTTTGGCCATGTGGCTGTTGAGAGAATTCTCTCGGGTCCTGGGATTATGAATCTTTATGAGGCGCTTTGTCATATCAGTGGCAATGTAATGGTTCACCAGTCTCCAGCCGATATAACTGCATCAGCGGTGAATGGAGATAATGACCCATTGGCAGACGAAACTGTGCAGATGTTTTGTAAAATATTTGGCTCTGTAGCTGGCAGTATGGCCTTGACAGTGGGCGCACTAGGAGGCGTTTATATCACAAGCGATTTAGTCAGAAATTTTTTGGATATTTTTGTTGCAAGTGATTTCCAGAAAAGTTTCGAGAACAAGGGGAGGCTTAAACCGGTCCTTAAAGATATTCCAGTCTATCTTTCAAAAAAGAAAAATATGGGGCTTATTGGAACCGTATATCAAACAAACAATCAATGGATTCAGAAAGGTTTTAAGATCTAAAAACTTAATTTATTTTTCCATTGCAGTCTTCATTAAAAGCTCAGCAATTTCCTCTCTGGATCCAAAATAGTTCGTTACATTAATTTCAAGATTAGGAAAATCTTGTGAGGCTTTGTTTACTTCATCTGGGATGTCTCTATTGATGTGAACCCCGGCTGAGAGAAAGTAGGGCAATACGGTAACTCGTTGTGCTCCCATTTCAGAGCATTTTTCGATAGCCTCTGGGATGGAAGGGGAGGCAAACTCTAGAAAGGCAGGCATGACTTTGTCAAATTGACTTGAATTAAATTTGAGCATTTTTTTTGATAAAGAGTCAACCTCCAAGTTTGATTCCTCTCTTCTGCTTCCGTGTGCAACCAGCAATAAAATATTCATGTCATTTAGGATAAAATCTTAAATTAAAATAGTTGACTATTTTATAGGGTATCTTATCACGTTGAAAAAAATATAATAGAGGCAAGCCTTTGTACCAATGTTCGTCAATACATCAAACTGCTGGTCATTCCAAGATAGGAATTCTATTATCTAACTTGGGCACGCCAGATGCGCCAACCAAGAAAGCAGTTAAGCCCTATCTAAGACAGTTCTTGTCTGATACGCGGGTTATTGAGCCACCCCCACCACGATGGATCTGGAAAATAATTCTTAATGCCGTCATTCTAAATTTAAGACCCAGAAAGTCTGCCAAAGCCTATCAAACGGTTTGGGATACTCATGGTGAAGGCTCCCCACTCTTATCGATAGCGAAAAGTCAAAAGGCAGCTATTATTTCAGAACTTGAAAAAAAAGCTCCTGGACAATATGAGGTTGCACTCGGTATGTGCTATGGAAACCCTTCAATGAAATCAGCACTGGATGAGTTAGAGGAAAAAGGCTGTAAAAAAATCATTGTTCTTCCTTTGTATCCTCAGTACGCAGCCTCATCTACCGGCTCCGTTTTTGATGCAGTGGCTAAGGAGTTGTTAGCCTGGAGAAATGTACCTGACCTGAGGTTTATTAGCAACTACAGTGAAGATGAGATGTATATTGATGCGCTGGCAAACAGCGTAAAGGAGTATCAAAAAAAACACGGCAAACCTGACTTTCTGTTAATGTCTTACCACGGCATTCCTAAGAGGTATTTTGACAATGGTGATAACTATCCATGCCAATGCTGCAGAACAACCTTTCGCTTAGCTCAAAAATTAGATTTAAAGCCTAACGAGTACCAGATGTCATTTCAATCAAGGCTTGGCGTAGCTGAATGGATGAAGGAATATACCGATCAAACATTGAAATCTTTGCCCAGCAAAGGTATCAAAAATGTTCAGGTGATTTGTCCAGGCTTTTCCGCCGACTGCCTTGAGACCATTGAGGAGATCAGTGAGGAGAACAAAGAGTACTTTATGGAGTCAGGCGGTGAAAGTTTTGGCTATATACCAGCACTTAATGACAGGACTGACCACATTGAGTTTTTGAGTCAACTACTAATTGATAATTCAGCTGGCTGGACTAAGTCAAAATGAAAATAGTTATTCTGGGCGGTTCAGGCTTAATAGGAAAAGCACTTCAAAAAAGCTTTTCAAACGAGCATCAGGTTCATTGTTTTAATAGAGAGGCATTTCAATCGGTTGAGCATCTTGCGTCATTAGTTGAGGGCAGTGATTTAGTCATTCAGCTCTCAGGCTCCACGATTTCAAAAAGATGGTCTAATAAAATTGTCAAAGAGATGTGGCAAAGCAGGGTGAATACAAACCAAATGCTCTCTGAAGTAGTTCAGTCATTAAGCACCAAACCCAGAGTGATATGCGCATCAGGCATTAGCTTTTATGCAGAATCAAGTTGTAATGAGCCAAAAACTGAAGAGGATCCAAAAGGTGAGGGTTACCTGACAAATTTAAATATTGCCATTGAGGACGCAGCAAAATCGATATCAGATGATGTCATTATCCTAAGATTTGGCGTTGTTCTCTCAAGACAGGGTGGCGCACTGCAAAAACTCTATTGGCCATACTATTTTGGTGTGGGTGGCCCAATTATGTCGGGAAACCAGTGTTTTTCCTGGATTCATATAAAAGATGTAGTTAAGGCAATTCATTTCCTTATTGACAGTCCTGAAAGCAAAGGGGTTTATAACGTCACATCTCCAGAGCCAGTTCCTCAAAAAATTTTTGGTAAGGCTCTAGCTAAGGCCTTAAAGAGGCCATTCTTAATCCCGGTTTGGGAGTGGCAACTGAAAACCCTTCTAGGTAAAGGTTCTGAGGTTTTGACTCTCAGCGCATCTGTTGTTCCCAAAAGATTACTTGACGATGGTTTTGTTTTTGACTATCCCAGCGTTGACAGCGCAATGAAAGAGTTGATAGGCTGAAAAATATAAACCTATGGTAAAATATGCCTAATATTCATACCTTAACATTGTTCTTTTAGACTTTCCATTCTGGAAAGTTTTTTTTATTTATTTTTGGAGAAAATATGAAAGTTAGTAAGGATAAAGTTGTTTCAATGCACTACACTCTTAAAAATGATGCAGGAGATGTCATAGATTCATCTGAAGGCAAAGAACCTTTAGACTTCTTGCAAGGTCACGGCAACATTATCCCTGGCTTAGAGTCTGCTCTGGAAGGGGCAAGCAAAGGCGATAAAATGGAAGTCTCTGTTGAGCCTGAGGAAGGCTATGGACTTAAAATGGAAGACGCAATTCAAGAAATTCCAAGATCCGCTCTTCAGGGTATTGACGAAGTTACAGTTGGAATGCAACTTCAGTCCCAAGACCAAGATGGAAATGCATTTGTTGTTACGGTTACAAAGCAAGATGAAGAAAAGATCACTGTTGACGCAAATCACCCTTTAGCGGGTGAAACGCTTCATTTTTCTGTCAGCATTGAAGACATAAGAGATGCTGAAGCCGAAGAGCTCTCGCACGGCCATGTCCATTCTGCTGGCGGACACTCTCATTAATCAATAAGACTGATAGCGGACTAAGTGGCAACTCAAAGCACTTGTCCGCTATGCTCACATAAAAACTATTCTCTATTTCATAAAGATCATTTACGTAAGTATTTGCAATGCCTAAACTGCGATTTTGTTTTTGTCCCATCTCAGTATCACTTATCAGAGTCTGAAGAGAGAAAAAGGTACGACACTCACAACAACAACCCAGATGATCCTCGTTATCGTCAATTCCTGAGTCAGCTCACTGAGCCACTGAATGAGATTATTTCAAGTGACTCATATGGCCTTGATTTTGGTTGTGGACCAGGTCCAACACTCTCTTTGATGATGCAAGAGAAGGGGCATCAAATGGATTTATATGACAAGTTTTATGCTAAGAATCAATCAGTCTTTAAGAAATCATTTGATTTTATTACGCTAACTGAAGTCTTAGAGCATCTCTGTGACCCAGTTTTTGAGTTAGAGAGACTAGCTTCCATTCTCAAATCCAAAGGCATTCTTGCAGTAATGACGCAAACTCTTACGCAGGATGTAGACTTTAAATCATGGTACTACAAAAATGATCCTTCGCATATCGGTTTTTACAATGATAAATCATTAACGGGGTTGGCAAGTCTTTTAGAGCTTGAGATAACGCAGTTTTCAGACCGAGTTATTTTTTTTAAAAAAAGTTAAGCTAGTATATTCAGATAGCTCTGGTAACGGTTTGGGTTGATTTTGCCTTGATTTAGTGACTCTTTAACGGCGCAGTTCGGCTCATTGATGTGTCTGCAGTCTCTAAAGCGGCAGGCATCAGATAAAGCTCTAAACTCTTTAAAGCCGCTCTTGATTTCAAGTTCAGTTAAGCTGTCAAGTTGAAACTCTCTAACCCCCGGAGAGTCAATCAAATCACCGCCGCTCGGTATATGGTAGATGGTCGTATTGGTGGTCGTGTGTTTGCCCAGTTTGCTTTTGCTTGAAATCTCGTTGACTCTGAGCTGTAAATCAGGAATCAGGGAGTTAATGAGTGAGGATTTCCCAACGCCAGATTGACCTAAAAAAATGTGAGATTTATTAATTAATTACTCTTTAAAGAAATCAAGGTTTATTTGCTTTTTAACGCTTAAGAAATGAACATCATAGCCAAGAGATTGATAATTTAGAAAGTCGTTCTCAGTTTTACTTTTATTGCTTGAGAGTTCAATCTTGTTAACAATAATCCCTATAGGAAGATTAGAGTTTTCAGCCATGATCAGGTATCGATCGATGAGTTCAAATTCATAGTGAGGTTCTATGGCAACAACAAGCCATAATTGATCAATGTTGGCTGCAATCAATTTGTCTTGTCTTTTGAGCTCATTGTCTCTAGGATAGATAGCAGTCACAATAGCATCATCGTGTTTTGTTTTTTGAAAAAGAATCTTGTCACCTGCAACAGAGAACCCAATGTTTTGTCTGCTTACGGACTGAAAGACTATCCCATTTTCATCCTCAACGAGCTGACGTTGTCCATATCTCGTTATTACTATTCCTTGGTACTCTTTTTCATCATCGAGCTCTGATTCAGCTTTTGAAGCTGCTTTGTTAGCACGAGCAATCTTGTCTGATTGTACTTTATCGATGCGCCATTTTTGTTTTCTTGTTAACGGCACTCTGGAAATGAACTATTGTAATCTTTCAATTCTAAGAACCGCGCTAGGATGAGAGTCATGAAAAGCAGAATAATATTTATCTGGAGATAGTGAAGAAGAGTTCTCCTTATAAAGCTTAATGAGAGATGAAATCAAGTCTTTTGCATCGGTATGGCTCGCCGCAAAGGCATCTGCCTGAAACTCGTGCTTTCTAGACATCAGGTTACTGATTGGGGTAATAAAAAAGCTAAAGACGGGCAGTGTCAAGCTAAACAAAACGAGAGCCGCGTGGGAAGAGGGCTGATTGACTCCAAGTCCATTGAAAAACCAAGGCTGATTAATGAGATATCCCAAAAGCGCAAGACTTACAAAGCTAAAGATAAAAGAACTGATCATTCTTTGTCGCGTGTGCTTGTGATGGAAGTGACCTAGTTCATGGGCCAGTATCGCTTCAATCTCCTTATCTTCCATTCCTTTAAGAAGTGTATCGAAAAAAACAATTCTTTTGTTTTTACCAATCCCTGTGAAATAGGCATTTCCGTGGGACGATCTTTTTGATCCGTCCATAACAAAAATACCATCACTCCCAAACCCAGTTCTCTCTAAAAGGTTTGTAATTCTTGCTTTTAAAGTGTCATTATCCAAAGGATTAAATTTATTAAAAATTGGAGCAATAAAAGAAGGATAAATCCACATCATAAACAAAGAAAAGACGGTGATGATAGCCCATACATAGATCCACCAATACTTTCCAATAGTTTCAAAATTCATCAAGAATAAAATCGCATAGATTAAAGGCAGCACGAGAACAAGACTTAGGATTAACTCTTTGATCAGGTCGCCAGTAAATGTACCAATCGTCATCCGATTGAAACCAAATTTTTGTTCAAGAACAAAATTTCTATAAATGCTAAATGGCAAATCAATAAAACTAGCAATCAGCATGATACTTAAGATAAAGAAAGTGCCCATCAAAACTGGGTCCGCAACTTTCTCTGACCAAAAGCCATCTATCCAGTTCATGGCTCCCCCTAGTGTCCATAATAAAAGAACAATGGTTGAAAAAATGATTTCAAAATGATTGAGTCTGAGCTTAGCTCTCGTGTAGTTCCCTGCTTTCTGATGGTCTTCAAGTTTAATCGTCTCATGAAAGCCCTCAGGCACTTTGTCGTAGGAGCTAGTGATGGCTCTGTCTTGCCTAAAGTTCAACCAGAGCAAAGCAACCACAGAGGTGAGGATAGCAAACAAAAATATAAATGTAAAAAAATTAAATTCCATTGATACAAATTTTCTTAAGAGATATCAAATTATACCTAGCCAATTTACAGATATTTATGATTGAATTCTCAAATTATTTTCTGTTACATTTCATTTATTATGAGGTTTAACTAGCTAATTTAATTGCAAAAAATCAAATGAGAGATATTGAATGAATATCTATATGAGATGGGTATAATTTCGTGATTAATGTTTAATTTTTGATAAAGTTTTATGATGACAATGGAAGACAGAGATGGCTTCATCTGGATGGATGGAGAATGGTTGGATTGGAGAGAGGCAAAAGTTCATGTATTGACACACACTTTGCACTACGGAATGGGCGCATTTGAAGGTGTAAGAGCCTACGAAACTAATCATGGTCCTGCTATCTTTAAACTGGAGGAGCATACGGAAAGACTATTTAATTCGACAAGAATTCTGGGCATGAAAATACCTTATGATGCTGATACGCTGAATCAAGCTCAAAGAGAGGTAATCACAAAAAATAATCTAAAATCTGCATACATTAGACCGATGTGTTTTTATGGTTCAGAAGGGATGGGTCTCAGGGCTGATAATCTTAAAGTGCATACCATGATTGCTGCTTGGGAGTGGGGAGCTTACCTTGGTGAAGACAACATGAAGAATGGCATAAGAATTAGAACTTCTTCTTATGTTAGGCATCCAGCCCATCCAACTCTGAGCGGTGCAAAAACAAACGGAAACTATATTAACTCGATGATGGCACTGAAAGAGGCATTAGATCATGGCTTTGATGAGGCTCTAATGCTTGATATTGAAGGATTTGTATCAGAAGGAAGTGGTGAAAATATTTTTGTAATCAAGGATGAGGTTATTTATACGCCTCATTTGACCTCTGCACTCCCTGGAATTACCCGAGATACAATCGTCACACTAGCCAAATCTTTAGGTTATGATATTGTAGAAAAGAAACTGTCTTGCGATGAAATATATGCATCTGATGAGGCTTTCTTTACTGGAACTGCTGCTGAAGTCACACCGATAAGAGACCTTGATGGAAATCAAATAGGTATTGGTTCACGTGGCCCAATAACTGAAAAGCTCCAAGCTCTATACTTTGATTGCGTTCATGGAAGGAATGCTGATTATTTGCACTGGATCAAAAAAGGTATGTGCGGGTGAATTCAATAAGCTCCAATCAGTCAGAAGTTGCTCTAGTCTCTAAAAAAGACTTGCCCGCTCACTGTCCGCCAAAAAATGCTTCAAAATGGAATATGCATCCTAAAGTTTTTTTGCAATTTGATGAGTTTGGCAACGCGAGTTGCCCCTACTGCGGTGCTCTCTATAAACTGACTCCTTAGTTTTAATTTTTAAAATGCAAGAAAAATGCAACAACATTGTCTTAATAGGTCCTATGGGCTCAGGTAAGACAACAGTTGGAAGGCGCCTTGCTGAGAATTTAAAAATAAGTTTTTATGACGCAGATCACGAAATTATAGATAAGACGGGCGTCAGTATTGATCACATTTTTGATGTAGAGGGTGAAGAGGGATTTCGAAAAAGAGAGTCAGATGTTTTAGAGGATCTCTGCAGAAAGCCTAATATCGTTCTTGCAACTGGTGGCGGTGCAGTCCTGTCAAAAGAGAATAGAGAATTAATTAAGAAGACTGGTACCGTGATTTATTTATCATCATCTGTAGAGCAAATTTTAAGAAGGACGGCGAAATCAAAAACACGGCCACTTCTTGAAAATAGTACGAATCGTAGAAAGACAATTTCAGACATCATTGATTCTAGAGACCCTCTATATCGAGAGGTTGCTAGCGTTATTATAAATACGAACGGTAAAAAACTCATTGAGATAATCAATGAAATCAAGATTCATTTGCCAAATTAATTTATTTAAATCTTTTGCCTAAAATTCATCAAAACTTCACTAAAATAGGTTTTTGATGCTCTAAACTAGCGATATTGTTTAATTTGATTTGTTAAATTCAAAAGGGGAAATAATGTTTTATCGTACTGTTTTATCTGCTTTTACTTTTCTAATATCTACTAATGTTAGTGCTATCACGCTAATTGAATTTAGCGAGAGACTTATAGAGACCCACCCATACTTTGTTCAGCTTTCTCTATCAGAGAAGTCAAGTCTCCTTAATCAGAAATCATTAGCAGCTTACACAGATTGGAACATTAAAGCTGGTGTAAGTGAAACGTTCACTGGAGGTGAAGATGTTGGCTCGAGGCTCTATAAAGACTTATATTCTACAAAGTATGAAATAGGTGCGACAAGAAAAGTTGACAACTCAGGTGCTAGCGTTAATCTCAAACATTCTTTGACTAGAAACGATAAAGACAGCAATGCCACTCACTCGAACCTTTTTTCAGTTGACTACACCAGGCCGCTGCTTCAAAACAAAGATGGTTTAAACGACAAACTCAATCTTGACCTTGCATCCATTGAACTTATGGCAAAGAAGGTGAGCCTAGAAGAGCAAGCTGAAAGCTTTTTAGCCTCTAAACTCTCCAAGTTTGTTGATTTGGCCCTGAAGCAAGAAATCGTTAAAAATCACAAGGTCGCTCTTGACCTAGCTAAAGAGCAATTAGATTTGACAGAAGACAAATTTAAAAATTCACTTGTAGATATCACTGTCCTGATTCAAGAGAAGGATAATTTCGTCAAAGCGAAACAGCAGTCTCTTCAATCCAACAAAGAGCTCATTATTGAGAGGCGAGAGTTGGCCAACCTGATTGGTCTTAAAGAGTCAGAAATGATTGTAGATATGAATTTGTTTGAAGAGCAAGATTTAGTGATCCTTGACGTGGGAGAATTTGTTAAAAACTCAAGAGCAATGCAGAAGTATGATTTTGACAAAGCTAAACTCCAACGAGAGCTTGAAACAAACGAGAACAAAACAATGCCTAACGTTAATCTTAACCTAGGACTGTCTTCCCTAGGAGAAAACGATAAGTACTTTGGAAGCTTTGGTAATAGAGACTATTCCTGGAACATCGGAGTTGATATCTCATACCCATTGGGATCAAGAAAAGAGCTGATTGCAGTTGAGAATACCGAAATTAAAATGTCTGATGTAGACGCCAAAAGAGCAGAAGCAGAATTGAATAGTGTCCAGCAAATTAATTATTTATTGGCACAGGTAGACCTTCTTTCTGAACTTGTAGAATTGTATTTGGAGCAAGGCGCCCTCGCTGAGGAAAAGGTTATCGAAGAACAGATAAAATTTAGTGAAGCTAGAGGACAAAAGTCTTTAGTACTTGCAGCTAAGATTAATGCAAACCAGGCCAATATGACCTACCTGCAAGCTGCTGGAACTTATCAAAAAATTATTATTGATTACAAGGCGGCAATCGATCAGCTTTATAACTAGAAATGATTCGCCTTTTTCTAGCCTTTTGCTCTTTTATACCGCTCAAGGCTAATCATTCTTTTGGCACTTTGTTGGGTCATCTTCTGTTTATTTTTAATTCAGATGTGAAAAATGCATCAAGGCAAAATCTAAAGATTTGCTTTCCAAATCTTGACCAGGTTCATTTGAAAGCTCTCTTAAAGAAATCTCTGATTGAAACGGGAAAAAATTTAACAGAGTCAGGTCTTATTTGGAACCAGTCCTTCAAAGAGAATGCCAATCTCATTAGGAATATTAATGGTGAACAATATCTTAATAACTCAAAGAAAACTATCCTTTTGGTTCCTCATATTGGGTGTTGGGAGATAACTGGAAGAGTTATCGCTGAAAAAAGAAAGGTTACTTTTATGTATCGTCCCCTTAGAAGTGAGAAACAGAATGAGTACCTCTTTGCCAGAAGAAATCAGGGCAATCTGACAATGGCTAGCGCTGATAAGTCAGGCATCATAAAAATTCAAAGAGCTTTAAGTAACAGCGAATTAGTTGGAATGCTTCCAGACCAAGATCCAGGTGAAGATGGCGGCATTATGGCCCCTTTTTTTAATAAAGAGGTGAACACTATGACTCTCCTTGCAAGGCTAGCTCAAAAGCATAATGCACAAGTTTTGATGTTCTGGGCTAAGAGGCTTGATAAAGGCAGAGGTTATGATTTAAATTTTGAGCCTGTGAACCTGTGCAAGGATGGTGATGATTTAGAATCTTGCGTCAAAGTCATGAATAAATCGATTGAATCTTTAGTCAGAAAAACACCTGAACAGTATATGTGGGGCTATAAACGTTTTAAGTCATCACACTCTTATCAGTAATCTCTATTATTTAGACTCTCAAAATCTCAAAAGTATCAATAATGGTATAATTCATTGATGAGAATTATTGAAGACGTGCGCAGCGTTTTTGCCAGAGACCCTGCAGCAAGAAATGTATTTGAAATACTGACCTGTTATTCAGGGGTTCAGGCAGTCATTCTTTATCGACTTACTCATTTTTTATGGCGCTATAAGCTGCGCTGGCTTGCACGCTTTATATCCACACTTGCCAGATGGATTACTGGCATCGAGATTCATCCTGGTGCGGTCATTGGAAGGCGTTTTTTTATTGATCATGGTATGGGCGTGGTGATAGGAGAAACAGCTATCATTGGTGATGACTGTATGCTTTATCACGGCGTCACCTTGGGCGGAACAACCTGGGATAAAGTCAAGAGGCATCCTACCCTTAAAAATGGCGTTGTGATTGGTGCTGGTGCCAAAATTTTAGGACCTATAACCCTTGGGAATAATGTACGTGTTGGATCCAATTCTGTTGTTGTTAGGTCGATTGATGATAACGAGACTGTGGTTGGTATTCCGGGTCGTATTGTGAGGCAAAAAACAGAAGATGAAGACTCATTTGACTCCTATGCAGCTAAGGCGTCAGGTATATCAAATGACCCAACTCTTCAGGCCGTTAATTCCCTTATCGATCGTCTCTCAGAGATGGAAAAACAACTTGAAAAAGTCTCCCCAAAAATAACCGACTAAAATCATTGAAAAAAACTAAACTTTGAGTTGAATTATATACTTGACTAAATTACTAGGTTAATAGTATAATTCACACTTTATTTTTAGATTGAGAATCTTATGCAATTAACCACTAAAGGAAGATACGCGGTGACGGCTATGTTGGATTTAGCATCTAACGAATCAACAAGGCCAGTTACCCTGGACATGATTTCACAGAGACAAAATATTTCACTCTCCTATCTAGAGCAGCTTTTTGCTAAACTCAGGAAAGCTAAGCTTGTTAAGAGCGTTAGAGGTCCTGGTGGAGGATACCTTTTAAATGTGAATGCAGATGAGGTGTCGCTTACTCAAATCATTGAAGCAGTCGACGAAAATATTGATTTAAGGCGTTGCCATGGCTCAAAAGACTGTAACCGTGGAAAGCAGTGTCTGTCGCATCATTTATGGTGTGAGGTGAGTGATCAAATTAGAGGTTTTTTGAGTACTCGAAACCTTCAGCAGGTGATGGATGACTATCGCCTGAATCAGTCACTTAACGTTAATTAATTTTTTAAAGGAATATTGTAATGCTTACTCCAACCTATATGGACTACTCGTCAACCACTCCAGTTGATCCTCGTGTTGCTAAAAAAATGGCTAAATACCTGACTATGGAGGGTGACTTTGGTAATGCAGCTTCGCGCTCACACTATTATGGCTGGCAAGCTGAAAAAGCAGTTGATGAGGCTCGCTCTCAGGTCGCTGATTTGGTGGGTGCTGACCCTAGAGAGATTGTTTGGACTTCAGGCGCAACAGAGTCTAACAACCTCGCAATTAAGGGAATCGCAAATTTTTATCACAAGCGCGGTAAACATATCATTACCCTAAAGACTGAACACAAAGCCGTCCTAGATACCTGTCGCCAGCTTGAGAGGGAGGGTTTTGAGGTGACTTATCTGGACCCTATGGCCAATGGCCTTTTAGATATTGAAGAGTTCAAGAGCACGATCAGAGAAGACACAATTTTGGCCTCATTCATGCATGTGAATAATGAGATTGGTGTAATTCAGGACCTGCAGACTATTGGCGAGATTTGTAGAGAAAATAAAGTATTTTTTCATGTAGATGCTGCTCAGTCGGTTGGCAAAATAGAAATCGATCTAGCCTCTCTTCCAGTAGATCTAATGAGTTTTTCTGCTCACAAGATCTATGGTCCCAAAGGCATGGGAGCTCTTTATGTCTCTCGTAAGCCCAGGGTTCGATTAGAAGCTCAAATGCATGGCGGTGGTCATGAGAGAGGTATGCGCTCTGGAACACTTGCTACCCATCAAATTGTTGGTATGGGTGAGGCTTTTGCCATTGCCAAAGCCGAGATGAAAGAGGAGAGCGAAAGAACCTTAAGGTTAAGACAAAGACTCTACGATGGTTTTTCGGATATGGAAGAGGTCGTCGTCAATGGTGATTTGGATCAAAGGATTTCAGGGAACCTTAATATTAGTTTCAACTATGTCGAGGGTGAGTCACTGATGATGGCTATCTCTGGCGTGGCTGTATCCTCTGGGTCGGCATGCACATCTGCTAGTCTTGAGCCGTCCTATGTGCTTCGTGCACTTGGGCTGAGCGATGAGCTTGCACATAGCTCGATTCGCTTCAGTGTAGGACGTTACACGACAGAAAAAGATGTGGATGATGCCATTGCTTTGGTTCGTGAGAAAGTTGAAAAATTAAGAGAACTATCGCCATTATGGGATATGTACAAGGATGGAATCGATTTAAATTCTGTGCAGTGGGCTGCTCACTAATTTGAAAAGATTTAAAAAATCTACAGCAAGCTGTAGCGTAAAATTGTCAGTTAAATTCGGAGTAACTTATGGCATATGGTAAGAAAGTATTAGATCACTATGAAAACCCTAGAAACGTAGGAGTTTTAGATAAAGATGCAGTCAATGTTGGAACTGGCATGGTTGGCGCGCCTGCGTGTGGCGATGTCATGCGTCTACAAATTCAGGTCAACGATGACGGAGTCATTGAAGAGGCTAAATTTAAGACTTATGGTTGCGGCTCTGCAATTGCATCCTCATCTCTTTTAACAGAGTGGGTCAAAGGCAAAACTTTAGATGAAGCCTCGCAAATTAAAAACACGGAAATTGTAGATGAGTTAGAACTGCCTCCAGTGAAGATTCACTGCTCGGTTTTAGCTGAGGATGCCATCAAAGCTGCTATCACAGATCTTAAGAACAAAGCTAGCTAAAAATTATGGCAATAACACTGACCGACAAAGCGGCCCAAAGAATGAGCGACTACCTGACCAATAGAGGTTCAGGTATCGGCGTTAGACTGTCAGTGCAAACCACAGGTTGCTCTGGCCTTGGTTACAATATGGAGTTTGTTGATTCGGTAAACGATGATGATACGACCTTTGACGATAAAGGCGTTAAAGTGATTGTTGATGCCAAGAGCCTTATCTATATTGATGGCACTGAGGTTGATTTTCAAAAAGAAGGGCTCAATGAGGGATTTGAGTTCAACAATCCAAACTCCAAGGCTGAGTGTGGATGCGGAGAATCTTTCACCGTTTAGATAGTTTTCATGGGTCTCTAGGGCATTGGCTATATGCAAAATTATTTTGAGTTATTTGACCTTGAGACATCCTTTTTCATTGATGAATCTAGCTTAAAAGAGGCCTATCAAAGAGAGATAGCTCGCTTTCACCCAGACCAGTTTGCCAGCAGAGGCGATTCAGAAAAGTTACAGGCACTCCAGAATACATCGCTCCTGAACACTGCCTTTGAATCTATCAAATCACCCCTCAATAGGGCCAGTTATTTATTAAAGCTTGAAGGTATTGATGCATTCGATGAGAGAGATACTAAGATGGACCATGACTTCTTAATCTCCCAGATTGAGCTCAGGGAAGAGTTAGAGTTATTGCGATTAAAGCAAAATCCTGATGATTTAGAGGACTACTTGGACAAAGTAGAGGATCATATACAGACTAAGATTGATTTGATTTCAGATGCCTTTAAGGAAGATAAAGGGCACATGGAGATCAAGAAAGATGTCAGAGAGCTCAAGTTCTATGAACAGTTACTCAGCGAGTCAAGCAAGTTGATGGATGAATGGTTATAAGGCATAAATAATGGCACTACTTCAAATTTCAGAACCTGGTCAATCAACAGCGCCTCATCGCCACAACCTTGCGTGCGGAATCGATTTAGGCACGACCAACTCTTTGGTAGCTAGTGTGATGAGCGGCGCGACAAAGCTTTTAAAAGATGCCGATGGAGAGGTCATCCTTCCCTCAATAGCCCACTTCAGTGGTGAAGAAGTGTCGATTGGAAAAGAGGCTCTAAACTTTGCTATTCAGGACCCTTCAAACACAATCTTTTCAATTAAGCGTTTTATGGGGATTAGTTATGATGAGGCTAAAGCCATTAAAAACCTGCCTTATGATTTAGTTAATCTAGATGGTTCAGTAGGTTTCAAGACAGCAATGGGCGTTTTGACGCCAATCGAGGTCTCAGCTAGAATTCTAAATAGCCTTAAGAATAGAGCAGAGAAAGCTCTTGGCGATGAACTTAAAGGCGCTGTAATAACGGTTCCTGCATATTTTAACGATGCTCAAAGACAATCCACAAAAGACGCTGCAAAGCTCGCTGGAATAAATGTATTGAGACTACTCAACGAACCCACAGCGGCCGCCATTGCTTACGGTTTAGAGACAAAAGAAGAAGGTATTCACGCGGTTTATGATTTAGGAGGGGGTACGTTTGATATCTCAATACTAAGCTTTAATAGAGGCGTTTTTGAGGTGATGTCTACGGGTGGAGACTCTAGCCTTGGGGGAGACGACTTTGATAACTTAATCTTTGAAGATTGCGTCAATAAGCTTGCCTTGCAGAATCTGTCTGCAAGTCAAATTCAGATCATTAGGCAATTCGCAAAATCTTCAAAAGAGCAGCTATCTACAAAAGATGTTGCCGAGTTTGAAATTGAAAATAAGCACTATCAAATTACCAAATCTGATTTTGAAGCCATGGCTGAAGACTTAGTCAAAAGAACGCTTCGCATTACCAAAAGAGCGCTAAGAGATGCCGGTATTGACACTCAGGATGTCAAAGAGGTCATCATGGTGGGTGGTTCAACGCGCATGAGCGTAATCCGAGAGAGGGTTGGTGAGCTCTTCAAAAAGCCAGTGCTGTGCTCTATTAATCCAGATGAGGTTGTGGCCAAAGGCGCAGCAATTCAGGCTAATGTCCTGGCTGGTAACAAAAGTAAGGATGATGTCCTACTTCTAGATGTCCTGCCTCTCTCCTTAGGCCTTGAAACGATGGGCGGCCTTGTAGAGAAGGTGATCCATAGAAATACAACAATTCCTATCACTAGGGCGCAAGAATTTACCACCTATAAAGATGGCCAAACGGGGATGGGTATTCACGTCTATCAAGGTGAGCGAGAGCTCACGAAAGATTGCCGCTCTCTGGGCCGATTTGAGCTTAAAGGTATACCTCCAATGGTTGCTGGTAGGGCGCGTATACTGGTCGAGTTTCAGGTCGACGCTGATGGACTCTTATCGGTCTCTGCTAAAGAGGAGACCTCAGGCGTTAAGTCTGAGATTGTCATTAAGCCTTCTTATGGTCTAAGTGATGAGGAAATGGAAAAAATGCTTAAAGATTCGGTTGTTTTTGCTCAGGAAGATATTCATCTCAGAATGCTCCAGGAGCAGCGAGTGGATGCCAATAGAACCATTGAAGCAATTGACGCGGCGCTTGAGGCAGATCAATCACTCCTAGACAAAGTAATGCTTGACTCAATTCTATCTGCGAGAGAGGATCTATCTCTTCTGATTGACTCCAAAGATGCAGATCAGATTAAAGAAGCGACCAAGGAGCTTGAAAGGGTGAGCGCAAAGTTTGTAGAGATGAGGATGAATCAATCCATCATGAGCGCTATGAAAGGACACCGAATTGATGAATTTAACGATCAACTATAAAATATTACTATGCCACAAATAATTATCCTGCCTAACGATGACTTTTGCCCTGAAGGCACTGTTCTTGAGGCAGAAACAGGCACCAGTGTCTGTAGAGCGCTTCTCGATAATGACATAGAAATCGAGCACGCCTGCGAGATGTCAAACGCGTGCACGACATGTCACGTGTATATTCGTGAGGGTTTTGACTCGATCGAGGAATCAGACGAGGTCGAGGATGATCTTCTGGATAAAGCTTGGGGCCTAGATCCAGACTCAAGGCTATCCTGCCAGGCAATCATCGATCAAGAAGACATAGTGATTGAGATACCAAAATACACCATCAATCAGGTCTCAGAGAACCACTAGAGCTTATTTATTCGATTGTAATCTTTGGAAATGCGCCAACGGACTCGTTCTTGAGTGAAAGTGTTCCAGCAACGCGCCTGGCTATCTCTTGATACATGCCTGAAACTTGACTCTCAGGGTCCTTGGCAACACTAGGAGTGCCCTCATCAACATCTGTCCTAATGTCTAATTGAAGCGGAAGTGCGCCCAAAAAGTTAGTTTCAGAATTGCTAGCCATCTGTTTACCACCTCCATGACCAAAAATCTCTTCAGCGTGGTTACATTTTGAACAGATATGAATCGACATATTCTCAACGATACCGAGGATTGGAATGTTGACTTTTTCAAACATTGCGAGACCTTTCTGCGCATCAATTAGCGCAATATCTTGAGGTGTTGTAACAATGACCGCTCCGCTCACCGGAATCTTTTGAGAAAGAGTTAATTGTGTGTCACCAGTTCCGGGCGGCATGTCTATGATCATGTAGTCGACATCGTCCCACTCTGTGTTCTTTAGAAGCTGCTCAAGAGCCTGCGTGACCATTGGACCGCGCCACACCATGGGTGAGGCTTCATCAACCAAAAAACCGATCGACATGGACTGTAACCCATGAGCTATAACAGGCTTCATATTACCACCTTCAGACTCTTGGGGCCTAAGATCTTTAGCACCCAGCATGCGCGGCTGAGAGGGGCCATAAATGTCCGCATCCAGTATCGCGACGTTGGCGCCTTCAGATTGTAATGCGAGAGCCAAATTGACCGCGGTCGTTGACTTACCTACACCTCCTTTTCCTGACGCAACAGCGATAATATTTTTAACCCCCGGTAGCGCCTCAACGCCTTGCGTTTCGTAAGAAGGGATCTTTGAATTAATAGAAATATTTGAATAGTTGACGCCTTCCTTAGAGAGTGCTTCTTCAACAATTCCTTTAAGATCCTCATGGAAGTTCGCTGCAGGATATTTAAGCAGCAGTTCAACATTCACAATCTCATCATTAATGGAAATATTCTTAACATTTTCTGAAGAGACAAGGTCTTTACCTGTGTTCTCATCAATGATGCCACTTAGAATTGTTTGAATTTTATCTTCGTTTATACTTGACAATTTGGTGACCTCGGTCGGTAAAATAGCGATATTTTATCGTACAACTATCCCACAAATCCTTATTTATATTGGGATTATTGAAGACTAATTATGACTAAACGCAGAATTCTTGTTACTTCAGCGCTTCCCTATGCCAATGGTGAAATCCACCTTGGTCATCTTCTGGAGTATATTCAGACTGATATATGGGTTCGTTTTCAAAAGATGCAAGGTAATGAATGCCATTACGTCTGCGCTGATGATGCGCACGGGACTCCTATCATGCTCAAAGCTAATGAGATGGGTATTGACCCTGAAGAGCTCATCGCTGAGGTGAGTAAGCGGCATCAGGCTGACTTTAAAGACTTTAATATTGAGTTTAGTCAGTTCCATTCAACGCACTCAGATGAGAATCGTTATTTCTCTGAGTTAATCTATTCACGTTTAAAAGAGTCTGGCTTCATCAAGACACGGGTTATATCTCAGGCATTTGACCCTGAAAAAGAGATGTTTTTGCCAGATCGCTTCATAAAAGGTGAGTGCCCTAAATGTGGTGCGGACGATCAATACGGTGATAACTGTGAAGTATGCGGTGCAACCTACTCAACGACTGAGCTTAAAAATGCAAGGTCAGTTGTCTCTGGAGCTGTGCCTGTTGAGAAGGATTCTGAACACTACTTCTTTGATCTGCCTCAATTTGAGCAACAGCTCAAAGACTGGACTAAGGCTGGACACCTTCAAGATGAGGTTAGCAATAAATTGGCCGAATGGTTTGATCAAGGACTTCAGCAGTGGGATATATCAAGAGATAAGCCGTATTTTGGCTTCAAGATACCGGGAACAGAGGACAAATACTTCTATGTATGGTTAGATGCTCCGATAGGTTATATGGCAAGCTTTAAAAAGCTCTGCGATAAATCCGACCTTGAGTTTGATGACTTTTTTGAGAAGGGCTCTGATACTGAGCTCTATCACTTCATTGGTAAGGACATTGTCTACTTCCATGCATTGTTCTGGCCGGCTACGCTCATTGGGTCAAACTTTAGAACGCCGAACGCAATTTTTGCTCACGGATTCTTGTCCGTTAATGGGCAAAAGATGAGTAAGTCGCGTGGAACTTTCATACAAGCCAGAACTTATCTTGAAACGCTTAATCCTGAGTGCCTTCGATATTACTATGCCTACAAGCTTTCCTCTAAGATTGACGACATTGATCTTAATCTTGAAGACTTTAAGCAGCGTGTTAACTCAGATCTTGTTGGCAAGGTGGTTAATATTGCCTCTAGGAGCGCTTCATTTGTGGTTAAGAAATTTGACAAAGAGCTCTCTAATAATTGCTGTGAGCAAGAGCTTTATGATGAGTTTGTGTCTGCTAGCAGCGAGATAGCAGGGCACTATGAGGATAGAAACTTTGGTCAGGCGATGCGCTCGATTATGAAGCTTGCGGACAAAGCCAACCAGTACATTGATGAGAAGAAGCCCTGGCAGCTCGCAAAAGAAGAAGGCAAGATGCAGGAGGTTCACGAGATTACCTCTCTAGCAATAAACCTCTTTAGAGTGCTGATGACTTACTTAAAGCCAGTGCTCCCTGAGATGGCAGAGAAATCAGAAGCATTCCTAAATGTTGACTCTCTAAACTGGGATGACATGAAGAGTCCTCTTTTAGGGCATCAAATTAATAAATTTAAGCCGCTTATGACGCGCATAGAGGATGAACAGATAGAAGCAATGATAGAGTCCTCGAAAGGTTAAAATTCAAAAGTTTAGGAGGGATGGCAGAGTGGTCGATCGCGCACGCTTGGAAAGCGTGTAAACCTCACGGTTTCATGGGTTCGAATCCCATTCCCTCCACCACACTTTGATTCCTATAAAGAGCTATAAAATGCTATTAACACAATCTAAATGCTTTTATAAAAGCATTTAATCAATATTTTTATTTTCATAGCATCTCATAAATACTTTTGACATACTGTACTAAAGTGAGTAGACTTGTGAGTAGATTTACCACTGCTTAAAAAATACAAGGCTTCATCACACGGTGCTTACAGACACAAAAATACGAAATCTTAAGCGTAAAAAGAAACTTTATCGAATTGCCGATTCTCAAGGGTTAACTTTAGAGATTAACCCTAATGGGTCAAAATTATGGCGCCATCGCTATCGCTTTAATAATCGTGCGACCATGATGTCACTTGGACCTTACCCCTTGGTTACTCTTTTAGAGGCTAGACAGGCTCGCGATATAAATAAACAAATGCTCCTGAAAGGTATTAATCCTAAGCAAGCAAAGATTGAGCTTAACCCGCCTGTTAGAGCCACCTTTGAAGATATGTTTCATAAGTGGATTCACAAAAATAAGAATCAGTGGAGTATAGGTTATGTTGAAGACACCATACAACGCTCAAACAACTACTTATTGCCTAAACTTGGTAATTTGCCTATCGGAGACATAAAGTCATCAGAAATACGGAATTTGCTGCTTAGGATTCAAGATACTGGAAAGCTTGATATGCTTAAGAAAGTAAGAAGTATCTTAAATGGCATCTTCAAGTATTCAGTTGGTATGGATATCATTAAGATTAACCCAGTTAGAGATTTGCCAAATGATATCTTTGAAAGAAAGACTGAAAAACACTACGCTACTATTACTGACCCTAAAGAAATACCCTGGCTTCTAGATAAGCTAGAGCAGTATGAGGGGACTTATGAGGTCAGAGCTGCCTTGATTATTGCTCCTCATGTCTTTTTAAGACCCACGGAACTAACAGGTCTATTTTGGGCTGAGATTGACTTTGATGACCGTCTCATAAGAATCAATAAAGAGCGAATGAAAACTAAGAAACCTCATTTAGTTCCAATGAGTAACCAAGTTTTTCAGATGTTTCAAAACTTGAGAAATGTTAATTCTGACAGTGATTTTGTATTTCCAACCTCTAGAAACATAACTAAACCAATCACATCAGATGCAATAAGATTAGCGCTAAGAAGAGTTGGAATAGGTAAAGATAAGATGACACCTCATGGCTTTAGGTCGATGGCTAGCACGAGACTTAACGAGTTTGGTTACAATGCTGATTTAATAGAAATTCAACTCTCTCATTTGCCTGCAAATAAAGTCAGAGCAGCCTATAACCATGCTGAGTATTTAGATGAGCGAAGATTAATGATGCAAGAGTGGTCTGATTATTTGGATAAGCTGCAAAATAAAGAAGCAGTTTCGACTTTGGCTTATCAACAAAATCTCTTTTAAAAACGTTTAGTTTGGGATTCAAATTAAACTACAATATTTTTATGAAAAAAATACTCATATTTTTATCAATAGCTTTTATATCATTTAACAACCATGCAAAAATTGGTGATACATATTCTTGTCAAATGACAGAATACTGGTCTACTGAAATGTGGTGGACAGGAAAGGTAGAAAAACAACCATTAGAGACTTTTTCATTTAAAAGAGAAATAGACTCATGGGGTAATGATTCAATTGTTATCACTCCTGGTTTTTATCCAGGAAGCCTCAACTTCTCAGATGGATATTTTGAAGTGACTGATTATGATGGTGAAGAGAATTTTACTGCTGAAGGGTTTCGCGTTTATATGACTTATGATAACCAACATGATGATATAAATGAAATTGGCTGGTTTAACTGGGTTCTTCTCTATCCAAGGGGAATAAAATCAGTATTAGCAATGTGTAAGATTGATCAAAGTATATGAAAAAACTAGATACCTCTCTTTTTTCATCGGGCGCTGAATTTTTAGTCCTATCAAAACTCCTATCAGCAAGAATAGAGTCCTATAAAGCCTATGAAAAACAAGAGGGTTATGACTTGCTTTCAGTTAATGTCCATAAAAAATTAAGTGCTACAATTCAGGTTAAAAGTAAGAATCGTTTAAATGATTCAAGTTTTTATTTAAATAAGGATGATAAAACAAAGTCAGATTTTTATGTTTTCGCTCAAACTAACTCATATAAAAAGGTTGGAGATGAATATGTCCTAGTTTCAGATGATGAAGCTCCGCCAAAACTATA
This sequence comes from uncultured Gammaproteobacteria bacterium, assembly GCA_902509905.1. GTDB lineage: Bacteria > Pseudomonadota > Gammaproteobacteria > PS1 > Pseudothioglobaceae > Pseudothioglobus. The sequence continues at coordinate 29,164 of CABWZI010000011.1, read as the reverse complement.
TGTTATGAATATTAAAAAAGTAGATGAGCTCAGAAAGATTGATAATAAAGGAACCCCATACCTGCTTTTATCTAAAATAGACAATAAAGAACAATATTTAAATAACTGGAATCAAATAAAAGATTTTTTAGAGATTGAGTATTAATCATGAAAAAGCTAATCTTAATATTATTAATATCCATTTTCTCATCAACAATTCAAGCAAAAATTGGTGATACTTATCAATGTCAGATGCTAAGCTATTATTCATCTGAAATGGATTTTGTGACACTTAAAAAAAAAGAATTAGAGCAATTTTCATTTAAAAGAGAAAAAGACTATATTTTAATAACCCCTTTTGTTGGACGTGGTTTTGCTTCTGGAACTCATTCAACTCATAATCGTAGCTTCTATAATAGCGAAGATTTTCTTGTAGAGGGCATGCATTTTTATATTACCTATACAAATGGCTATGATGAAGAGAGTATTGATGAATATGGACTTTTTAGCTCTGTCCTGATGTATATTCCTGCTGGAATTGAGACGGTAACAGCCCTTTGTAAAATTGTTAAATAATTAATGGCAGATAGCACAAAAACTTTATATGAAATAGCTTGGGAAGCCCATGAAAAGGCATTCGGTTGTTCACCCATTATTTGGGGCCATTGGGCTGAAGATGACCTTCATGCAAAATTTATTATGGAGGCCATTGTGAAAGGAGTCCCTGTTGATGCAACTCCAGAAGGATATGACCCAGATGATCCAGAGTCAAGATGGGTTGGATAGGCATAATAGATTCATAAAGGGGGCTTTTTGCTAACAATTAAAGATAAAAATATCTATACAGAAAAAGGAGTTTTTCTAAAAACTATTAGCTGTCCAAAAAAAATTTCCTATAGTTCTTTAATCAGAAAGACAGATAAGCATATGTTGTGCAGTAGTTGCAAAAGAAATATTATTGATACTGACAATATCTCTGAAGAAGAGTTGATTGATATATTAACCAAAGATAAAGATACTTGTTTGGTTATTAATCGACTTAACCCCATGTTTGATTGTGAATAGAGAGTTTTGCTCTTAAACCCTATTCTATAAGGCTTTAAGGGCTATAGGACTTGACTTTTAAGTCAGAATGTTGTATAATATCCCTCTCAGAAACACACAACTAACCCCTTCACTGCGTGAATTGGGAATCGGCGCGCAAAGCCACTAAATCAGTTTCTGTTGTCACACAATAAGCTTTTGGTTTTTATAACCAATCAATCATTTAACTACACCACTAGTTATCAGAGGAGAACTGTATGAAAGTTTATCTAACAGATGGAACACTACCCACCTATTTTGACAATGGCAAGAAATCAGGAGAAGTCACTTATAAAAATAGCAAACCCCATGGATTATGGACGGAATGGTATCCGAATGGACAATTAAAGTCAGAAAAAAGATATAAAGATGGAAAGCGTCATGGCAAATGCATTGGCTGGCATGAAAATGGCTTGATGTTCAAAGAATCCTTTTATAAAGACGGTAAGGCTGAGGGCATTCACATGACTTGGAATAGGGATGGCACCTTAGTAAGAAAAAATATTTGGAAAAATAATAAGCTTGATGGAGAACAAATACAATGGTTTGGCAATGGTCAAATGAGTCAAAAATCATTCTTTAAATATAACAGGATAGAGGGAAAGAGAATAGGTTGGTATGAGAACGGTCAAAAGCATTACGAGGACAATTATGAGGATGGTCTTCTAGATGGGTACAGCGTTACTTATCGCGAGAATGGAAGCAAGAGAAAAGAAGAAAACTACAAGCATGGCTTTTGCTTGGGTCGAACAAATCACGTGGAGGGTTAATATGACTACATTTAATTTAAATAAAATAGCCAATCTAAAAGAAGCAGATTATTCAAAAATCAGCTCAAGAGTCAAAGCATTTTGTTCAACTTTTGAGACCGCTCAAATACTCACTGAAATTGTTAAGGACGAGTTAGGCCATGTAATTTTTAAAGCGCATGCTGTGGTCGATGGCACCATCAGAGGAACGGGCCATGCTCACGAAGTTGAAGGCTCAACTAACACAAACAACACATCTCATTATGAGATCTGTGAGACCATCGCTGTGGGTCGCGCATTAGCCTTTATAGGCTACTCAGAAACTGACACCTTAGCTTCTTATGAGGAGATTGAAAACTCTAAATTACAGGAGACCCAGGTCGCTTTGCATAAAGAAACTTTAGGAGTTGCAGCGAATTACCTCTCAGTAATATTTAAAAAGGCGATTGAAGAGAGAAATGAAGAGAAAATAGCAGAGTGCCAGAGAGATATGCGTTTCAATGACTCTTTAATGAGGGCAGTGAATGCAACGCTCAATGATAACCATAAAGATATACTGATTGAGCGTGGCAGACGTATACAGGAAGAGCGTAAATATGAGGCTAAGAAGCGAGTAAATAAAAATTTAAACGGCTAATTGCTAGAATTTTGAGCTTGGAGGATATCAGAAAATTACTTTTGGATATCCTCCTATCGAAACTTAAATTAACTAAAAGGATTAAATTATGATTGAAGTCTTGAGTGAACTTAAATATTCTTTGTTACCAATTTTGAGTAATATCTGGAATGCCTTTATAAATTCTTTTTGTAAGGTGCAGTTTCTTTGCTTTAATAATGAACCAAACTGGCTTGGTTATATTGTTTTGTTTTTCTTTTTTCTAATTCTCTTGGGCATAATTATTACCATCTTTGAAAGGTAGCGTAACCTATCTTAATGCCTAAAAGAATTAAATAATTGAACTGCCTCTTCTGGGAATGAATAGCTGAATTCCTCCTCGTATTCTCCGTAATTACCTACAATAAGAAATTCAATGGTGATGCTGAAGTATTCAGTTTGGTGTTTTAATTCTTCTAAAGTAATACCTTGATTAAGTAGATTAGTAATTTTCTTTTTAAAGAGCTTAAAGGCGAAAGGTTTGTTGTATTCCCAGCAATCTGGATAGCAGTCATAATTCTTAGAATGTTGATTCATTAAGTTTTCCTTAAATAAATTTAAAAGTAGTACTCAATTATTTACTGTTTATAGGTTGGGCTTAATAAGCGATTGATAGGTGGCACTCAGTGTCATAATAAACTACAATAACTTATGATTTTTAAAAGTGTCATTCTTTTTATTATATTAACACTGACATCATTTAGTTTTGGAGCTTTTCCTGACTATATTGAAAGCGACACAATTGAAGATATATGCAAAAAAAATAGATGCCATAACCAACTTAAAGAATATTACAAAAAATATTATTATCCAAGGCAATTTAATAAAGCCTTAGCAGTTTCTTTTTACATTTCAGGCGGTCGCTATGTTAATGATTACTTTGGTATGTCTTACCAATATCCTGACGCCTTTCAAGCCAAAAGTAAAGCTCTTGCTGATTGTGAAAAACATGGCAAGAATTGTGAAATACTTCTAGTCAATAATAGATTTGAAAATAAAGGTCTATATCAAAAGTTAATTCGAGGCATTTCTTCAACATCTTCATCTGCCTCTGTCAGCTTATCCGACACTTCTAGTAAGCCAAAAATTCCATTTAATGCACATGCTGTTGGCAATAGCTGGGTGTGTGGCATTGACTATTATAAAAGTGGTAATGCCTGTCGAAGTGTTCCAGCAAATGCCTCCTCGGCCTATACTAGCAATTTCTTTTACTGCGATTCAGGATATTCAAGAAGTGGCGATACGTGCGTCAAAAACAAAGTGTCAACAAGTAATTCTAGCAAAAAGGCTTCAAGTAGCCAATCTTCTCCAATTATGAGGTTGTTTTTTGATGAGTCTCCTACAATCTTATTTTGGTTAGCACTGATACTTTTAATTTATCTATTTCGCCCTAAATCCAATCCAGAATCAAAGCGTAAAAAGATAGTAATTACAAAAGATACTCCCAAACCATACCCAAAGAATGCTTTAAAGACTCCAGCTGCTCGAGTTAAAAAAACTATTATTACGGAAAGACCCCTAAAAAAGACGCCTAGAGTTCCAGTTAAAAAAACTATTATTAAAGAAAAACCTGTTAGGAGGACTCCTGTTAAGTCAAAAAGCAAAGTTAGAGTAGAAAAAACATCGCTTGGGTTCAATGTTCTTCATTTTGAGCAAGGCTCAGAAGAGTGGCTCGAATGGAGACATACTGGAATTGGAGCATCAGATGCATCCACTGTTATGGGTGATAATCGTTTTGAGTCTCCTGAAGAGCTTCTGTATGCGAAAAAAAATAGAATAAATGAGCCACCTAATGAAGCAATGAAAAAAGGAACTAGGCTTGAACCAATAGCCAGAGACCTTTACATCAGTGAGACTGGTATAGAAGTAGTTCCGCTATGTCTTCAGGACAAAAAATACCCTTGGATTATTGCCAGTATGGATGGAATTACAGAGGACTTTACTCATATTGTTGAAATTAAATGTGGCAAGTCTGCATATTGGCAAGCCAGAAAAAGAATTGGCCCACCAGACTATTACTATGGTCAGCTACAACATCAAATGATGATTACTGGTCTTAAAGAAGTTGATTATTTCTGTTACTGGCCAGGTGAAACCTCTGTTTTACAAGTAGTCAAAAGAGATGAAAACTATATAAAATCAATGTTTAGAGCTGAACAGGCATTTATGAGAAGATTAAATGAGTGAATTAGATACGAACTCCCAAATACTGAAATTACTGAAACATAATCCTAAAGGTTTGGCCGCATGGCAAATTGCCTCAATGCTTGAGTTAGATAAAAAACAAGTAAATAGTATTCTATACAAGCAGCTATCAAATCAGGTGTGGCAAAATAAATCCTATAAGTGGTTTTTAAAAAATACTAAAGAAAAAAGTACCCCAACGGAAACTCCCAGCACTAGGCCTGTTACTGATATTGCTAGACTGTGCCGATATTATCTAGCCTGTCTTGGGCAAGAAGAGGCTGGAATTTCAACTTTTGCAAAGAGCAATTATGACTTGGATTATGAAGAGCTAAGCTCACTCCCACTGAGTAGCGAGGAGCTCCTGGTTGAAGAGGGCTATCAGTTACTTCAGGGTAGGGCAAGAAGGGAGCGCTCTAAACTTCAGATGTATCTTGGTTACCCAACAAATTTGAGACATCATAAGTCCAATAAATCAGATTGGGAGGGCTACTTTGTAGAGCCAATATTCCTGTTTGCAATTGAGATTGACCCGACGACGAACTCAGTGAACATAGACACAACTTATCCGATTATTAATACAAAAATATTATCTGCTTACACTAATAGTGACCAAGACTCCCTCATGGATGAGCTGGTTCGACTTGAGGAGGAACTAGGTATAAATGGTGAGGTGGATTCAGTGGCCATTGATGACATGGCAATGAGACTCCAGAGCATCAGAACTGAGTGGCCATGGAAAGAAGAAATTATTCCAGCCGATATTGACCGTGACAGTAAAAAATTAGCTGATATTACTGAGACTGGAATATTCAATAAGGCCATCGTCGTTTATGCTGAAAAATCCCCATACACCTCAGGTCTTGAGAGCGAGTTAAATGAGCTATCAAAATGCAGCGCAGAGGCAATAGAGGGAACTGCTCTAGGAACATTCTTAAGTGGTAATAAGGGTATCAGTCAGGACAATGATGCATCAGGGAGTAAACCATTATTAGAGGTCCTCCCAATGAACACAGAGCAGCGCGAAGCGGTCAACTCAAGCCTAAGTCAAGACCTAACAATTATCACTGGCCCTCCAGGAACCGGTAAGTCCCAGGTTGTCACAAACCTGCTGACAAATGTGGCATGGCAAGAAAGCAAAAAGATTCTCTTTGCCAGTAAAAATAATTCGGCTGTTGATGTTGTAGAGATAAGGATAAATAACCTAGCTACTCGCCCAATTTTATTGCGAGTTGGCTCCCAGGCCTATCAAAAGAAGTTGGCGCAGTATTTGCTGGCGCTCCTGTCAACAACGTCCTCAAAGGATGACCAACTTGAATTTGAGGAGGCTGAGAAAATCCATCAAAAACTAATTAGGCGCTCGGATAAATTGGATGATGAGGTTGAATCCCTAATAGATATTAGAAATCAGGTTGACCAGCTCGAGCAGGAGCTTGATGATATCAGAGAGAGTTATAGTGAGGAAGAGTTTCAGTCATTCAGATTAATTGACATCGATAAGATGGAGGATGGAATAGAGGGCCTGAAGGCTTTATTAAAATCCGTAAAAAGGGTTATATTCTGGTTTTTTAGAAAAAATGGTATCTACGATAAGGCGAACATAGACCTGACTTATGCAGTCGAATTTATGGATGATTTAAGTCTGACCCCTCCTAGTGAAAAATTAACTGAAGAGAATGTCAGTCAATGGTGGAGTCTAATCAACGACCTCAATGATTTACTGATTGATGCAAGACTAGTAAATGAATATTTTGAGGCGTTAGATGAGCTTAAAAATACAAAAAGCCTAGAGGCTATATCGCTCGAGAAAGATAAGATTATCGAGTCAATTGCAAGTAACTCTGAGATTCTTTGGACGCTCTGGCTTAAGCTTCAGCCAAGTACGCTTAGCCATGAGGATAGGGACCTATTAACTCGTTACAAAGCCATTCTTGAGATGGTTATAGACACCAAAGAGGGTGAGCGCCTCGAGAGAAACATTTTCAGGGAGTACAAGAAAGCATCAGATGAGATTTCGCACCTATTGCCATGCTGGGCTGTTACCTCATTATCTGCAAGAGGAAAGGTGCCGTTTCAGCCAGGATTCTTTGATATTGTGGTTTTTGATGAGGCGAGTCAGTGCGATATAGCATCAGCGCTGCCACTACTTTATAGGGCAAAAGCAGCAGTAGTCATAGGCGATCCAAAACAGCTCTCTCACATCAGCTCACTCAGAAGAGGGCAGGACCAACAATTCCTAGATAAGTTTAACCTCCTTAGCACGCACCCCCACTGGGCTTATTCATATAACTCATTATTCGGCTTAGCGTCTGGGCTGTGCTCTCCTTCTTCAATCATTAACCTGGTCGACCACCATCGCTCACATGCAGATATCATCGAGTTTTCAAATAGGCAATTCTATGAGCAGAGGCTAAGAGTTGCAACGCGTTATGAAAATCTTAATCGGGTTAATCCAAAGGAAGGCGGTGTTCGCTGGGTTAATGTTCAGGGAGCGGCAAAAGGGGCACCCTCAGGTGGCGCTATTAACACTATAGAAGTTAAGGCTGTTGTGGATGAATTAATAAAGTTGGTCCTAGATAGGGGCTACAAAGGAACCGTAGGCGTTGTAAGCCCATTCAGAGCCCAGGCAAATGCTATAGATGCTGCAGTGAAGAGAAATAATGAGCTTGATATGGCCCTCATTAACCAAAAGTTTATCTCAAATACGGTGCATAAGTTTCAGGGAGATGAGCGGGATGTGATGATATTCTCACCCGTGCTATCGAAAGGAATGCCACGTACGAGTGCATACTTTCTTCAAAACAATGGTAACCTTTTTAATGTGGCCATTACCAGAGCCAGAGCGCAATTGATAGTGGTTGGTGACCTAGCTCAATGTGGCGCATCAGATGTCGGTTATCTTGCTGAATTTGCAAAGTATTCTGAGAATCTTAAGAATAGGAAAGAAGCAAGCATTCAGGAGCTAAATTACGGTTCATCTAAGTACCCTGAGGTTGATAATCCTGAGCAGGTATCGGAATGGGAGCGTTATTTCTATTCGGTACTCCATTCTGCAGGTATTAAGACAATCCCACAGTACAGGGTAGAAAAATATGCACTTGATTTTGCGATAATTGATGGCGATAGGATGCTAAATATTGAGGTTGATGGTGTGAGATATCACAGGAATTGGAACGGTGAGCATTGCAGACGAGACCAGATTAGAAATCAGAGAATGCATGAGCTTGGGTGGGATGTTGAAAGGTTCTGGGTATACGAGATAAGGGATGACTTAGAGTCTTGCATCCAGAGAATCAAGGCTTGGAGGCAAAATGGCTAGGTCTGGCCAATGCCTGCCACCAGCTTGATAATAGTTGGATTGATGTTCTCATCTGTGTTTACCCATAAATCTTGTGTCTTGAGTTTAGGGTAAGTGTATTTAGCTATCTCCTTGTAACAGTTAATCCTTTGGTCGATACTCGTCTCATCTGATTCTGCAATCTCTATCAATTTTTTGATGGGATTAATACCGAGCTCAAGAAGCAACTCATCGGCACGTATAAGTGAAACTTTATTTGGTGTTCCCTTCTTCCTACCGCCTATCTTTTTATGACCTTGCTCAAATGGCATATTTAGAATAATAATAGTATTAATTTAGTGCTATTCTAGACCAAAAATACTCGTTAGTTTGTCAATTAATCCTAAGAATTTTCAATATTATTGGCATGTTTTTATTATGGGTATTTATTCACTTTTTATGTCTTCATTGATACGAATATTTCAAAGACGATATTTTTTTATAAATTATTGATTTAATTATTAATATTTAGGTTTATTAGGATGTTGATTGACATACTAAGTTGTATTATCATTATTCAAAAATTACTAGGCAATATCGCTAATTATTACAAGTTATTTGGAGTGGTTTATGACAATCAAAATTATAAAGTTGAAGGAGGTTAAGAATATGACATCCCTAAGTGTTTCATCAATCTACCGATTGGCCTCTCAAGGCAGATTTCCTAAGCCAATAAAGTTAGCCCAGCGTTCATCAGGATGGTTAGAGCAGGAAATACTGGATTTTCTAAAAGAGCGAATTAATATTAGAGGAAATGTATCTAGTCAAAATGGCGAGAAGTAAACATAAAAATAAGGGAAGATTTGCCGGTATACCAGTTCAAGTAGTCGAAAGTGCAGCCTATAAATCTCTCAATGGCAACTCAGCAAAATTATTGACCATTCTTACCTTTTTTTATAAGTTTTATAATAATGGTAACCTGGCTATTACTCAGTCGACTCTTGGTCCGTGGATTACTAAGAATACAATGTACAGCTCAAGAGATGAGCTATATATTAAAGGCTTTATAGTTATTAATGCTTATGGTGGAAGGAGTTTTGGTGGAAAAAAACTTCCCACTTTATACGCGCTTACCTTCTATCCAATGAATCATCTTAAGGAGAGGAATGGGGAGATAAGGTATGCACACTACCCTGAAAATCAATTGCCGCTTCATTATTGGAAGAATGGTAAAAATCCCGACTATAAAATAAAAAAAGATAGGGATATTCAGTTTAAGCGTGATATTAAAAAAATTTATAAAACCAATACCTAAAATCAAACCTATTAACCTAATAATAGGTTTAATTACCAAACTATTGTTGATTATAAAATAAACAGATTCCCTTAGAATAGGGTCAAATATTAAGCCTATTATGGTAATTCCCTTGACTAAATATTAAACACCTTTATATTGTGCCATACGTTAATTGATAAACAAAAGAGCGTATAGCTCAACAAGGAACGAAGTGACGCGTTAGTAAGAAGTGAGTCTTAGTTGCTTAAGCAACAAGAAGTGTTAAAACTATGTTTTTTAGTTTGCTTAAGTTCAAATTGACTTATAATCATTTTCATGAATAAAAAAGACAAATGGAAAGTCAAATATGAGGATGGTTTAACTAAGATTTCTGAGCAGGAATTGGGCCATGAAACTTTTATGAAAGCCCAAAATGCTATGGCTGATGGTGATTATAAAACAGCTATAAAAGAGTGGAACTCACTAGCTAAAAAGGGTCACCCTATAGCCCAATATAATTTAGGGCAGGAATATTATTTCGGAAAGAATGTGGAAAAGGACATAGACCTAGGTGTTTATTGGCTAAAAAAATCTGCAAAGCAAAGGGTTCCTCATTCAGAATATTTGCTTGGTATGGCCTGTTTGCAGGGTTTGGTAATGGATATGAGCTATGAAGATGGAGTTAACTATATTGATAGGGCTCGCCTTCAAGGCCATCAAAATGCTGAAGATGCATGGAAAGAATTAACCTAGAGCTTTTTCAGTCGCAAACTAGTGAAGAGCGTATTACTTTCGAGAAAGAGTTAGAAAAAACTAAAAAGAATATCCTTAAATATTGATATTTATCCTGCTTTGAATTCTGCTATCTTGCAAATTTACGGTTCATTTTTCACCTAAAAAACACCAACTAAACATCAAACCTATATTCTTAAGCTATTGATTTGTATCACAATATCCTAACTCCACAAATATAGGACACTATGACCCCGCCAAAACCTAAACCATTTACCACAACTCTCATCTCAATTTTTTTACTTCTCTCTACAAACCTTGCAATCGCAAGTTCCAACTCTCAAGACAAACAATCTAACCCAGTCAACGATGCCGAATCAGGCTCCATGATCTTTAAGTTCGATGACGACACCTCCTTTATGCAGATCGCACTCGACACCAAAGTACAGATGGATATTACCGGAAACATTAATAGAGTTATCGTTGAACAAGTTTTTACCAACCCATCAGATATGTGGGCAGAAGGTGTCTATGTGTTCCCTTTGCCTGAAGACTCCGCCGTTGATCAGCTCAGAATGTATATTGATGAGAGAGTGATTGAGGGTCAGATTAAAGAGAAGGAGGAGGCCAAAAAGATTTACGAAAAAGCTAAGAGTGAAGGCAAAAGTGCTTCACTAGTAGAACAACAGAGACCCAACATCTTTACCACCAAGGTCGCCAATATAGCCCCAGGAGGTACAATTAAAGTGGCTATTGAATACCAGCAAGCTGTTAGTATTGAAAACAATAAATACTCAATTAGATTCCCAATGGTGGTTGGTGACCGATACATTCCTGGAACGCCAACATATACTCCAGAGGATTCGATGGGAGTTTCTAATAACACAGTGCAGGTTAGTGATGCTTCTGAAATAACTCCGATTAGTGAGAACCATGTTCGCGAACTCATTGACGAGAATTTTGAAACCTATCTACCAGTAACAATTGATATTAATCTGTCTGCAGGATTTGATCTTGCCTCATTAAATTCGACATACCATAAGATAAATACGGAGAGCCTTAATCAGACGACTAAGTATATTTCTTTGGCTGAAGCATCTCAACTTGATCGTGACTTTGAGCTAACCTGGTCTGCAAACATGTCTCACGAGCCAGAGGTGGCGCTATTTGCTCAAGAAAACGATAACAGCATCTATCTCATGCTAATGGCAATACCTCCCAAAAACGATGTATTTAAAAAGAGCGAGAGGCCTCGAGAGCTCGTCTTTATTATTGATTCCTCAGGCTCTATGAGCGGCAGCTCGATTAAGCAAGCCAAAGACTCACTGAACGCTGCCTTGAAAAGACTAAATCCAAGTGACCGATTCAATATCATCGATTTTGATAGTGGATTTGAGCCACTCTTTGAGTCAGCAATGCTAGCTAATAATTCCCATCTCAATGAAGCCAAGCGCTTCATCAGAAAGATTGATGCTGATGGCGGGACAGAGATGCTTGCGCCTATCAAATTTGCTCTCAAATCAAGAGACTCAGAATCAAAGAATTACTTGCGTCAAATCGTCTTTATTACGGATGGTCAGTCAGGCAACGAAGGTGCAATATTCAATACCGTTGAATTTGATATAGATAACGACCGATTCTTTACGATTGGTATTGGCTCAGCTCCTAATTCTTATTTATTAACTAAACTCGCAGATTTTGGAAGGGGTGCGTTCACTTACATAGGAAGCCAGAAAGAGGTGAGTCAGAAAATGAATAGACTCTTTGAAAAGTTAGAGTCACCCGCACTCACCGACATAAAGGTTCATTTCCCAACGGAAATCAACGCTGAGCTTGCCAAGGACGTGATTTATGACCTTTATGCTGGTGAGACCATAACTGCAGCCTTCAAAATGAATGCGCTTCCTGATTCTCTGAAAATTACCGGCAAAACGATTAATGGTAATTTTAATCAAAATATCACTATTGATACCTTAGAGAATACTAAAGGTATTGATATTTTCTGGGCTCGCAGAAAGATCGATCTGCTAACCGATATTCATGACAACGCTTACACCACGAGAGTCGAAAAATTATCTAGAAGAGATGTTACAGACCTCGCACTAGAGTATCACCTTGTCTCTCGCTTCACTTCTCTTGTTGCAGTTGATGTTACTCCGGTCCGACCAGAGTCCGAAAAGTTAATTAATCAAGCTATTATTAAAAAAGCGAAGGCTGATGGCATGGAAGATGAAATTAAAATTGATAGTGACGGCAATCTTCAAAATAGGGATGATTTACTTCAAGAATTTATGGCAAAACTCTCTACTCAAAATTCTGCTGCTTCAATGTCTAAATCAGCTAATCAATATGGATACAAGACACCAGTAGCAATGCAAGCAGCAAACAAGGCATTAGCCTATGAATCAGCGCTTATGTCGGAATTACTTGCTGAGCTAGAGATTGCTGAATTTGAAGCTGAACTGAGAGCTGAATTAGCACTTAAATCATCTTCACCAGTCAAACTTGCTCAAGCCTCTCAAACGGCAACTTATTCTGAGTTGTTGATGTATATCGGGTTGTCTTTGTTACTGTTTGCGTTTGCTCTTCGTCGAAGAGTATTGCTATGAAGAGACTGATATTGTTTGTAGCCGTTTTAGGACTAAGTTTTTTTGCATACGGGGCCTATATTCCTGCAAAAGCGGTCTTGGCCCAGTATCTGATTAATGATGCTTGGAATGACTCAATTCGCTCAGGAGAGGCGCACAAGCCCTGGAAATGGGCCGATATGCATCCGGTCATGAAGCTGAGCTCTAATAAGCACAAACAAGAGCTCATTGTTCTCTCTGGTGACAAGGGCAACTCACTCGCATTTGCTCCAGGACATAACTTGTTTAGTTACATGCCAAACCAGGGAGGCACCACTGTTATTTCAGCGCACAGAGACACTCACTTTGAATTTTTACAAGACGTATCACTCAGTGACGTTTTTGAGCTGACCGATCGTAACAACAAGACAGCAAGCTATCGAGTGAGTGATATTAAGATTATTGATGCGACAAAGCAAGACATAACTATTCATTCAGACCAAGATGAGCTCAAACTGATTACTTGCTATCCGTTTGATGCTGTTTTGGCTAGAGGGCCCTTGAGATATGTCATTACCGCCGAAATGATATGAAGATAAATGTTGCTCCCGTTCGAAAAGACTCTAAATTCATAAGTAACAAGGTCTTGTTGATGTCTGTGATTTTTCATTTGGTGCTATTTGTTTTGGTAGGCTTTATGGATTTAGTTTAGTGGTATAAATAAATACATAAATCATTTTTGAGACTATGGTTTAATCTACACCATAAATTCACTAACAAAACACAAATCAATGGAGCTTACTTTATAGAATTGTGTTTGTTCTTCTCCTAATTCTAAAGTGAGATTAGATTGAATAGCGAGCATTCTCACATCAAAGGTGCCTCTCCTAATTTCCTTTGAGTGCTCGTTATAAACTTGGCGATTAATGAAACGACTACTACTACTTTTCTGTCTAACCTCTTTAAGCGTATCCGCCAGTCAAGAACAAATGATGCCAATTATCAATAATATAGCTGAAATGACTCAAGAAGAGTATCTGAACGAAATACTTCAAGCCACTGTATGCAAATGGGAACTAACTGAAAAGGAAAGATTATTTTTAGAAAACTACTAATATTACTCGTTCTATGTTCTCAATCTATCTTTGCTGAGGACGATAGCTATCTTATCGATGACAGCCTTGCAATGGCTAGACAAGGTGAGTTTGTAAGAGCATCAAACCTCATTGTTGATTTAGCTAATAAAGGTGACTCTACAGCGCAGTATGTGCTTTCAATGTATTTCAGAGACCCTAACGCCTTAAATATTCCAGAGCTTGGTGAGATGTGGCTCATGAGAGCTGCCGAGAATAACAATCCATTCGCTCAATACGATTTAGGTTGGCGACTCGCTGCTGGCTGGAAGAATGACTCAGTAGAGGACATTGTGGAGATGATATATTGGTTTGAGAGGGCAACCTTTAATGGAAGCGAAGATGCTTATGCGAACTTAGCAACACTCTATGAAAATGAGTTTAGAGATGTATTGGCAGAGATGGAGGTTGCTGCTAATAATGGAAACGCTATGGCGCAGTTTAACCTCGGATGGATTAATGCAAGAGGACTAATGAGTTCTGAGGGCTTAATGCAGGATATGGATATTGCTAAGGCTTGGTTTGAGAAGTCAGCAAATCTAGGGTTTAAAGATGCAATTGAAGTGCTCGAGAAAAACTTTTAAGTGAGTGTAATAATAAATTTTTTTGCGTGGTTGGTTTCTATTGCAGACTCGATTCTTTTTGCAGTTATGAGTTTCTTTGCTGTCATACTGATGCTCTGGACTTTTACTATGGCTGGGATTTTGGCAGATGAGAATGGACAGCACCTTTATTGTGAAAAATCTGAAACTGGAGTTGAGAATTGCTATATGAGGGAATGGAACATAGTAGATTAAAGAAACAATGCTTGGAGTTTAGTTCAAGCTGACTTATAATCTAATTATGAAATTAAAACTATCCTATCTATTAGGTGCATTTATAGGCTTATTATTAGTTTGTGCTTTTTATTATCTGGCATGGATGATTTTCAAAAGAATTACACCTGAACAAGCATTTATTGCTGAGAAATTATTCACTGAGAATATTTTTATAATCGCACCTTTACTTCTTATGGTTTACCCTATCGAAGTAATATGGAAATCTCACAAAAATAGACACCGCAAATATCTTAACAAACTTGCTGAGCTTGATTGGATAGAGCAATATGGTGTTGATGGTAAAAGTTAGATGAATAAATTAAGTATCTTTTCATCAATCTTATTTTGGTCAGTTTTTTGGCTGTCATTATTTTTAGTAATTGCATATATTACAGATACGCATGGAGTAAGAGAATTTGGTTTTGATGGATGGTTTGGACATATTCATTTTGTTTTTTTGATTTTATTTGTAAACTCTGCTGCATGGTTTTTCCCGGTTTACTATCTTCAAATCATTTCTTATGTCAGGAAATCTCAACGAGAGACTGAGCATAGAGAGAATGAGCCTTATCTTTATGACTCATCAAACTTTCGCAATAAGATAAAAAATAACTTTAAGCGACATCTTGAGCAGGATAAAAGACGCTTTATATGGGACTTCAAAGACAGTATTAGAGTCGGTAGAGATAAAGCCAGGAAAAAGCAAAATAAGAAAGAAAAGCCTATAGAAAGTATTTAAATGCTAATAATAATCTTCTTGCTTCTATGGGCGTTTACTCTTTTTTATGGCATCAGCCTAATAAGAACTGATAGACGTAAATTAGGGATTTCATACTTGATTGTTTTCTCTATTCCCATAATTCTTTTTCTAATTGCTGATTGGTTTATTGATTTCTCTTATCTTGATTGTATGTTTAGAGGTTCCTCGGATGCTGCAGAAAGGATGGAGTACTGCAGGTCACTCTGATTATTTAAATGCTGATATAATTAAACTAGTTATGGCTTAGTTCCCCTTAAGAACCAGGTATTTGTTCCATATTGTGTACCTAAGGATTTCCCTTAAAACACTAAAAAGGAGGTAGGTATGTCATACCAAAACCAATCTGATAAAGACCACTTAGATATCATCATAGGACCACCAGGTCAGGGAAAGCTTATTGATTCTGTTCATGATTATGCTGAAAAGCATAATATGAGCATCGATGAGGCTTGGTCTGAGTGCCTTAGAAACACAGCTAATAATCTCATGAAGCCTAATGAAAATGGCTTTAATAGCTTTACTAATCTATTCACAGACGTTCTAGGTGAAGAGGTGTATGTGGAGGATTACTTCTTAAGTCACTATTTTGGAGCTTTTTCTACAAATGGAATGCTAATGGCTAGAATCAAAAACCCTGAGGATAGACATAAGTACACAGCACCCGCTTTAAACTTTCAATCGAAGAACTTGCTTGATGGTGAGGGCAATCCAATAGATATAAGGAAATTTGACTCAATTAAGAGAGAACAAATCCAATATCTAATCACTTATTTGTTGGATGTAAGCTGGGCACATGTGACTATTTCATATGGTTTTGTTACAATGAAAAAATAGGGTTAAATAATGTATATTGATAAAAACACACAAGCAGATTTTTATTTTTATTTAGACGTGGTCAAAGATAGTCGAGGTTCACGTCCACGTGGTGCAGAAGCTGAATGGTTTTCTACTCTTTCTGAAGCTGAAAGACAGGTTGAAATTCAGAGACATATTGACAGCATCAATGAAATGACTGAGTTTCTAGAAGCTGAACGCAAAGCTGACATTAAATACCTAAAGTCGTTTAGTAAGTTTACTAAAGCGATTAATGATAAGGATTAGTTTTTATGAGCGAATTTAGAGATGATTTAGGCTGTCCCAAATGTTTAGCAACTCCCAAAACAGATACTGATTTCGATAGCTTGCCATTTAAGAAGATTAAAACTATATATGACAAAAATGAAAGTGCTTTCTTTATAAGTGAGTGTTGTTACTGTAAACAGCCTTACCTTGAAGAATATATGGATTTAGGAAGTTCTGGGTGGTGGCAAGAAGACCCCATGTGGAGCTACTGGATGCCATTAACAGCAAAAGAAGTTGCTATTCTCTATAAAGACGGTATTTCTCTTGCCGAAATTGAAAATATAATGCGAACGCGTAATTTTTTGATTAATGAAAAGAGAGATAAGAGTACATTTAAATGGGCTAAATAAATCTGAATTAAGTCCACTTTGAGCTAAAAGTGCGCTAATATTGCGCATTATGAGCGACTTATTGAATAATAATTCTCATCATTTTGATGAGTATAGTCAAAGATCCATTCTGGAATATGCAAAGCGACTTGAGAGGAAGACGCTTAGGGAGTTCCTTCCGAAAGAAGAGATTGATTTGATTGAATCTAATATTCTTGCAAATCCAGGAAATAAGGGTAAGTTAGGACATAATATAGAAAAATTTTATTTTAGATATGACTTAAATTCTGCTTCAGAGGCTGATTTTCCGTGTGATTTAGAGCTTAAAGTCACACCTATTAAATATATTAATAATGGCCAATTGAGACCAAAAGAGAGGCTTGTTTGTAACATTATCAACTATGTGAATATTGTTCATGAGTCCTGGGAGTCTTCATCATTTCTAGAGAAAAATAGATATACATTACTAATCAGATATATCGACCCGATGAATGAAAGCATCAACCTATTGGACTATAAGATTTTTGATGTGCAAATTTTTGATATTTTTAAGAATCCAGATGACGTCATACAATTTGAAAAAGATTGGAATATAATCGTTAATAAGATTAAGAATTGCAAGGCTCATTTACTATCTGAAAGTGATACCAAATATTTAGGAGCTTGCACTAAAGGATCAACAGCGGCAAAGTCTTATCGTTCTCAATCATGTGGCCCAAAAGCCAAACAAAGAGCTTTCTGTTTTAAAACTAAGTTTATGAGAGAATTATTGGATAGAAAATAGTTTTTTATAACATTTTTCCAGTCTCATTATAGAAATGAATAACTCAAAATTTAAAGAAGATATTCAAAGTGAGAATTGGTTCTCATCAATGCTAGATAAAGATTTCTACCCTGAGTTTATTGATAGATTGAATATTAAGTTCCCAGAGAACAAATATACTTTTGAGCGAATAAGTGATTTGGATAATCAATATAAAGGTATTGATTTAATTATTAAAAATAGAAGAACTGGCGAGGAGTATTTGATTGACGAAAAATCTCAACTCAATTACTTCAACAAAACGTTACCAACTTTTATATTTGAATTAGAATATTCTAAATACAATATTCCAAAAATAGGCTGGTTTCTAGACTCCAATAAAAAGTCGACACATTATTTCTTTTTTAGGCACATATTTGGCTCGAAAAGAAGACATATTGATTCATTTAAAATGGATCTAATTAATTTAAAAAAATTCAAGAGTTACTTATTGAAGTTTGGCTTAAATGATGACTTTCTTAAAAATATAGTTTTGAAATTAAACCAATCTCATGATTTCAAGGATGATTTATTTTTAATAAAAGAAAATAGGTACGGCTTTAATTGTTTACCAGGTAATTTGAATCGTATAATCTCTCTAAGTATCTCGCCTCAACTCAATGAAAGACCCATTAATCTTCTTGTGAACTTGGACAAGCTTATTCAAGAAGAACCTAATCTTTTTAAGCAATATAATTATCCATTTCTAAGTTGATATCTAGCTTACTTAATCTATAATTAATTTATTCTCAAAATAATAATTAAACGTGCTTAAAGTAATCGAATTATTTGCTGGTGTTGGTGGTTTTAGACTTGGTCTTGAGGCTAATAATACAAAGTCAAATCAGAGGTTCAAAATAGTATGGAGCAACCAGTGGGAGCCCTCCACGAAGCTACAGCATGCCTCTGATGTCTATAAACTTAGATGGCCTCATGATAATAATCATAGCAGTGAAGATATAGCAAAAGTCATTAAAGATGACTTCGAATCAATACCCAATCATGACCTGCTAGTCGGAGGATTCCCATGTCAAGATTATTCTGTTGCCAGAACCTTAAGTCATGCAGAAGGATTAAGGGGGAAAAAGGGAGTGTTATGGTGGTCGATACATGCTATTTTAAAGAAAAAGGGTAAAGATGCGCCCCGTTTCCTAATGCTGGAAAATGTTGACAGATTGCTGAAATCTCCAACAAGACAAAGGGGAAGAGACTTTGCAATTATGATTGCCTCACTCTCTGACTTGGGCTATGCTGTTGAATGGCGAGTGATTAATGCTGCAGAATACGGTATGCCACAACGAAGAAGAAGGGTTTATATCATGGCGTATAAGCTTGATACAGAAATGCACTCAAATATTTCTAGTCTTGAAGATACCTCTAATTGGGTAACTGATGGAGGCATTATGCAACAGGCATTTCCAATGCGGTTTGATGAGATGTTTTTTGACACATGGAAAATTGATGGCGAATTAGAAGATATTTCAGAAAATATCAATGATTTTAACTCAGTTAGAAGGCCTTTTTCTAATGCAGGAATTATGTTGAATCGTAACGTATTTACGAGTAAAGGTATTCCTCAATATGATGGCAAATTTACAACCCTTAAAGATATTATTTTGGATGAAAAAGAAATACCAAGTGAGTACTTTATTTCAGGCACAGATTTAGAGAAGTGGGAATACCTGAAGGGGGCAAAAAGAGAAAAACGAAGTACAAAGGATGGGCATGAGTACAGCTATAATGAGGGACCAGTTGGCTTCCCAGATTCTTTAGATAAGCCGTCAAGAACTATCATTACAGGCGAGGGTGGTCGTTCGCCTTCAAGGTTTAAACATGTGGTGGAAACTCAATCTGGCAAGCTCAGAAGATTAACTCCAATTGAGCTCGAAAGATTAAATATGTTTCCTGACAGGCATACTGAGGGAGCTGGTGATACTAAGAGAGCATTTTTTATGGGTAATGCCCTTGTTGTAGGGATAGTTGAAAAATTAGGTAAATCACTTTCTTTGAATTTATCCTAAATAAATTTAATGAATCAATATCAAAAATCTCAGGAATTTGAAAAAAAGCTTGGGGATGAGCTTTTAAAGCTTGGGATAAATTTTCACTATTCATATAATATTCCTGGAACAAAATTTCGGGCTGATTTATTTATAAGTGCTCCAATTAGGGTTATTCTAGAAATAAAGCAGAATATTGGTGCTGTGATGCATCTCAAAAGAATGTCGAGTCAGTTAACAAATCTTTATTCTGCATTTAATCACTCTGTTTCCCTTTATCTCATTACTTTTGATGAACTAACTCAATCGCAAAAAAATATATTTGGGTCTTTACCTATAGAATTTCTTACTATTGAAAAAGATATTGATAAGCCTGAAATAAAACTTGCCAGACAGATAAAACTTCTTATCGCTTCAGAAGCAAAAGCACTCAAAGACTTAGAGATAATGCGATATCAACATCAATTAATTGCCATTGAAAACGAAAAAGCTCATGAGGAGGAAATTCTTCAAGATACTGAAGATGAATTGATTAATTTACTTAAATATAATTCAAATTTACTGGACAAATATTCCTCTGGTGATAGCTCTGATAAGACTTATAAGGCAATAGAGGAAAGTCAAATAAAAATAAATAAGTTGGTATCAGATGTTGAATATTACAAGCACCATTTAACAGACCTTAAAAATGCCAAATCATCAGTGAGAAAGGAAATTGATAGAGAGGCTGATGAAATCTTTGATCTTATAAAAGAAGTTCTCCCTAAAATAAAAGATGCTAATCAGAATAAAGATTTTTTAGATGATAGCATTTTTAATAGAAAGCCCATAAAAGACGGTTTGTTTAGTGATGTATTAGGCTCTTTTCAGACGTTTATGAGCAACGATAGCTTTGATATACTTGTTAAAGAAGTAAGTGATTTTGAGGAAGAATTTGAAAGCAAACACTATACAACAGCTGTTTTAAGAATAGGTCGAACTTTAGAGTATGTGATTTATACCTTAGTTAAGTCTTGGGGCGTTAACTTAAATAAGCAAAGTATGGAGCGTATTGATATTCTAAATAATCATTTTGAGAAATTAAAAAAACACTTAATTTATTTTTATACTTCTGAGGAAAATGAAAAAGAGAGAAATAAAAAAAGATTAATAGATGCCTTCAAAGAGACTGGTAATGCATTGGTCGATATGCAAACTGATTTAGATAGAATTCAGGATATTAATTTATCTAAGCAAATAGTCAATATAGACACTCTTCTTAGAGATGTAAAAAACCGCTATGTCAAGAATGACTTAATTCGCAATGAAATTCAAAAATTAATCAAATCAGAGTTGATTAATAAACTGTATTCAAAAAGAAATGAAGCTGCTCATGCGAATATTTCTGGCTTAAGAAAAGACTTTAGTAAAGAAGAGGTGAAGGAATTAGCTGATACTCTTAATGTTGTTTTATTTAATTTGGCAAACATTCATGATGCGATTACTAAATCGTCAAGCTAAAAAGAAGGGGCTGTTTTTTACATTATTTAACAATCTCCGCATACACACATCGCATCTTTATAATACATCTCAACTAATATCTGACCATTGTCATAGTAGTTAGTTTGTAATCCATTTAAAGAGCTATCTTTTGACCTAGTTCATCTCCCCTGCAATATCCTCTGGTGAATACTTTAGAGTAGTTTGTTCAATCAGCTTTCCTTGATTCTTGATCTTCAGAATCCTCTAGGTTGCTTAGGTGAATCTTTTTAAGATGTAATACCAGTTCTGGTGTGTATTTTGCTACTGCGAAAATTAAGACTATGAAGTAAGCAAATTCAAATACCTGACCCCAACCACGGTTATATTCATCAATCATCATAAAAGCAAAAACTAAGTGAGCCGATATGATTGATGCAGTTATTAAGAGTAGTTTTTTATTTAGAAGGAAGTTGATAACTCTACCTTTCATTAAAGAATTTATTCCAATTGTTGATGCAACAATGCAAACCATAATCATTACTAGTGAAAATGTAGGCACTAAAATATCTGTAGTTAATATAATTTTGTTCATGACAATATGCTAAATTCCACGTTCGTGATGAAGCTATAGCTAAGTATCTAGATAGTCTCCGACACCAGTAAGTGATTTTTTTAAGAATTCTATCATGGGTTTTAGTTCTTCACTCCACTCAGTTGGCAGGCCATATTCTTCAATTATGTCTACTTCCTTTCTTACACTTTTATAGCCATCTTCTTCGGACAACCAACTCAGCATCTCTTGCACTAAATATTCTGACTCCCAATCAAGGGGAAGTCTTTCAGGATGGCGACTATGCCAAATCTCCATGCTCACATACTCAAGAGTCTCAGCAAAATTTATATTAGCTGGCTCTTCCGAAATAGATACAACCTTGGCTCCCTGTAAAAGAGCTTCTGATTCTGCTTGACTTTGAATAGCGGTTAAATCTATTGCATCAATTGCCATTCGAAAATAAAATTCTTCCTTGCTATCAATATGAACACAATTAATTCTATATAAACTCATATTATTATTTTATTCATATTTAGATAATTCAAAACTTTCCCAGTATGCTTCAGCAGCAGGCGAGCCTTTTTCACGTGCCAAATTACACCAGTATGCAGCATCTTTTTTTGAAATAGCCACTCCATTTCCATGAACATAACTACCCATAACTTGGAGTTGGGCATCTACATCACCGGATTTGGCAGCTTTTAAATTGAGACTAAAGCACATCTCTTCATTTTTCGTTACACCATGTCCATTACGATACATTACAGCTAAATTTTTTGCTGCAGTAATACTATTTTTATCTAAAGCCAAGCTATTCCATTTAAGCGCCTCTTTATAATCTAGAGAGGTGCCTTGTCCATATTGATACATATAACCCAACATTGTTTGCGCAACAGTTTCACCCTGCTCTGCTGCTTTTAAATACCAAGTAAAGGCCTCATCAAGATTTTTAATTAAAGATCTATCTCCAAAAAAATACATTTCTGCTAATAATGATTGAGCCTTCATATCATTTAATTCAGCAGCTGGAGCAAGCCAAGTTAAAGCTGCATTATTATCTTGAAGTATGCCATTTCCTCCGAAAAAATACATGTCTCCAATAAATGCTTCAGCAATAATGCCATTCCATCCGGAATAGCCAGGCTCATTAGCAATTCCAAGCTCTATAGATTTTTTGAATGAATTAATTGAAATATTAAAATCACGGCCAACACCCAAACCTTCGTAATAAATAACCCCAATACAAAAATGAGCCATTGGTAAATCATTTTTTGAAGCACGGGTTAGCCAGAACAAGGCTTTCTTGAAATTTATACTAACATGAACACCTTCAAGATAACTAACACCTAAAGTCAATTCAGAAGCATTATTTCCTGATAAAGCTAATGACTTTATCTTATCTTGCTCGGTAATATCAATAACCATATCAGCTGCCATAAGAGCCAATTTTTGCCACTGAGGCATAGGTTTGTGATGGTTCTTAGCATCAATAAGGGTCTTCTCTAAATCCTCAAGATGATTTTTAAAAGTTTCTGAATCTTTTAAATGCTTCTCAGTATATTCGGTTGTCAATTTATTAAAATCTTTACCATCCATATTTGAAAGCCATATTAATCAAAATCTTCATCATTTAACTCATAAACATTTCTAAAGTAGCCCCGATTTGACCATTTTCCCGGTTCGTTAAGTGGGTCCCAGCAGGAAGTTTTTACCTTTTTGCCAACAAGTGATTTTGCTATAGCCGTTATAGTTAGATGAGGGTCAAAAGTACTTGTTTTCATATAAAGCCTTGTATTGTCATCCATAACCAATTCAGTGCAAGATGAAGGACCTCTTATTACGCTTTCATTTACTTCTAAAAGAACTTTTGCCTTCGCTAATACTTGAGTATCTCCTTCTTTCTCAGCTTCTAATTCAATATTTCTATATCTATCAAGCTCATCTTTAACTGTTTGCAGCTCTAATTCAGCTCTTTTAGCTCGATCAGCAGTATTTTTAAGAGCTTCCGCTAACCTATTAATTTTTTGATCGGCAGCATCTTGAGCTAACTTAACTTTCTTATTTCCAATTAGATTGCCTAGATAGGTAGTTAGTTGAGCACTATCTTTGAGATTTTGTTTATTCATTTCAACAATATCATCAGGAGTTATGTCTCCATCCTCTCGTATTTTTTTTATTGTTTCTGATAGTTTCTCTTCAGCATTAAAAGCTTTACCTTCTCTAATAATTGTTATAACGGTATTATCTTTCCTTAGTAATATAAAAATTCCCTGCAAATTTTTATTGCCATTGGGAAGATTAAAGGTTGCCCTGAATGCATACCTTTTGTGCGACTCATGAATTTTTTTATCTGTAACTTCTGTAGGATTTATTAAGTTGATATAAGTATCTTCGACAAAATAAAAACCATATCTAAATGAAAGCGAGTCTAGATTTGCATGTGCGTCAGATTTTATAAATACTTTCATCAATTACTTAATTTAACAATCAGGCTCATTGTAACCTATTATAGTTTCTAATCATAAAATCATTAATAATTTGAGTAGATTTGTGAGTAGAATTTTTTAAATATAAGATAAAGTCCTTTAAATAAGGGATTTAATGGGTTTTATTGAATCCCATTCCCTCCACCAAATATAGTTCTCATTACATCTCACTAATATTCTTAAAGTATCGATATAAAGCCTATTTAATCAGTATATATATGCGAGGGAAAGACTCAAAAGTTCACAGTGTTATGTTACACACCATACTTTGCTTGTAAATTGGCTTCTAATAGTACCTTTGTGTATGCGTGTTTCGGTGCGCGAATGACATTCTCGGTAGTTCCAGTTTCGACTATTTCGCCGTGATACATAATCACCATACGATCTGCCAAATGTCTGACGACATGAAGGTTGTGAGTAATAATCAGAATTGACAATGACATACTTTCGCGTAATTCTGCAAGCAGATTGAATATCTCTCCCTGAATAGACACATCAAGGCCTGCAGTGGGTTCGTCAGCAATAATCATTTTTGGACGCAATGCCAAAGCACGGGCCACTCCTACGCGTCGAGCCTGACCACCGGACATCTCATGAGGATAACGATCCACGAAATCCGCTGACAACCCCACCAATTCCAACAGATGGATAGCCTCGTCTCGTAAATTTAGACCACTTGCTTTTTCCGAAACGATCAAAGGTTCAATCACCGAAGTTCCAACCGGTATACGAGGGTTAAGGCTACCGATTGGATCTTGCATCATCAATGACATTTCATTGCGGAACGAGCGCATATCTGCATTTGTGATGGACAACAAGTCAGTTCCATCAAAGTATATTTCACCTTTTTCAGATGGCACAAGGCGAAATGCTGCGCGGGCCAGTGTGGATTTACCCGATCCACTTTCTCCAATAAGTGCAACAGTTTCACCGGGTGCAATATCTAGAGAGGCTGTTTTCACAGCTTCAACTCTTTGTTTCGGCTTTCCAGTTAGTATATCAATTAGGCTACGCGGTTTACGGAAAGTAACATCAAGGTGGCGAATTGATAGGAGCGGACGCGATTTATTGTTGATCCGCTTGCGATCTATTTCAGGATCAGCCAGTTCTTTTAAACCTAAATTAAACATGATTGGAAGTCGGCGGCATTTTTCTTCAATCCTCGAAGGATCACAAGTCAAAAGGTTACTAGTGTATTTGTCAGAAGGGTTTGAAAAAACCTCTGATACTGTTCCACATTCTTTAATATCACCTTGGTGCATGATTGTGACATCATCACAAAGCTCTTCCACAACTGTTAAGTGGTGAGTCACAAACAACATTGAACAACCGATATCTTTTTGTAATTCCTTCAGAAGTCGAACAATCTCAACTTCAAGGGTTGCATCCAACGCAGTGGTAGCCTCATCTGTGATTAGCAGTTTTGGTCTAGCCATAATTGCCATGGCGATGCAAACTCTCTGTTTTTGTCCACCAGACAGCTCGTGGGGGTACATACTTAGACGAGCTTGTGCCTGGGGCATTCTAACTTGTTCAAGTGCCGCTAAAGCATTCGCTAGCTTTTCAGTGGTGCTCTGTTCGCTGAAATGTTGGATATCCAGCATTTGTTTGCCAATTCGAAGAGTTGGGTTTAATGCACTCATCGGATCTTGGGACACATAGGCTAGATCTTTTCCTCGTATTTTTCCCCAATCTTGTGCCGTAAAAGATTGCAGATTGCGACCATCGAAATGAATTGATCCATGTGAAATTTGTGCCGCGTAGGGAAGAAGGCCGATGATTGCATTTGCAAGGGTGGATTTACCACTGCCACTTTCGCCAACTAGGCCCATTATTCTGCCACGACTGATATCCATCGTTACATTATTGACGGCAGTGTGAGATCCAAATTTAATAGCTAAGTCATTGATTTCAATAAGAGGAGTATGTTCAGTCATTTTCAAACCTATCTGCGGAGTTTCGGATCAAGTATATCGCGCAACCTTTCCCCAAGAGTTGTGAAGGCGACTGTTGTCAGGATAAGCGGCAAGCCTGCTGAAATGACAATCCAAGGTGTGTTACGAATAAACGAAAAGCCGTCATTCAAGATGGTACCCCAACTTGGTGTAGGGGGGCGAACGCCAAGACCAAGAAAGCTCAAACCTGCTTCTACACCAATAACAAGCGGAATGTCCATGCTGGCAACAATCATGACCGGACCGATCACATTAGGAAAAATATGCCTCATCAAGATCCGGGGTAATCTTGTACCCATTGCCCGCTGAGCTTCAATGTATTCCATACTACGAAGCGACAGGACTTGGGTGCGCACCAGTCGTGCGTATGATGGAAAGGTCGAGATGACGATAATTCCAATAATCGTATTTATGCTGGGGCCAAACAATGCGATCACTGCTAATGCAAACATGAGTGTTGGAAAAGAGCGGACGGTATCAAAAATCAACAACATAGACCAATCAATCCAGCGACTTGTAAAAGCAGCGATCATTCCTAGAAAAATACCGATTGCTAGAGAAATCGACACAGCCGTAACCGCGAGGTAGCTAGCAACTTTAGTGCCAACCAACAGGCGGGAAAACACGTCGCGACCCACTTGGTCGGTTCCAAGCCAATGCGCAGAACTTGGTCCTTGCAGTTTGGCTCGTATATCCAGTTTGATGGGGTCGTATGGTGCAATCCAATCACCTGTGATGCCGACCACAAAAAATGCGGTAACAATAATGACACTGAACAAACCAAGAGGCGTTGAGCACAATTTTCTAATGACATTTCTAACCCGAGTCAGACCTGTGTGTTTGTTTGTTCTCTTTGCCATCAATTTTCGTCCTTTGTACGGGGATCAAGCATCACATTCAGCAGATCAGAAATAGTGGTGGCAGTTACGATGAACACCGTACTCGCCAAAACTGTCCCCATAACAACAGGATAGTTTCGGCTTATAACTGCATCGTACATCAGCTTTCCGATTCCAGGGCGGGAAAAGACTATCTCGACGATGACCGCACTCGATAGTATAAACCCGATGCTAACGCCTAATACAGTGATGGTGGCAGGTAAAGCCACGCGCAGCACATAAGCACGCAAGATACGTTGGTTTGGGATGCCAAAGGCTCGGGCAGTTTTGACATGGTTTTGACCTAAAACTTCAATCATAGACGCCCGAACAAGTCGAGAAACATAACCTATCCATGTTAGTCCAATCGCAAGAGTAGGTAACACCAGATGCAACAGAATTTCCCAAAACCCTTCGCCAGCACCGATAGCGGGGAGGAGCTGGAGTGATACTGAAAAGAAAAGAATGAGGTAAAGGCCAATCACAATTGGTGGCACCGCAATCAGCGACACAGAAACCACACCGCTTGCCTTATCAAAAAACCCATCTCTGTGAACCGCTGCATAGGTTCCAATTGGGATACCTAAAAGCGTAACCAACAAGGTTGATGCAACAAGCGACGCGGTGAAGGGAGCCTGTTCAATAAGAATACCTAAAACTGGACGGTTAGACGTCAAATCTACACCCAGATCACCCTGCATTAGTCCAGAAAAAAAGTAATAGACTTGCACAATGAATGCATCGTTCAGATGCAACCGTTCCCGAAGCGCCTCTTTCAGTTCTGGTGTTGCACGAGGACCCAGCATCACATTGGCTGGATCGCCTGGTACAAATTGTATCATGACAAAAAGCGCCGTGACAGCAAGAATAATAATCAGAATAGAGACTATTATTCTTTGAACAGCATAAGCTAACACGTCAAATTTCTCCCATTCATCGGTTCATTGTATCATGCCAAAAAGTGCCGTAACATCGAGAATAATAATCAGAATAGAGACTATTATTCTTTGAATAGCATAAGCCAACACGTCAAATTTATCCCGTTAATCGGTTCAAAATCCTTTTCTGGGAATACGCTCATCCCAGCGTCGGCAACAGATCTCCTTGCCGTCTTCTAATGCTCGAACTTCGCCTCTCAGAAAGAATGCGTCTTGATCGCAGGTCATCGTCATTTTCCCAAAAGTTTCAACATCCCATCCATCACGTTTGTACCTCTTAGAGAACTGATAGTTGGCAGTGGCGCTATGGACATCCGTATCGCTGATTTCAAACTGATCTTGTGTGAAGCCAGAAATCATAAGATCAGAACTGCTTAGATGCGTTTTTCCAAAATTATTGCGGATTGTGAGTGTTCGCTTGCCTGTAGTTAGATCTTCAAGAATGGTTCTACTAGGTAGACCAGGCTCCAGAACCGAAACCTTACTTGTCTCAGCAACTCGAGAGGGCTGAAATATGACCCGGTCGTCATCGCTTTGCTTTAATTCGACGTTTGGTAGAATGATCCGGCTACCTGCCAAATGCACTGTTAAATTATGCTTATCTGCCACAGGCCATGCTATTGGCCACATTGCATTTGAAACGGCAATCCTGAGTTTATGTCCTTTTAAAATACGGTAGGCCGTATCATTTAGGGTCAGTGAAATGCGATAACGTTCATCAGGCACAACTGATGCTTGAACTTCACGCCCATCGCGCTGTGTGAGGTTCATGACACCATAGGTAATTAGAGTAGATGATCCGTCTTGTGCAACATCGCACAGGCGGACAGCCAACAATCCATTACCGGCATCGCTGCTCACTTCGAATTCAGCAGTAGTTGTTCCGATAATATCAAGTGGTACTTTTTGGATCGGCATATCAAAACATAAAGATCCAGCATCTTCATTGCGTTGATCACCAGGCATCTGCGCATTGCGAATATCTCCGTACCCTGGCATGTAATCCCCACTCATCATCCCAGTTGATTGAGGTGAATTTATTGACATTTGGCCCTGTGCAGGGCTATCTGAAGTTCCCTCAGGTGACAGCCAAATCTCACGATAC
Organism: uncultured Gammaproteobacteria bacterium; assembly: GCA_902509905.1. Taxonomy (GTDB): domain Bacteria; phylum Pseudomonadota; class Gammaproteobacteria; order PS1; family Pseudothioglobaceae; genus Pseudothioglobus. The sequence continues at coordinate 322 of CABWZI010000011.1, read as the reverse complement.
ATTAGACTTTCATCAGGCCACGACTGGGCGTCAAGCCAAACACCATCACGCCAATTATGGCAGGGATCAACTGGGACATCTTCCTGACGGAATAAAGTCAGCATCGGTTCATCTTCTATTCCGTTCTCGATGCCTTTTAACCAGCGATCGAACCAACGAAGCATTTCATCTAGAAAATTAACACCTGGTCCGGGCATTGCCCGATTTGGGTAAAGATGCGACCATGGTCCAATCAGACCTTTACGGGTTGAGGTAAGATTTTTCATCAGACGCATCACGGTGTTGGGCCAGCAATCTGTCCAACCGGAGACCGCATAGACGG
>CABWZI010000010.1 GCA_902509905.1 uncultured Gammaproteobacteria bacterium | reverse complement strand
CTAGCAGTGTCTGTTCTTTTTGGAGCAACAATGTTTGGCAGTTCTGCTGCAGTTGCATCTGGAGAGAAATTTGTACTAATCAGCCATGCGCCAGATTCTGATTCATGGTGGAATACAATTAAAAATGCAATAGGAATTGCAGGTGAGCAAATGGGAGTCGATGTGGATTATCGTAACCCAACTACAGGAGACCTTGCTGATATGGCTCGCATTGTTGAGCAAGCTGCTGCAAGTAATCCAGATGGAATTATTGTTACAATTGCTGATTATGATGTCCTAAAAGGTCCAATTACTTCAGCTATTGCTAAAGGAATTCCAGTTGTAACAATTAACTCAGGTACTCGTGAGCAGTCTGAAATGCTAGGAGCATTAGCACATATTGGTCAGCCTGAGTATGATGCTGGCTTTGGAGCTGGTAAAAGAGCAAAAGCTGCTGGAGCAACAAAGTTTTTATGTGTTAATCACTTTTTTACCAATCCAGTTTCAGTTGATCGTTGCCAGGGATATGCAGACGCACTTGGTGTTGATTTAGGTGATCAAATGATTGACTCAGGTCAAGATCCAACTGAAATTAAAAATAAAGTTATGGCTCATCTTAGATCACATCCTGATACAGACGCCATTCTTACTTTAGGTCCAACTTCTGCTCACCCAACTCTATCAGCTCTTGATGATATGGGACGCTCAGGAGATATGTACTTTGGAACTTTTGACCTTTCAGGTGAAATTGCTGCTGCTGTTAAGTCAGGTGTAATTTCATTTGCAATTGACCAGCAACCTTACCTCCAAGGCTACTTGCCGGTAGTTTTCTTGACTAACATGTCAAGATATGGTGTATGGCCTTCTGGCGCAATTAACTCTGGCCCTGGATTTATCACTAAGAGTAATATTAGCTTAGTTGAGCAATATGCAGGCGTTTACCGTTAAAAGTTAGTTGATCTCAATAATGCTACTCACTTTAGAAAGAATAAGTGAGTAGCATTTTTTTTTAAATTAGATATAAATTCAGTGGATTAAATCATGTCAAATGATGTAAAGAATAATTCAAATCTCCGTAGTAATTTTAGAACTGTTATGCTGAGGCCTGATCTTGGTGCAATTGTTGGAGTTATATTAGTATTCCTTTTCTTTTTTTTAGTGGCTCGCGATACAGGAATGTTTTCCTTAGAGGGCTCAATGAACTGGGGAATAGTCTCGTCTCAATTTATAATTATTGCAGTAGGTGCTTGTCTATTAATGATTGCAGGAGAATTTGATCTATCTGTTGGATCTATGATAGGTTTTGCTGGGATAGTTATTGCTGTTACCTCAGTAGTGTGGGGTTGGCCTGTTTGGCTAAGTATAATTTCAGCCTTTGCTATATCAATGGCTATAGGCGCATTGATAGGCTATATTACTATCAGTACAAATCTACCTTCTTTTATTGTGAGTTTAGCTTTTCTGTATATCTTGAGAGGCCTAACTATTTTTATTGCAATAATAAGTACAAAAAAAACAATCATAGGTGGTGTAACTGAGGTTGCTCAGGATGATTGGTTGGCACCGATTTTTGGTGGAGAAATTTTCACTGGTGTATTTCAATGGCTCGCTGAACAAGGCATAATTCAAACATTTGTTGCAGGAACAAAAGCTGGACAGCCTGTTGTTTCTGGAATACCAATGATGATGGTCTGGGCTTTAGGATTAATTGTTTTTGCTCATTTTTTATTAACAAAAACTCGTTTTGGAAATTGGATTTATGCTTCTGGTGGAGACGCACAAGCAGCAAAACACATTGGAGTTCCAGTGAACAGAGTTAAGATACTAATGTTTGTATTTACAGCTTTTTGTGCAACCGTTTTCGCTACGACACAGGTTATGGAGTTTGGATCAGCTTCTGCAGATAGAGGAGTCCTCAAAGAGTTTGAAGCAATTATTTCAGTAGTTATTGGGGGGGCTTTGCTAACTGGAGGATATGGATCAGTTATTGGAGCTGCACTTGGTGCTGTAATATTTGGAGTTGTTCAACAAGGTTTATTCTTTATTGGTGTGGAAAGCTCCTTATTTAGAGTTTTTCTAGGTGTGCTTCTTTTACTAGCTGTCATACTTAATACCCATGTTCGTAAGTTAATAACGGGAGCAAAATGATGAGTAGTTCACCTCTAATGGAACTTAAGGATATTCATAAAAGCTTCGGAAATGTTGACGCTCTAAAAGGAGTCTCAATTTCTATAAAAGCAGGTGAATGTCATTGTTTACTCGGTGACAATGGAGCTGGTAAATCAACTTTTATTAAAATTATGTCTGGCGTACATCAGCCAACGAAAGGCAAGATTAATATTAATGGAAAAGAAATAGAAATCAACAACCCTCGTGAAGCGATTGATGTTGGGATTGCGACAGTTTATCAAGATTTAGCATTAATTCCTTTGATGTCAGTGTCACGTAATTTTTGGCTTGGTAGGGAATTAACAAAAAAAGTTGGACCGGTCACACTCATGGATTTTGAAAAATGTGATTCAATTTTGATGTCTGAAATGGATAAGATTGGAATTAAATTAAGGGATCCTGGCCAATCAATAGGAACTCTATCAGGAGGCGAAAGACAAACTGTAGCAATTGCACGAGCTGTGTTTTTTGGAGCTAAGATTTTGATACTGGATGAACCAACATCAGCTTTAGGTGTATATCAGACTTCAAATGTATTAAAAACGATTGAAAGAGTCCGAGAAAAAGGTGTTGCTGTTGTATTTATTTCTCATAATGTTTCTCATGCTTTAGCTGTTGGAGATAAGTTTACAGTCTTATCTAGAGGCGAAACTCTTGGAACTGCAAAAGCCGGTGAGATTGATTTTCAAGAATTACAACTCCTGATGTCAGGCAATAAAGAATTGTCAGAATTAAAAAAATAGGAATGAGTCATGAATATATGTTTAATTGGAGCTGGTAGAATTGGAATTGTTCATGCAATTGCTATTGCTAGTGAAAAAAATGCAATTCTTCATTCTGTAGTTGATGTTAACCAACCAGCAGCTGAGGACTTGGCAAAAAAATATAGTGCTCAAGTTCTAACAATTGATGAAGCTTTTAGCAATGAAGACATTGATGCTTACATTATTGCCAGTAGTACCGCAACCCATGCTGATTTAATAGAAAAGTGCTCTGAAGTTGGTAAGCCAGTTTTTTGCGAAAAGCCAATAGATCTTAGTCTTAAAAGAGCAGAATCTTGTGCTAAATTGGTAGAGCAAAGTGGTATTGTCTGCATGCTTGGGTTTAATAGACGATTTGATCCTAATATGGCAAACTTAAAGAGCAAAGTGGATTCAAATTTTATTGGCTCTATTCAATCATTGGTGATCACCTCCCATGATCCTGCGCCACCTTCAATCGATTATATTCAAAGCTCTGGTGGTTTATTTCACGATATGATGATTCATGATTTTGATATGGCCTGTTGGATTTTAGGTGATACTCCGGATAGCATCTATGTATCAGCAACTGCCAATAATGAAGATATCAAAAAGGCTAGAGATGTAGATACAGCTAGTGTCATCATGAATATGAAAAAAGGGGCAATAGTTACTATTCTTAATGGTCGACAAGCTTCCTTTGGTTATGATCAAAGGATTGAGGCTTTTGGTGAGAAAGGCATGCTTCAGGTTAAGAATGAGTTAGAAGATAAAGTAGTTCTGAGTAATGCCGATGGCATTACCCAATCTAAAGCTAAGCATTTTTTTCTAGAGCGATATGAAAAGGCATACCATAATGAGCTGCTTCATTTTATGGAGTCCTATCATCAAGGCATTAAGCCAAGTGTGGATATTTCAGATGGTGTTCTTGCTTTAAAAATCGCAGAAGCTGCAACAAAATCTCTTAAATCTGGCTTGCCAGAAAATTTATAACTCGTAATTGAATGAGTCCCACTAATATTAATGAATTAAATAATTTGCTTCAAGAAAGCTACCCTTCCTTGAGTAAGAAAATGAAGTTGATTGCATTCTATATCATTGATCAGCCTCAAAATCTAGCAATTAATACACTTGCAGTAATTGCTTCAGATATTGGTGTGTACCCGTCAACACTAGTTCGATTTGCAAAGCATTTTGGGTTTAGTGGATTTGCTGAATTACAATCATTATTCAAAGTAAGAATTGCTCAAACAACAATAAATTATCAGCAGCGAATTACAGATGTAAAAAATATCACTGAAAGTGACACTGCAACAGACTCGTCCAACATCTTTTATGATATTACAAAACGTAATGTTGCTGCAACTCAACTGCTTGCTGAAAATACTGATATTGATTTAATAGAAGATTCAGTTTTGGCACTATGTGAGGCAAGTGAAGTTATTTTATGTGGCACAAATAGAGCACAACCTGTAGCCAATTATTTCTACTATATGTTGAATAATCTTGGTATAAGATGCCGAATAACTAATGATACAAATGAAGTAGAAAACTTATCAAATTGGCTCGATGAAAAAACAGTATTTATTGCTATTACTTATAACCCATATAATGAAAATACTACTCAGGCAGTTAAGGCTGCTAAAAAGGCTAACTCAAAGGTTATTCTCTTAACTGATACTGAGTTAAATCCAATAGCACATCTTGCGGATTTTTTATTTAGTATTCATGAAGCTGAAATTCATACATTTAGATCCTTGGGGGCAACGATGTGTTTAGTTCAAGCAATATGTATTTCAATTGGCTATCATCAACAAGGAAATTAAATGTCATTATTAAGTCGACCAAAAAATATTAAAGGTAGTTGTTATCAAAAAATTACTCCCCAATCTGCAAATTGGGATTTTGTAGGTTTTGAAGCTCATGATCTTAAAGAATTCGAGTTATTAGATTGGGAGGACGAATCCAATGAATGCTGTTTAGTGATTTTATCTGGAATGGCGAATATAAGCGTTGATGAGCAAGAGTTTAAAAGTGTGGGAGAGAGGATGAGTGTTTTTGATGATATCAATCCTCATGCTATATATGCTCCAAATAAAAGCAAAATAAAAATTACTGCTCTAACTAAATTGGAGTTAGCTATTGCAATTGCTCCTGGATTTGGTAACTTTCCAGCGAGACATATTAAGCCTGATGAAATGTCTAGCGAGGTTAGAGGTGAAGGGAGTAATGAGAGATTTATTTGTAATATACTTCCAGAACAAGAAAAGGCTGATAGTCTCCTTGTAGTTGAGGTTAAAACGCCATCAGGTAATTGGTCTAGCTACCCACCTCACAAGCATGATTCAGACAATATCCCAGTCGAGACCTATTTAGAAGAAACATATTATCATCGAGTTAACCCACCTCAAGGGTTTGCTTTTCAGAGGGTTTATACTGATGATTTATCCATTGATGAGACAATGGCTGTCGAGGATAAGTGTGTTGTTCTTGTTCCAAAAGGATATCATCCAGTTGGTGTTCCGCATGGATACGATTCATACTATTTGAATGTAATGGCAGGCCCTAAAAGGCAATGGATATTTAATAATGATCCTAAACATGAGTGGATGCTTGAGAAATAATGAAGTCAATTGATATTATTTGTTTAGGTAGGGCCGCTGTAGACTTTTATGGCCAACAGATTGGCTCTAGCCTAGAAAATATGGGTAGTTTTGCCAAATATTTGGGGGGATCATCAGCAAATATAGCTTATGGTTGCTCTAAACTTGGTCTTAATTCAGCCATGCTTACTCGTGTTGGAAATGAACATATGGGACGATTTGTTCGTAATGAGCTAGAGAGCGTTGGCGTAGACACCTCACATGTCATTACCGATAAAGAGAGACTAACTGGTTTAGTTGTTTTAGGGATACAGGATAAGGAAACCTTTCCACTTATTTTTTATCGCAAAGATTGTGCTGATATGGCAATTAGTGAAAATGATTTCACTAAAGACTATATCGCAAGTAGCAGGTCTTTGCTTATCACTGGAACACATTTTTCTTCAGACAGCACTTATCAAACGAGTATGAAGGCAATTGAATACGCGAAAGCCTCTGATACTCAAGTTATTGTTGATATTGATTATCGTCCTGTGCTTTGGGGGTTAACAGAGCTGGGTGATGGTGAATCGCGATTTGTAGCAAGCGATGATGTCAGTCAGCACTTACAAACAATACTTCCTTACTGTGATGTTATTGTTGGAACTGAGGAAGAGATTCATATCGCAGGTGGAAGTGAAGATACCATTTCCGCACTATTTAAAATTAGAGAGCTGAGTGATTCAATTATTGTTTTAAAGTTAGGTCCATTAGGGTGCACCGTTATTACTAATGATATCCCAGAGAGTGCAGATAACTTCAAAGTAATACGTGGAAAACAAGTGGACATTCTTAATGTTTTGGGTGCTGGCGATGCATTTATGTCAGGATTTCTTCGAGGTTATCTAAGAGGGGAAAGTCTTGAAACAAGTGCCAATTATGCAAACGCTTCTGGGGCATTAGTAGTATCCCGTCATGGATGTGCGCCTGCAATTCCTGGGGAAGTAGAATTATTCTACTATCTAGAAAATGCTACCAAAATACCTAATCCAAGTTCAGATTTAACCTTAAACCATCTTCATAGAGTCAGTTTTAGAAGTAAAGAGGAACCTGAGATTTTTGGTTTCGCTTTTGATCATCGAAAACAGCTATTGGATCTTGCTAAAAAGTATGGAGTGGATTTTAAACAAATCAGTAAGATAAAAAAACTATTCATTAAGTCAACTCAAAAAGCTATTGATAAACTCAATATCCCAGAAAAAAATATTGGTGTGTTAATTGACGATACTTATGGAGAGGATGCACTCAATTCAATTGCTGAAAAGTCATGGTGGATTGGAAGGCCCGTAGAGCTTCCAAGCTCAAGACCACTCAAGTTTGAAGGTGAACAATCTATTGGTTCAAAGATACAATCTTGGCCCCTAACGCATACTGTTAAGTGCTTATTTTTCTATCACCCAGATGATTCTGAAGAACTAAAAAATAAACAAGAACAAAAAATTAAAGAACTCTATTTTGCTTGTCTTCAAAGTGGCCATCAACTTTTGCTAGAAGTTATTCCGCCTTCAGAATTTGAAAATGATGAGATAGCTATTCCAAATATCTTACAAAGATTTTATGACTTAGAAATTAAACCCGACTGGTGGAAACTTCCTTCAATGACAGAGAGTTCATGGAAGCGAGTGAGTACTATCATAAACACGAGTGATTCACACTGTCAAGGTGTATTATTATTAGGACTTTCTGCACCTATCGACATTGTTAAAAAGTCATTTGATGTGGCTGCAAAGTATCCTATTTGCAAGGGTTTTACGGTAGGTAGAACAATTTTTTATGATCCAGCTGAACTATGGATGCAAAATAAAATAACTGATGAAGAGCTAGTTGATTCTGTATCAATGAATTACATTGATTTGATTAAAGTTTGGAAAAAAAATAGGGAGGAGATCCAGCAATGAAAACTATAAGATTAACAATGACTCAGGCAATAGTTAGATATTTATCATCCCAATATATTGAGACTGATGAAGGTATGCAGCCAATATTTGCCGGTGTTTTTGCAATTTTTGGCCATGGAAATGTTGCTGGAATTGGTCAGGCCTTGACTGAATGTCAGGATCAATTGCCAACCTACCGTGGCCATAGTGAGCAAGGCATGGTCCACTCAGCAATCGCATATGCAAAAGCTAATAATCGTCAAAGGATGATGGCATGCACCAGTTCAATAGGCCCTGGAGCTACTAATATGGTAACAGCAGCTGCATTAGCACACGTAAATCGCTTGCCTGTTCTGTTATTACCTGGTGATTACTTTGCGAGTAGAACACCAGATCCAGTACTTCAGCAATTAGAGGATTTTTCTGATCCAACAGTTAGTGTTAATGACTGCTTTAAACCTGTAAGCAGGTATTTTGACCGCATCATGAGACCAGAACAAATTATTAATAGTTTGCCTGTAGCTATGCAAACACTTTTGGATCCTGAAAATTGTGGACCAGTAACAATTTCACTGCCTCAGGATGTTCAAGCAGAAGCATTCGATTATCCCGAGGAATTTTTTAAACAACGAGTTCATACTATTCGGAAGATAAAGATTGATGAAGATGAGTTAGTTCAAGCAGTTGAAATCTTAAAAAATTCAAAAAAACCTTTGATTATCGCGGGCGGTGGTGTTCATTATGCTGACGCATGTAACACACTTCAAGAATTTTCAAAAAAATATAAAATCCCTGTTGCAGAAACCTCTGCTGGAAAAGGTGCACTTGCATGGAACCATCCCGGCTATGTAGGAGCTATAGGGGTTACTGGGTCAAATGCAGCTAATAACCTAGCAAGACAAGCTGATACAGTTTTAGCAATTGGAACAAGGTTGAATGATTTTATTTCAGGATCAAGGGCGTTATTTTCTGATAAAAAACTCATTCAATTAAATGTAGCAAGGTTTGACACAATTAAACATAATGCATACTCTTTATGGGGCGATGCAAAGCTTGGGATAGAAAAACTTGATGAGCAGCTAGATAATTGGGCAGCATCAAAAGATTGGTTTCAAGAGTCAGAAATAGAAGCTTCAAATTGGAACGACTACTACGAAGATATAACTTCTATAAATAATCCTTCTGATAAGGCGGATGATTTACCTACAGATGCTCAGGTGCTTGGTGAGGTAAAGAGAAATGGAGAGGCAAGTGATATTGTAGTTTGTGCAGCTGGGAGTTTACCGGGTGAGCTTCATAAGCTTTGGAGGACCGAACAAATAGGGGGGTATCATTCTGAATATGGTTTTTCATGTATGGGTTATGAGATCGCAGGTGGGCTGGGTGTTAAGATGGCACAGCCAGATAGAGAGGTTATAGTTCTTGTTGGAGATGGGTCATACCTTATGCTCAATTCAGAGTTAGCTACCAGCGTCATGCTAGGTCAGAAAATTATTGCTGTGGTTCTTGATAATAGAGGTTTTTCATGCATCAACCGTCTTCAAAATGCAACAGGTAATCGTTCTTTTAATAATTTACTAAAAGACTGCAACAGTGCAGATGATGGTTATCCAGAAATTAATTTTGCATTGCATGCAAAATCACTTGGAGCTCACTCAGAGCATGTTGAGGATATTACTGAATTAGCTGCAGCTTTAAAAAGGGCAAGAGCGTCTTCAAAGTCCTATGTAATAAGCATTGTAACTGACTCTCATAAAATAAGCCCTGAAGGGGGCTGCTGGTGGGAGGTTGCTGTGCCTCAGGTTTCCTCAAATGAAAAGGGCGATGAAGTTCTTAGTGCTTATAAGAAGTCGAAGACTAATCAGCCTTATTAGAAATGAAAGCAAAATCTCCTAAATCAAATCAAGTGTATTTTAGTGAGTCAGATATTGATTATGATGAGTTAACCAATATTTGTTCTCAGGAGACTTTAAAAGACGACTATCCGCTATCAGATTCAATTTCAAACAATGTCGTTATATATGATGCGAAAGACTTTGTCTCTTTTGTTGGCAATATTAAACAAGAAATAAAACTGAAAACTGAGATGCATCACGTTCTAGAAAATGGACCAGGTGTCTTTGTAATTCGAAATCTTTACAGTGAAGACGTAATAGATCAAAGTAATGTCATTTTTGAAAAGATTGTTAAAAGAGAAAACGGTTCCAGTAATGACCACTTTGCCTCAGGGACTAATACCAGAATCTGGAATAGCTTTCAAAAGGTTGCGATGGATAACGCAGACGCCTTTATCAATTATTATTCTAATGATTTAGTAAAAATAATTGCTGAGTCATGGTGTGGTCCTAATTCGCAAATGACAGCTCAAGTAAATATTGTTAGACCAGGCGGGGATATGCAGAAGCCGCATAGAGACTATCATTTAGGTTTTCAAGAAAATAAAGTCGTTGAAAAATTTCCAATCTCAATACATCGACTTTCAAACTATCTTACTTTGCAAGGCGGTATTGCTCATACTGATATGCCCTTAGAAAGTGGACCTACTATTGTACTGCCTTATTCACAACAATATGATTTAGGTTACTTGACTTGGAGAGATTCAAATTTTGGTGAATTTTTTAACCAATTTGCAGTTCAAAATTCAATGTCTAAGGGAGATGGGATTTTTTTTAATCCTGCTATATTTCATGCAGCTGGATCAAACAATACAAATGATTTTCATAGAATGGGCAATCTCCTTCAGATCTCATCAGCCTTTGGAAAGACTATGGAGCATATAGATTATTTTAAAATTATTACCCATATCTATCCTTCTTTGTTAAATCATAAAACCCTCTCAGACAGACTGATTGAAAATGTTCTTATTTGTGCTACAGATGGGTATGCTTTTCCGACAAACTTAGATTCTGATAAAAATTCTGATTCCAAACTTCTGGGTATGAGTATGTTTGAGTTGACAAAACAATCACTTTTGGATTCAGTGAGTCCAAAAAAATTTAATTCTAAGCTTTTGGAACACCAGCAGGTTAGGCTTGCTGGATAAATATTACTAACAATTTGGAGATAATAAATGAGTGTGAAAATTGGTGTTAGTCCAATATCATGGACTAATGATGATATGCCAGAACTGGGTCGTGACACAACTGTGGAGCAATGTCTGCAAGAAGGAAAACAAGCTGGATATCGTGGATTTGAGTTAGGTGGCAAATGGCCTCGTGAGGTCTCAGTACTTGAGCCTTTATTCAGCAAACATGGTATGGATGTTGTTTCAAGTTGGTTTTGTGGAGGCTTACTTAAAGACACTATTGAGGGTGAGATAGAGAGAATTAAACCACATATGCAACTTTTGAAAGACCTTGGTACTAATGTCATCGTCTATTGTGAAATGGATTCCTGTGTTCATGGAGACATTGAATCGCCATTATCAAAACGACCCATTCTTAATGACGAACAATGGAAGGAATGGACAGAAAAGTTAGATCAACTAGCAAAATACACTTTGTCTCATGGAATGAAACTTGCCTATCATCATCACATGGGTACAGTGGTTCAAATAGAAGAAGAGGTCGATAAATTAATGGCAATGACTAGTAATGATTTAGGATTAGTATTTGATACTGGCCATTTTATATATGCAGGAGCTGACCCTTTGAGCGTATATAAAAAGCACAGTAACAGAGTTCTACATATTCATTGTAAAGACGTCAGGGCAGAAGTATTAAATGGCGCGCTCGAGTCAGATTCAAGCTTTTTGAATGCAGTATTAAATGGAGTTTATACAGTTCCAGGAGATGGAATGTTTGATTTTCCTGAGCTTTTTAAAATGGTGAGTGAGAATGACTTTAAAGGATGGATTGTAGTTGAGGCTGAGCAGGATCCTGCCAAAGCTCATCCATTAACTTATGTAACTATGGGCTATAAAAATATCGAAAGTTACTGTAATAAATTTGGAATTGAAATAGAGGAAAGAGAATGAAAACAATTGGTGTAGGAGTTATTGGGACAGCTTTTATGGGTAAGGCGCATTCAATTGCATACGCTGCTGCAGGAAGTGTTTTTGGAGATGGGTTAAGGCCAAAGCTTGAAATGATCTGTGACTACAATCCTGATAGGGCTGAAGTTATGAGAAAAGAAATGGGATTCTCAAGATGCACTAGCTCATGGATGGAACTGGTGAATGATCCTAAGGTAGAGCTTATCTCCGTTTGCGTACCTAATTCATTGCATAAAGAAATTTCTATAGCAGCTTTAAAGTTAGGGAAGCATGTATGGTGTGAAAAGCCAATGTCGACCAATTTATCTGACTCTGAGGCAATGCTTGCAGCTGCTCAAGAAGCATCAAGTTCTCAAACAATACTAGGTTATAACTACACTCAAAATCCGGCAGTTCAAAGTGCAAAAAAACTCATTGATGAAGGTGTGATTGGAAGAGTAATAGGATTTTATGGTGTTTATGACGTAGATAATGAGGCAGATCCAGATAGACCACATTCTTGGCGAATGAGTCGTGAGGCATCTGGAACAGGATCAAATGCAGATGTTATGTGTCATTTAGTAAGTATGGCTCACTATATGACTGGGAGCGAAATAACTCGACTAGTTGGTGATTATGACACAGTTCATAAAGAACGGTCAGATCCAAAAAATCCAGGAAAAACACTTGTGGTTGATAATGATGATGTTTGTACAGCTATGGCACACTTTGAGAGTGGAATCAAGGGGACTCTCAGAGTCAGCAGAGTTGCTTGGGGTAGAAAGTGCGGTTTAAGCTGGGAGATTCATGGGTCTCAAGGGATGATATGCCATGATCAAGAGCGCTTAAATGAGATCAAACTTTATACTCGTAGTGAAGACCCAAGACAGGAGGGCTTTAAAACTATTTTGAGCGGTCCAGCTCAACCACCATATGATGCTTTTTTACCAAATGCTGGCCATAGTCTGGGCTATATTGATGTTAAAGTCTGTGAATTAAAACATCTTCTTGATGCGATAGAAACAGGTCAATCTGTTTGGCCTAATTTTTCAGATGGATTAAAAATTGAAAGAGTTATGGACGCTATCGATCGATCTGCTCTTTCTGGACAATGGATTGATGTCTGAGCAAATTCAAAATATCATTTATCAAAAACCTAGAAAGTGGAGTGCACTTGTTGTTGGAAGAGCAGGCCTTGATCTTTATCCGCAGCCATCAGGATCAAAAACTAAGCTGGCTGAATCATTTGCAAGTGATGTGGGAGGCTCTGGAGGGAATATAGCAATAGCTATGAAGAGGTCTGGAGGAAACATTGGACTAATTTCCGCACTTTCAGATGATCCAGTTGGTTCTTTTGTTAAGAATCGGCTAATCGCGGAAGGTATAGATATTCATTTATTACAGACAACTCGTGGTAATGAAAGAACAAGTCTTGCAATTGCTGAAGAGCGTCCGACTGATTGTGAGGTTGTAATTTATCGTAATAATCCAGCAGATCTTCAAATTGTTTTTGATAAAAATGTTGAGTTGGCAATTCTAAATAGCAGTAATCTTGTGGTGACTGGAACCAGTCTGATTGATGAACACTCCAGAAAACAAGTATTGAAAATGATGAGTCATGCAACAAAAAATGACTGCAAAGTTTGGCTGGATTTAGATTATAGGCACTGGAATTGGCCTGATGAGGGAGCTACAAGGTCAGCATATCAGAAGGCAGAAAAGTTATCAGACGTGATAGTTGGAAATGAGGAGGAGTTTAAGATTCTTAACGATGATTTAAATATCCAAGTTAAGGAGTGCATTTCTAAAAATAAGATAATGATTTTAAAGAAAGGAGAAAATGGGTGTACTTTATTTTCAGGTAATTGCACTTTAAAAACAGGTATTTATAAATCTAAGATTATGAAACCATATGGTTCTGGTGATGCCTTCCTTGGAAATTTAATCATGAATTATATGGCTTTTGGAGATTGGAAAAAAGCAGCTGAGGCTGGCAGTGCTGCAGCCGCAATCGTTGTCTCAAAGAAAGGCTGTGCAAGTGCAATGCCATCAAATAAAGAAATTAAGTCATTGCAAGATAGTACATCGATTCAACCAAAAACAGAGTGGAGTTAATAATGCATATCCCCCAACATAACAATAATAATGAACCTATCGTAGATTGTAATAATGAAATAGTACCTTTATGTTATTTCAACATAATAAAGCTTTCTGCTGGTGATGTATTTAGTTACCAACTAAACGATTATGAAACTTGTATAGTTCCTGCTACTGGAACAATTGATGTTGAGATTGAAGGTCAAAACTTTAAGGATGTGGGTAAACGAAATCATATTTGGGAGAGTGATCCTGAAGCAGTTTATGTCCCAGTTAATCAAAAGGCTAGATTAATTTGCCAAAATGGAAAGGCTGAAGTTTTTATCTCTGGAGCCAAACATAATGAAACATATGAGGCATTTGTAATTAGACAAAATGATATTGATAAGGTTCAATATGGCTCTGATGAGACAAAGACCCATAGGAAAATTAAACATATTTTAGGTAAAAATCCAGCTGGGAAAGTTGGTAAGTTATTAGTAAGTGAATTGTTTACAGTTGGAGAAGGTGGATGGTCTGGATTTCCTCCTCACAAGCATGAGACTGACATGCTTCCAGATGAAAGCAGACACAACGAAGTCTACAATTTTAGATTTAATCCATCAAATGGTTTTGGTGCACAATTTTTAACTCCAGATGGTGAAGATTTTGGGCCTGTTTACCATGTCCGAGATGGGTCAACCTTTATCTTTGATAAGGGCTACCATCCTTGTGTTGCTGCTCCAGGCTTTGAGATGTATTACTTTACCATTTTAGCTGGTGAGAGCCAAAGACCACTGCATATGAATTATCAAAAAGAGTATGCATATCAACTGGAAACTATTCCGGGTATGCAAGATATGCTTAACAAGTTTAAATAATGTTAGCAAATTTAAAAGATATTCTATTGCCAGCAAAAGAAGAGGGTTATGCTGTGGCATGCTTCAATGTTTTTGGCTTTGAGGATTCAAGAGCTGTCATTGATGCTGCAGAGTCAAGAAATGCCTCGGTTATTCTTTCAATAAATCTTGATATGCGTCAATTTATGACTATGGATCAGATTATTGGCCTGTTAAAACCTATGGCTGAGAGTGCCAAAGTTCCAGTATGTATTCATCTTGATCATACTTATGAAGTTGAAGTAGTAATGCAGGCAGTAGATGTTGGATTTACTTCTGTAATGTTTGATGGATCACAATTACCTATTGCTCAAAACATTGCCTCCATTAAGGATGTAGTTTCTTATGCGCACCGTAAAGGGGTTTCAGTTGAGGCTGAAGTGGGATCAGTGCCTTATGCAACTGGTAGAGATCACATTAAGTCTGAGTTAACTGACTTATCAGAGGCTTTAGCTATGGAAAAAGAGGGCAAGCCAGATGCACTTGCGATTTCAATAGGTAATGTTCATCGACTTGAGTCAGGTTTTGTAGAAATTAATGTTGAGCGTTTTAATGCGCTTGAGAATGAGCTCACTATTCCATTAGTGATTCATGGTACAAGTGGAATTAAAGATAGAGATATTCAAATGCTGTCAAAGCGGCACATTACAAAATTTAATGTTGGCACGGTCTTAAGAAAGCGTTTTGGTGATTCATTGCGATCTTCATTAGGGTCTGATCCTAACCTATTTGATAGAATTACAATAATGAAAAAAGTGATACCTGATTTGGAAGAAACTGCCTCAAGAGTGATTAAGCTTCTTGGCCAATAAACAAGAAATTATATAGCTTCTTTGAGGCTTTGAATTACAGATACTGTCTCATTCCAGTCAATGCATCCATCGGTCACTGAAACTCCATATTTCATGCTCTCTTTATCTGAAAGTATTTTCTGTTTGCCAGAAAACAAATTACTTTCTAGCATGACACCAAAAATAGATTTGTTTCCAGAGAGTATTTGACTTTTTATATTTTCAATTACTTTGCCTTGATTTCTGTAATCCTGATTAGAGTTATCATGTGAGCAATCAATCATAATTCTCTCTGCTAAACCATTCTCCTTAAGAAGTTTTTCACATTTCATTACAGATTCATTGTCATAGTTTGGCTTGATTCCACCTCTAAGAATAATGTGAGAGGATATGTTGCCTCTGGCTTTGAATGTTGAGATTTGTCCTTTATCATTAATTCCTAAAAAACTTTGCGGGGAAGAGCACGCTCTAATTGCATTAACCGCCATATTTAAGTTGCCATCAGTACCATTTTTAAATCCAACTGTCATCGATAGTCCACTAGACATTTCACGATGAGTTTGCGATTCAGTAGTCCTTGCACCAATAGCACACCAAGAAATAAGATCAGCAAGATATTGAGGTGTAATCGGATTGAGCGCCTCAGTCGCAGTTGGTATTCCCTGCTCTGCAAGCCAAACTAAGAGCTCACGACCTTGACGAAGGCCTTTTTCTACATCCAGAGAATCATCCATATCAGGATCACTAATTAATCCTTTCCAGCCCACAGTGGTTCTTGGTTTTTCAAAATATACCCTCATCATGATATAGATTGATTCTTCAACTTCCTTCTGAAGCAACTTTAATTTAAGGGCGTATTCTTTAGCTGCATTGATGTCATGAATCGAGCAAGGACCAACGATTACAATAAGTCTTTTGTCCTTTCCTAAAAAAATATCATCAACAGTTTTACGACTCGTTAAAATGTTATCTTTACCGTAATCGCTCACTTTGACTTGCTCCCTTAAATCAATGGGCGAGGTTATGACAGTTTCGCTTTCAATATTTGTATTGTGGATTTGATTAATCATCTGTTCTTTTTTAGCTTCGAGCGTTGATTTAAACATAAATGAAGAAATATTTTTTAGATAGATGAACAAAATAACAAAAAAAGTTTTATTATTTTCTTTGGTTTTCCTTGTTGGATGTAGCTCTACGACCTTTATTTATAATAGGATAGACTTTTTGTTGCCATGGTATCTGGAAAGTTACGTCGACTTAAATCAAGAGCAAAGGAAAAATTTAAATGAATTGCTTGACCCATTTTTTGATTGGCATAGAGAGGAAGAATTACCTAAGTATGCAAAAATTATTGGAGACTTAGAGTCATTGCTTGATGAAAAAATTGAGCTCTCCTCTATTGAATTGATTACTAATGATGTTGAGCAAGCTTGGTTTCGAATTGAAGATGAAATGATTTTGTGGGCTATACCTATGACACGGGATTTATCGAATGATCAAATTAAAGAATTTCTTCAAACAATGCAAACCAAAACTTTGCAAAGTGAAAAAAAATACTTAAGTCGTAATTTGCAAACTTATCAAAACGATAATTACAAACGCATTAGAAAGAATTTGAGACGCTTTATAGGAGGCATGAACAAAGATCAACTCGATCTTATTACTGCTGCAAGTCAAGAAATGATCAGAGTTGATGGTCAGTGGATCAATAATCGAAAAGCTCTAATCGAAAACCTCAAGGTGATTCTCAAGAGAGACGATGGCTGGGAGTTAGCTCTGACAAATATTACGCATAGAGACGACTTGGTTTCAGCTAATTATCGCAAAACCTATTCTCATAATATCAAAGTTAATGAGAGTCTTTTTGTTGAAATTTTAAATTCTAGGACTGAAAAGCAAGACAAGAAGCTGCGTTCCACGCTTTTGCGATATAAAACGGATATTAATAATTTGATAGCTCGAAAGTAGTCGCTACCAGCGCCTTTTCATTCTTCCTCTGAGGATGTCTGAGCCCCAGTTCAGGAGAAGGCCAATGAAAGCTGCTGAGCCAAGCCATAAAAGAGGAAGACCGCCACTTGATCCAAAGATTACTGAACGATATGCTCTTCCAATAGAGTCAAAAGGCACTGAAGCTCCAATTAATTCAAGCCACTCTGGAGCTGCTGTTAGAGGAATTACTGTTCCGCTCAGTGCGGGTTGATAAAAAACTACTGGAACTATTAACAGGAGAGCTAAAAGACCCACTGTCGAAAACATGCCCAGAAAAAACCAGCTTAAACAAACACATATAAACCATGAAAAGATCCAAGAAAGAAAAAACACTTCCCATTGCATTGTAGTCAAAGTTACCACTATTGCCAGGACTAAGCTTGAAGCTCCCATGGTCATTACTGGAATAACAGTTCTGACATAGGCTCTATTTAGAAGCGTCATTTGGTTTGTTGCAAGAAAGAGAAGAACCGAGCCAACCATTGCTGATAGCCATGTAATAAAGCTCATCACAAATGGAGAGGGGGTTGACGCGAGACTCTTGGCTTCGTATAGATTTTCTAACTCGACTTGGATCGGCATCTCAGAACTAGGGGCAAGATTTTGAGATTTTGCCAACCGAAGGTTGGATATAAAAGCGGATAGACCGAGCTGAAAGGTTGATGGGAGTTGACTGGCAATTTGCGTCTCTGATGCAGTTAGGTGATCTGAGTTAATTACCTTAACGTTTATACTTTTTTTACCTAAAGCCTGTTCAGAAAAATCTTCTGGAAAAATGATCACTGAAGAGATTTCTCCATTAGATAAAGCCGTCTTTGCTGTTTCAGAATCTTTGAATAATCCAACTCTAAAAGGAAGGGATCTTGAGATTGCCTTAATTGCCTGAGTTGACACTAAAGGAAAGGATATACTCGTATCGAGGTTAACTATTCCCAGTTTAAAGTTTGATGAAATTTTTTCGGGGTCGTTCGGTGCAGTGAGGTTAAATATCGAAAAAATTAATGCAATGACTGTAGGAACAATAATAGCTGCTCTGAATAGTTTGCTGCGACGAAAGTCATTAATTGAGGAGGCCATTAATTTAAATCAAATAAATAAAACAATACACAATCAAGCCTAGTTAGTCAAACCCGAATGACTATTTCCAAGAATCATTTCAGCGGCCTTTTCTGCAATCATCATAGTAGGCGCATTAGTGTTTCCTGATACCAGTTCGGGCATGATTGAAGCATCAACCACCCTTAAGTTTTTGACACCATGCACCCTTAACTGGTCATCTACCACGCTATCTTTGTCATGACCCATTTTGCAAGTCCCAACTGGATGATAGATGCTCTGGCTATGATTTCTTGCAACTTCTAATAACTCTTCATCAGAAGAGAAAGATTCGCCGGGAACAAACTCATCGAGTATGTGTTCTTTGATTGAGTTAGCCTGTGCAATTTTTCGAGCGACCTTGATTGATTCTACCGCGACCTCTCTGTCAGATTTTGTTGAAAGGTAATTTGGGATAATTGTAGGAAGGTCTTTAGGGTTTGAGGAGTGGATAGAAACCTCTCCTCTGCTCTCTGGTCTGAGATTACAAACTGACATTGTAAATGCTGAAAATGGATGGACACCATCTCCAGGCTTATCTGCACTTAGAGGCTGCATATGAAATTGTATGTTTGGCCGAGAACCATCCAAAGAAGTATTAGTGAAAGCAAAAACCTGACTGGCGCTCAAAGTTAGGGGGCCTGTCCTAAAGAGAATATATTGCACTCCAATGAGCGCCTTTTTCCACCATGTATTGAGCTCATCATTAAGGGTTCTAGTGTTGGTTTTATAGACCAGTCTGATCTGGAGATGGTCTTGAAGATTCTTGCCAACCGCAGGATTATGATGAATCGTTTTAATGTCAAGCTTATTGAGTAAGTTTTCATCTCCAATACCTGAAAGCTGCAAAATTTGAGGTGAGCTAATCGCTCCGGCAGACAATATAACCTCTTTATTTGCATGGATAGTAAGATTTACCTTACCCCTCTTTTGAAGGCAATCGATCCCTATTGCTTTAGAGCCATCAAAAATGACCTTACTGATTTGAGTGTTGGTCATGATTGTTAAATTTTTTCTAGCTCTAACTTTACCATTCAAAAAAGAGCGGTATGAGCTTCTCCTAAATCCTTTATGCGTTGTCTGTTGAAAGTATCCAACACCCTCTTGTTTTTCACCATTGCAATCAGCATTAAATGGAATTCCAATCTCCTCCGAGGCTTTAATAAAAAGATCTGCTATTTTTCTTCTTAATCTGAGATTGGAAACTTTTAATTCTCCATCAATTCCGTGATATTCATTTTCACCATTTTCTTGGCACTCAAATTTTTTAAATAGAGGAAGAACATCTCTATACGACCAACCTTTGTTTC
The DNA here is from genome assembly GCA_902509905.1 of uncultured Gammaproteobacteria bacterium. GTDB lineage: Bacteria > Pseudomonadota > Gammaproteobacteria > PS1 > Pseudothioglobaceae > Pseudothioglobus. The sequence continues at coordinate 37,643 of CABWZI010000010.1, read as the reverse complement.
CAAGTTTCTCCCAATTATCATAATCATGCCTGTCACCTCTAATGTATAGAAGTCCATTCAGTGCACTTGAGCCACCAAGAACCTTCCCTCTTGGCCAGTCAATCCTTCTATTGTTTAACCCTTTGTCCTTTTCGAGCTTATACATCCAATCAAATTTTGGATTATTCATTGTTTTAAAATAACCCACCGGGACATGCAGCCAGAGATTGTTATCTCTGCGCCCAGCCTCAATCAATAACACTTTGTTCTCGGGCACTGCTGAGAGTCTGTTAGCTAGTAAACAACCTGCTGACCCTGCGCCTACAATAATGTAATCATATTCTTTAGGCATCATTATTCATAAAATTATCTAATCAAAAAGGATATAAAAATGGATTATTTTCTTAAAAACAGTAACTCTAAAATCAATATGATAATTATAGGTAAAACTTTAGCCTATCGTCTTATGAATAAAAAAATATAGATAAATTTTTTTTTATAAATAGATTGAAAGATATATATCAATTGATGTATACTGGCGTTTAGCTAAATGCGTAATTATTTTGTGTGTTTATCTATTAATGTTTAAAAATTAGGAGATTTTATGTTTAAAAATAAAGTTGGTTTATTGGCTGCTGCATTAGTCGCATTTAGTTCAAGCGCTATTGCTGATGGCCATGTCCATTTGAAAGTTCAGTCTGTATTAAACTCTACTGGTAGTGAAGTTGGCTATGTTAGAGATTTTGCAGAGGACGTTGCTGCACTAACAGATGGCAGAGTAACAATTGAAGTTCTTCCAGGAGGCTCTGTTGTTCCTAACTCTGATCTTATCGATGCGGTTGACGCTGGTCTAATTGATGGCGGATTTGCATGGACTCACTACTGGTCTGGTAAGCACCCAGCTGCAATGCTGTTTGGCTCACCAATCGCTGGTGCAGGACTTGGAATTGACAACATCGCATGGCTATCATGGTTCCATAGTGCTGGTGGTAAAGAGCTCTATGACCAGTTATGGGATGAGATGGACCTGAACGTTGTTGGTTTGATGCTTCAGCCAGTTGGTCCAGAAGCTCTAGGTTGGTTTAAAGAGCCAATTAACAGTATGGACGACTTCCGTAAGCTAAGATTCCGTGCTCCTCCAGGAATCCCAGGACAAACGTATAAGGATATTGGTGTCGCAGCTGTAGCTATGGGTGGTGGAGATATTCTACCAGCTCTTGAGAAAGGTGTAATTGATGCAGCGGAATGGTGCTGCCCAGAGCCTGACAGAGACTTTGGTTTCCAAAAGGTTCTTAAGTACTACTACTTGCAAGGACTTCACCAGAACGTTGTGAACGCTGACATGTATATCAACGGTGACAGATGGAATGAAATTTCTCCACGTGACCAACATGCTATCCATGTAGCTGCAAGAGCAGCTAGACTTGACTCTATGTCAAATCGTATCTATGCAAACGGTATTGCTATGGCAGACTTGCTTGAGCAAGGCGTTCAGCTAATGGATACTCCGGATGACTATTTCGTTGAGTTTATGGCTGCTGCAAATGCAACTCTTCAAAAGAACGCTGATGAGAATGCATTCTTTGCTGAGGTTTGGGCTTCACAGAGAGATTTCGCTGAGAAAGCGGTTCCTTTCTGGTCAGGTGCTCAATCATCTAACGCTAAGTTAGGTTTAGCTTTTGCTGCAACTTTGAAGTAAAGATCCATCGTAAGACTTGTAATGAAGTTGCCAATAGTGAATGCTGTTGGCAACTTTTTTTTAATCACAAGCCGGCTTTTTCTAACTTTGGGTTCTCCTTTATCCCGGAGTTAGAAAAGCCTTAATTTTTTAGGGTTTTATTTTTTAAAACCTTTCAGTTTTGTTACAATGGTGTAACGTTTTTTAGTTAATAAATTAGGTGTAATTTATGTCAGAGGAAGAAGATATTGGTCAATTAGACATTACCGATGAAATGATCGCCGAAGGCAGATCATATACAGGTGTTATGCCTGATGATATGCCAAAAATGATGGCGAGAACTATTCTTGGTATCGACTGGTTTAGTCTCAAGGTTGGTCAGATAGCTTGTTGGCTCACAGTCCCTGTGTTTTTATCCATGTTTGTTGAGGTGACTGGAAGACATTTTTTTGGCTCACCAACGATGTGGGCTTATGATATTAGTAGGATGGGCGCGGGCGCTATGTTTATGCTTGGTGCTGGTTACGCCCTTTCAAAAGGCGTCCATATTCGAGCAGACTTTATGTATCGGAACTGGTCTGTAAAGACTCAAGCAACGATTGATTTAACACTTTATTTATTATTTTATTTTCCTGGGATTACGGGTGCTGCTTGGGCTTGCTATAAATATGCTTATAAGTCATGGTCACAAATGGAAAGAGGAATGGATACTGCGTGGATGCCTCTAATGTACCCGATTAAGTCTATGTTGTTCATAGGCTTTGTATTTCTATTAATTCAAGGCATTTCTGAAACGCTTAAATGCATCTATGCTGTAAAAAATAGGAGATGGCCATGAGTCCAGAAGTATTAGGCATTGTCCTAATTTTAACAATGCTGTTTGCCATATTTATTGGCTTTCCAATTTCATTCACTCTAATATTCTTAGGCGTATTTTTTGGCTACTTAGGCTTTGGAGATCTTGTTTTCTATCTGATGACCTTTCAGTTTTCTGGAAGCATGCTGGAGCAAACTCTTGTAGCGATTCCTCTCTTTACCTTTATGGGAATTCTCATGGAGAAGGCAAACCTCATGGAGCGATTATTTACCTCCGTTCAGATGGCCCTTGCCAGAACCAAAGGATCCTTATTTGTCGCTGTTCTTTTTGTTGCTACAATCTTTGGAGCTGCAACAGGAATTGTAGGCGCGTCGGTGACTATTTTAGGAATCATGTCTGCCAAGACTATGAATCGATCAGGCTATGATGTTCGTCTTGCAGCGGGCTCAATTACTGCTGGCGGCACACTTGGTATCTTGATACCTCCAAGCATTATGCTCGTTGTTATGGGACCTATTCTAAACGTTCCTGTAACTGATTTGTTTGCCGCTGCAATTGTTCCAGGATTGATGTTAGCCGCTCTATATACCGGCTATACGCTTATTAGGTGCCACCTAAATCCAGCTCTAGGACCAGTTGTCCCAGAGGATTTGATACCAGATTCCATGAATGAAGTATGGAAAGAGTTTTTTAAGGGTCTTGTTCCACCAGTACTTTTAGTAGGCGCTTCTTTAGGAAGTATATTGGCTGGCTGGGCAACTGCAACTGAAGGTGCAGCAATGGGAGCAGTTGGCGCAATTTTTCTAACTTTGGCTTATCGTAAGTTAACCTTTGAATCTTTCAAAAGTTCTCTTTTAAAAACATTAGAGATTACTACATTAATTATGGTTTTGGTGTGCGCATCCAACTTCTTTGGAGCGGTCTTTTCAAGACTAGGAACTCCAACAATGATTACTGAGTTTTTGATGTTACTTGATCTTCCACCAACTGCCATTCTATTAATTATTATGGCTTTGATTTTTTTACTAGCATGGCCATTGGAGTGGGTTCCAATTGTATTAATTATTATTCCAATTGTCTTACCTCTTATTGAGCAGTTAGGATTCAATCTGACTTGGTTTGGTATTCTAGTTGCAGTCAATCTTCAAACTGCTTGGCTGTCTCCTCCTGTTGCGCTATCGGCATACTTTCTCAAGGGAGTAGTTCCGGAGTGGGACCTTTCAGACATCTATAGGGGAATGATGCAGTTTATGGTAATTCAAGTCATCGGATTAGCGTTAATCATTATCTTCCCACAAATTGTGCTTTGGCTTCCAACATATTTGTATGGTTAATTAAGATTGAAGATTTTAAAAAAAGGGCGCTTTGCGCCCTTTTTTATTGCTGATTAATCAGAAAACTGAAAGCTTTAAGACGATTTAATATCAAATGGACTCACCAAAGGTACTGTTTTGCGAGTGAATATAGTCTATATCACTTGTATGAACATAAGATGTTCTCAGTTCAATAGTTACGTTATTGTATGTTTGACCTACTCGATTGATTTTTAAAATCGGTGCATTGGATGGAATATTTAAGAGCTTAGATATTTTTTCATCGGCGGAAATAGCTTTGAGTTTTTCAGAGCAATTCGTAATGAATATATTAAACTTATTCTGATAAAGATTGTAAATTGTGTTTGCTCGACCTTTAAAAATTTCCTCTGTCATGCCAGGAAATTTGTCTTGAGGGATTATGATTTTATCAACAATATAAAACTTTTTATTGAGCCCAAGCTTGTTATAAATCTGAAACACAGGACTTCCTGTGGCTAACCCTAATTCTGCAGCCTGAGACTTAGTTGCCTTCTTTGTTTCAAAAGAAATAAATTCAACATTGGGGCTTTGTTTCTCGTCACTACCGTTGAGAGCAAAATGAAAATATTCAAAAAGAAAACTACTATTGTCATGCTGAAATACAAAAGTACCTAAACCTTGTTTCCTGATTAGAAAGCCTTCCTTTTCAAGCATCCCAACTGCCTTGCGAATCGTTCCAATTGAAACGTTGAAAAGCTCTACGAGGGTTTTTTCATTGGGAATGAGCTGACCAGGCCTGAGTTCGTCACGATAAAGGCAATTAAATAGCTCGTTTCTAATTTGAAGCCAGAGTGGAGTTTTACTTTCTCTGTCAATGTCAAATTTCAGATCAGTAATACTCATAAATGTTTGATTTTTATTAAAAAGAGGGTTTTAAAATAACCTTGGCTGACGCCATTGTACCATTATGTAAACTTTGAAAAGCTAAATTAGTTTCAGACAAAGGCATCTCCTCAACCCATGAAAGATCGCCAAAAGCGCCTTTCTCAATTGAGTTAAGTGCAGACTTAAAATCTTCCATATTGTAGGTATAACATCCGATAAGTTTAATCTCCTGCAGCGTGATTTTACGAATATCAATGGTACTACTCCAGCTCAGAAGTCCTACATTAACAACAGTTCCTCCAGCACTCACTGAGGCAATAGATAAGGCGTTGGTTTTCTCACTTCCTACACAATCAATAACAACATCATAGCTATCTTCACTAACAGACTGATTGATCGGGTTAACTGGACTCACACCAACATGCTCTTTAACGCACTGATGGCGAGCCTCATTGGTCTCTAAAACCGTCATCTTGACGCCCTCTGATTTAAGAAGAAGAGCTGCAAGTAATCCAATAGCACCTGCACCAATAACGAGAACATTGCATTCATTGATTGGTTTGAATGAGCTCTCTTTTGCTAAGTTCACAGCGTGAACAACAGTTGCCGCAGGTTCTGTCATTGCAACGTGATTCGAGTTCATCGAATTAGGCGCATGAACGAGGCATTGGTTTGGTATTGTCATGTATTGAGCAAAAGCACCTTGCCTGCTCATACCAATCATATCTCTGTCACTACACAGATTGTCTCTTCCTTGCAGGCAGTATTCACACTTCCCACAAGTAATCAGCGGATTGCCAGTAACCTTTTGTCCTTTGTGCGCGCCTTCAACAATTTCACCACAGAACTCGTGTCCAAGAATAAGACCAGGATTCCTACGTGGGTCCTTTCCATGAAAGGCATGCATATCCGATCCACAAATACCAACCGATTCAATTTTTAATAAAACGTCATCTTTTCGATCTTGCTGGGTTGATTTATACTCAGGGAAAAAAGTCATTTCATTCGGTGCGGTATAGACCACTGCTTCCATTTTTTCTATCATGCTGCTGAAAACCCTCCATCTAAAAATACAGTTTGACCAGTGACATAGGAATTTGCATCACTGCAAAGAAAGACGCTAATTCCAAAAATATCCTTCTCTTCACCATTTCTGCCCATCATCGTTTTGTTGGCTAGTTCCTTTAATTTTTCAGGATTCTGAAATAGTGATTCTGTTAAGTTTGTTCGAAAAAACCCTGGTGCAATAGCATTGACTAAAATACCATCTTTGGAATAAGCTTGGGCCAGTGCCCGCGTAAGCTGCATCACTCCACCCTTACTTGCTCCATAAGGAATGCTATTATCAAAAGCTCTGAGTGACTGAAGTGAGGCAATATTGATTATTCTTCCCCAGTTATTCTCTCTCATAGTATCAGCGACTAGTTGACTTAAATAAAAGGGGGCCGTTAAGTTTATATCAATTGTTTTTTGCCAATCGCTGAGTGTTAACTCTTCAGCTGAAGTTCTTGGATTAATGCCTGCAGCGTTAATGAGAATATCTATCCTGCTTGACTGTTCAAGAATATGTGAGACGGTTTTCTCGAGTGCATCACTAGAAGTCACATTAACTTGAACAAAGCTGCCGTTGGAGCCTTGCTGTTTTATTTCTTGAAGTGTCTCGTCAGCATTGTCTCGACTGCTAGCTATCCAGACAAATGCGCCTGCTTTTGCAAGCGCAAGTGCCATCATTTTTCCTAGTCCACTCGTACCACCAGTTATCAGAGCAACTTTATTCTCAAGAGAAAAGTCTGATAAGCTCATCAGATTACTCTAATACAGGGGCGCCCAAATCAAAAGTTTCTTCAGGAAAGTATTTGCTGAGTCTAACATCTGAAGCTCTAGCATGACCTTCCATTCCTTCTAATCTAGAGATTCTTGATGATGCCTGAGCCACTTGACGCGTTGATTCGCGATCCATACGTTGCCATGTTAGAACCTTAAGGAATTTATGCGCCGATAAACCGCCCGAATAGCGTCCAGCTGCTTTAGTTGGAAGAATATGATTTGGTCCAGAAGCTTTATCACCAAATGTAACCGTTGTCTCTTCACCTAAAAATAATGAACCATAACAAGTTAAGTTTTCAAGCCACCAATCAAGGTCGCTACACTGAACTTCAAGATGCTCGGCAGCGTACTCGTCTGAAATTTCAACTACCTCTTCACGAGAATCACAAACAATGACCTCACCATAGTCTCTCCAAGCACAATGAGCTGCATCTTGAGCCGTTGGAGGAAGTTTATTGATGTATTCAGGTATCAGGTCCATCACTTTTTCAGCAAGTTCTTCTGAAGTTGTGAATAGCCATCCTGGAGATTCATGTCCATGCTCCATTTGACCTACTAAATCAATTGCAACGACATCTGGGTCTGCATCTTCATCTGCAATAACTGCAACTTCAGATGGCCCTGCAAACACATCAATTCCAACTTCACCAAAAAGAGTTCTTTTTGCTTCAGCAACGAATTTATTCCCAGGTCCCACAATGATATCTGCTTTCTTGCCAGTGAATAAACCATAAGCCATACTTGCAATAGCTTGAACTCCGCCGAGTGTCATTACATGATCCGCGCCAGCAGTCTTCATCGCATACAAGACATAAGGATGAATGCTTTTTCCCTTGTAAGGAGTTGAGCATGCAATAATACATGGAACACCGGCAGCTTTAGCTGTAGCAATACTCATATAAGCCGAAGCAATATGAGCATACCTTCCTGTTGGCACATAGCATCCAGCTACGTTTACAGGAAGAAGTCTTTGACCTGCCTCAACGCCATTATTCTTTGTATGGAACTCTTCAATTGAGTCACGCTGGGCTTTTGCAAACGTATAGACCTGCTGACATGCAAAATCAATATCATCTTTTACATCTTGAGGAACATCAGCTGTAATTTCATCAATTTCAGATGCTGAAAGAAGTATGTCCCCTGACCAGCCATCTAGTTTTTCAGCATAATCTCTGACTGCTTGCTCACCATTTTTATCAATGGTAGAGAGCATATCATGGACTACCTTCTGGGCCTCTAGAACATTAGATTCAGCAGTTTTATCAGCTTTTTTTAAATATTTCATATTATATTATCTTCAGTAAAATTAAACTATGCGCTCTCGTATAAACGCGTTAATACAAACTCCTGATGACCAAGTATTTCAGCAGCAGTCATTCTTCCATTTGATGTATGGATAAGAGATTCAAGAAGCATATCCCCAGCCTGATCCATATTAATATCGCGCTTTAGAAGAGCAGTTACATCAACATCAACATGCTCAGACATTGTCCTTACTGTTCTTGGGTTTGCACAAACCTTGATCACAGGTAGGATTGGATTACCAATAATGTTTCCTTGACCAGTAGGGAATAAATGAGCAACATATCCGGAGGCTGCACATAGCGTGACCATCTCTGCGGCAGCAGAAGACGAATCCATGAACCATAGGCCTTTGCTTGTTGGCATTTCAGCTTTATCTAAGACACCATCAACCATACACTTCTTACCAATTTTCTGAATATTTCCGAGTGCTTTCTCCTCAATAGTCGTTAAGCCACCTTCAATGTTTCCTTTTGTTGGCTGAGAATCAGAAAGATCATCAGTCTTCCAACGCTCAATCATGTCTTGGTATCGATTGAACATAAACATGAACTGATCTGCGACGGCATCATTAGCACATCTAGCCTTTACTAGGTGCTCACCACCTGTAATCTCAGAGGTTTCACCAAAAAGGAGTGTGCTTTGTTTTTCATAGAGTTTATCAAAGGCATTTCCAACTGTTGGGTTTGCTCCAAATCCTGAAGTAGTATCTGACTCACCACACTTGGTTGATACCCATATTTCACTTATATCGCAAGGCTCTCTTTGCAGTCCCGATGCATAATGAACCATATCATAAGCTGCTTTTGAGGCGTCAGCAATTGTTTGGATATCGCCTTTCTTTTCGATAGAAAAGCCTTGAACTGGTTTACCAGTTGCAGCAATGCCATCAACTATTTTTTGAGTCCAGTCCGGTTCGATTCCAATAACTACAACTGCAGCAACGTTAGGGTTTGCACCAGTTCCAATCATTGTTCTAAAATGAAGATCTAGGTCCTCACCAAACTGAAGTCTACCATAAGGGTGAGGAAGAGCGATTGTTCCCTTAATATTATTACTCACTGCTTCACATGCTGCATTTGAAATATCATCAACAGGCAGAATGACTACATAGTTGCGAATTCCTACTCTATTGTTGTCGCGTCTATATCCGTAGATTTTTTGATCTAAATTTATCATTACCACCTCTTTGTTTTAACGTTATGAACATGTAGATGATCACCAACAGCAATCTTTGAAATTGTTCTTCCAATATCTACCCCATATTTAATGACAGTGTCATCTTCATTCAGATCCTTAATAGCAAGTTTGTGACCAATAGGAATGTCTTGATTTATCTTAATGTCAATTAAAACATCTTGATCCATAATCCACCCCTTAAGAGTATCGTTTGCTTTAAGCCCTTCAACTGTAACAACGCCGACGGAATCGTCTTCGTCATGAACTATAAATTGAATCATGCCTACTCCTTATACATATTTAAAAAAAACCGTGATTAAATTTTGAGAATAAAATTTAATGAGAAGTATATTATATCATATATATGAATTTTATTCTTTTAGATTATTGAAAAAAATCACCAATTATCCATATAAAATTTAATTTAATTAATTTATAAACATTAAAAAAATGCGATGTATTATTCAGGTACTTTTTTTTAAAAAAAATTAAATTTAAGGATGAAAATGAGAAAATTATTTTGGATTTTAATTCTATCTTTGTTGCCCTTTTGTGCCTTTTCTAAGGTTGGGGATCTCTATTACTGTGAGATGACTCAGGCGATAGAAATCAAAGAAGGAAAGTTAATAAAGTATATCCCTCAGAAATTTAAATTTAGGATTGTTAATAAAGACCTAATTCAGTTTGGAGCTGATTCAAACTACTTCAGTGGCACCGAGTTAAAAATTATTGATTTCTCTGAAAATGGTGAGCAGTTTTATGGAGATAATTTTGAGTTTTCTTTTGGAAGCTTTTATTTTGCCGAAGTATTTCGCTGGCCTTCTGATGATGTTGATACTTTAACTGCGACTGCCGTTAGTGCAGAATGCTCTGCAGTAGAAGATTATTCTGTATAGTTTATTTTTTAACATAACCATAGAAAAATGGCTTCAATAGCAAATAAGACTACTCGTTTGATTCAATTGTTTGGAATAACTAAGGTGCCTATGATTTGGTACTGTAGACCAAAAGTCATAGAGCATACTGATGAAAGGATTGAAATCAAAATCCCACTGAAAAGAAAAACAAAGAATCACTTAGGAAGTATGTACTTTGGCGTTCTTGCCGTTGGAGCGGATATTACTGGTGGTTTTCTGGCTATGAACCCCATTCAAGAGAGTGGTCGAAAAATTAACCTTATTTTCAAAGACTTTAAGGCCGACTTTTTAAAAAGACCAGAGGGTGATGTTCACTTCATATGCAATGATGGCTTAGCAGTTAGAGAGCTTGTTGAGACAGTTGCTAAATCAAGTAATCGTCATAATTTTAAGCTTAAGATTGATGCTATCGTTCCTTCTCTATCACCTGATATCGTAGCCAAGTTTGAACTTACTCTCTCTTTAAAAGATAAGTCATAGGAGTGTTATGATGCATAATGTAACAGAATTTAACAACAGTCAATTTCAATCGAGATCGAGAATTAGGCTTTTATTGATATTGGTCACCTTGTGTGCATTATTTTTTTTGATTATCCAGCCTAGTTTATTTAAGTATCTTTTACAAACTTCGCCCATGCTATGGGAGTGTATGTAATATCAAAGATTTGAGTTGTAAGGATTGTGCAATTAGAAATTGAAAAAATACTGAATCAACAGAACTACTACAGCAACGATAATTGCAACAATGACTACTGGCGGCATGTTTTTCATAAAAATAATTATAAAGAGTCTTGATTGATTTTTCATGAAAATAACATCTTCTAGTAAGATATTTTCTATATTATTTTGTCTTCTTTGTATCTGATTGAATTTTAAGAATAAAAAATGGCAACTAAAGCATTTTCTCGACCCTTTACTCAGCAAGAGCCAATCAATCAAGAGGCGATTGACGCTGCTACTCAGGTTCTTAAGTCTGGAAGACTCCATAGATACAATACTATTGAAGATGAACTATCAGAGGCGTCTCTTCTTGAAGAAGAGTATGCAGCATATCAGGATAGCAAATACTGTTTAGCTTGTGCTTCAGGTGGTTATGCAATGAGCGTTGCTTTAAAGGCTGCTGGACTAAAGCCTGGCGAGAGTGTATTGACAAATACTTTTACACTTGCACCAGTTCCAGGGTCTATTTCAAATGCTGGCGGAAATCCTGTATTTGTTGAAATTACTAAAGATCTAGTACTAGATTTGGATGATCTTTCAAGAAAAGTATCCGAGAGCAAAGCTCGATTTCTGCTCATCTCCCATATGCGAGGCCACCTTGTAGACATGGATAAATTAATGCAAATTGTCCATGATAATAATTTAATTTTGATTGAGGATTGCGCTCATACAATGGGAGCTCAATGGAAAGATAAAAGGAGTGGGAATTTTGGACTTGCTGGATGTTTTAGTACTCAGACTTATAAGCATTTGAATTCTGGTGAAGGCGGCCTTCTGACTTCGAATGATGAAGAATTCATGGCTCGAGCAATAATTTATTCAGGCTCATACATGCTCTATGAGAGACATGGTGCTGCGCCGAGTTCAAAAGTATTTGAAGAAATAAGGCTTGAAACTCCAAACTATTCTGGACGCATGGATAACCTCAGAGCCTCAATCCTTAGACCACAATTAAAAAATTTAGAGAAGAATATTAATCGATGGAATGAGCGTTATCAGGCTGTAGAGTCGGAATTAAAAGAAATTAATGGAATAGAAGTTCCAGTAAGATTTGAAGAAGAGAGATATGTAGGCAGTTCTATTCAGTTTAGAATTCCTGGCATTTCCAAGTCTGATGCTGAGTTATTTGTTAAAAAAAATAAAGAGCTAGGTGTTGAACTTAAGTGGTTTGGTAATGATGATCCTAGTGGATTTACAAGTAATCATAAGAGTTGGAAATATGTTAGCCGGCAACGATTAAATGTGTCCGATAAAATTCTTTCAGGTTTGTTTGACTTGAGGTTGCCTTTGACATTCTCAATTGATGATTGTAAGCATATATCCAAAATTATTATTGAGTGTTCAAGCCAGTTTATTAAATAATAGTGATCAAATCCAGTACTATATTTTTTTTGGTCTTTATTTGTATTTCCAGTCTTACGTCTTTTTCAGCCAGGGCTGATAACATTGAAATTCAGCAGATTGGGCCTACACTAGAAAATCCATGGGGGATGGATTTTATCAATGACAGTGAACTTCTGGTTACTGAAAAAAAAGGCCGTATTTACCGAATAAATATTTCAGATGGTTCATCAAGTGAGATTTACAATGTACCAAAAGTTTCCTCAACTTTGCAAGGCGGTCTCCTAGACATAATTTATAACGATGAAGTTGTTTATTATTGTTACTCAAAGGACACTTCTAAAGGAACTGTGCTTGCAATTGATAGCGCAAATTTAGTTAATGACAAATTAATTAAAAGATTAACAATTTTTGAATCTAACAAGTCAAGTTGGTCTGGTTATCATTTTGGATGCCGTCTTGAAATAACTAATGGGAAACTATTTGCGTCACTTGGAGAGCGAGGAAATCGCTCCAATTCTCAAGATGCTTCCTCGCATGCAGGTTCAATTATTAGTCTAAATTTTGACGGAAGTATTCCAAAGGATAACCCAAAATTAGCGGGCTGGGCGCCAGAGAACTATTCAATTGGTCATCGAAATCCACAGGGTATGAAGCTTAATCCTGAGACTCAAGAGATCTGGTCTCATGAGCATGGACCTAAAGGTGGAGATGAGATTAATATTATAGTTGCTGGCGATAACTATGGCTGGCCTCTAGTTAGCCATGGCTTTGAATATGGGACTGATGACAAAGTGAGTGAACATGATAGTCTTCCAGGTTTTAATGATCCAGAATGGGTTTGGATTCCCTCCATAGCCCCATCTGGAATGGATTTTTATCCCATGAATAGTGATGAAAAAGTGATGTTTGCGGATCTGCAAGGGAGTCTTTTGGTTGGCTCATTAAAATTTAGAAGACTGTATTCTATTTCAATTAATAAGGATGGGTTGCCTGAAAGTGAGAGTATTGTAATAGATGGAACTCTTGGGCGAATTCGAGATGTCGTTGTAGCAAAAGATGGGTCAATTTTAATTTTAAATGATGAATCGTCTCTATCAAAACCTGAGGGAGGTCTATATAGACTCTTTAGACTGTAAAAAAATTAATACCACCGAACCATTCCAATAATCCCAGCTGATGCATAAAAAAATTGCAGTAAGAGAATTCCTCTATGTTGCCCAAGGTATGCCCATAAGCCAATTGATATCGCTGAAATAAGAAGTAAAAGAAATCCAACAAATTCAACACCAATATTCAAGGCTACCATCATTGAGTAGATTATTGCAGTAATGACTCCAAACCATTCGAGTGCTTTAATTTTCATAATCTTTACCTTCAGAAAAAAATGTTTGGTGGAGATGGGGGGAATTGAACTCAATCCTAAAACCCTATCTAATAAAGCATTTAACATTTCTAATCTAAAATTATATACACAAATATATACACAAAAGAAAACGCTATCCAATTACTTAATTAATATACAATTACTACTTTTTGTATTTAAATCAATCACTTACAAGAGTAGTTAAAATATCTACTATCCTTCACATATATATTTTAACATTCAAGGTACAGGAGGGGGAAGCCCCTCTTGACATCGGAGATAGATATATACACCCTCCCTCACACATCAAACGAAATTTGGACTTTAGTTCAAGTTGACTTATAATCCTAGTATGAAAAAATCACTCCTTCTAATCCTTTTATCTATTATTTTAAGTTCTCCATCATTTGCTAAGCAAATTATATGCACTACTACTAATTATTTTGGTGACCCCTATCTTATGGATTTTAAGAATCCTAAACCTTTTGGGGAAATCAAATTAGATGAATGGTTATTAGATGGAAAACAACCATTTTGGGAAACAACCTTTGAAAGTGAATCAGCTATTGTTTTACAGCGATACCTTCGCAACAGTGGAATAGTTGATACCGCACATATTTCTAAGAAAAACAATAAACTAACTTTAACAAGTGTTGGGTTCAATGATGAAGCTTCTTCAACTTATGGACAATGTAAGTTTATAGATTAAATATTGATGAAAAAACTACTCCTACTGCTCTTTTCTTTAATGCTCTCATCAAACTCTATAGGAGGATGGGGAGATGCTTACATCTGTGATACAAAAGACTTTCAATTTATGGATAACAGAGGTCAAATGAGTTTAGCGCATCAAAGGTTCATGTTCAAATGGGGGAAAGAAAAGATTGAATTTGGTAATAGCAAATTCTTTGAAGGAAGGGACTTTATTATTAATCAAAACACCTCATCATACTTTTTTGCCTCAACACTTTCAGAGGTAATTTATTTTGAAGGAAATAATTTTCACTATGGAAGTGCTAATATTATGGGGGTTTATTCAGCAGTAGCCGAATGTAGTCAATTTTAATTTATGAACAAAATAACACTAACTACAGATATTTTAATTCCTACATTTTCACTAGTAATGATTATGGTTTTCATTGTTGGAGCAACCATTGGTATAAATACTTTAATGAAAGGCAAAGTAATCAGTTTCTTTTTAAATAAAAAACTACTCTTGATTATTGCCTCAGTCATATCAGTACTCTTTGCCTTGGCTTTTATGATGAGTGGTTTATATATCGATGGATGGGCTGAAGTATTCTGGTTTGTTTACTTTATAGGTTTTATATTCTTAGTAGCAAAATACACACCAGACCTAGTTTTACATCTTAAAAAGATTCACCTGAGCAACCTAGAGGATGCTGAAGAACAAGAATTGAAAGAGGTTTGATGAAAAAACTAATTACACTGCTTTTCACTCTATTTATATCCTTCTTTTCTACTCAAGGGTATGCTGGAGTAGGCGATATTTACAAATGTCAAATGACACAGCGTTACTCAATGACTAGGGGTACGCCAGTTTATAGAATGGAACTAAAGGATTTTAATTTTTTCAGAAGTAACAACAGTGTTAAGTTTATGGGCTTCCCATTAATGAATCATATGGACTATAAATTAGTACCTGGTAATACGTATGGGCAAAGATTAGATGAGGTATTCCAAGGATATAATGACTGGACTGATGAAACTAGCGAAGGAGTAGAAAACTTTGTCTATACATTGACGAGATATGGTGGTGAATTTTCATTTACTCGTCAATTTGCTAATACAATTGAAGTTGTATTAGCTGATTGTAGGATATGAAAAAAATATTATTAATCTTATTTATTTCTCTTGGCTTAATTGCCTGTTCTGAGAAAGAAGATGAACCTAACTATTACGTCAGTGGTGGAAAATTCTACACGCCTTCCGGAGAGATACCCGCAGAGTGTTTTGCTAATTTTATGGCTGAACTGAATGGCGATAATTATATTGGGAGTATTAATGTGCCCTTATGTAGAAGTGCTGATATTCCATATGCCTATGGCTCAACTGATACAAAGGAAGGAGATATAAGTTACACCATAGAAAAAGAATTAAAAAATCACAAATACAGAATCAGTGTCTGTCAAAAGGTTTATGGAAGTATGGGTGGCTACTGTAATGAAATCGTCATTCAGTTTAATACTCGTGATTTTGAAAGAGATGATGTCACTATTGGAAAAGACCCGCTTTACATAGATTATCTGGGTGATGAGGGTTAATATGAAATTTCTCACATTATTACTAACAGGATTTCTTTTGGCGACACTTATTCAATTATGGTGGATGGGAGTATGAAAAAACTACTACTACTGCTAATCTCTTTACTCCTCTCTTTTAACTCCTATGGTGAGTGGACAAAGTTATTTACTGATGAAGATGGTACAACTTGGCATATCAACATAGAAACAATTAAAGAGCGTGATGGTTCTGTCTACCTTTGGCAAATGAATTCTAGCAAAGAGGGTAGTTCAACAATGCTCTCAGAAAATGATTGTGATTTAGTTCGTACTAAATTTATCCAAATGTATGATTATGATGAACCAATGCTTGAGGGTGATTCAACTTTAGTTCCTACGGATGGAACTGAATGGATGTTTCTACCACCTGAAACAATAGGTGAATTTATTCTTCAGTTTGCTTGTGAATTAGCTCCTCAATCTCAAGAAGAAAGATTAGAAACTGTGTTCGAATTAACAAAATTTATTGAGGAAGAACAAGAACAAGAGAAGCAAGATAAATTAACAGAGCAACAAAAAAAACGACAGACTGAATGGGTAAATAGTATCGGAGCTAAAGTTTACTCAAATTGGCATTACCAAGGCGCTAAAGATGATTGGTGGTGTGAAGTTTTTATCCTTCAAAAAAGAAATGGAGAGGTTGAATTATCAGATATTCACAGATGTGCCAATGTTAGTGGCGCCAATGAAGAGGCATTTAAAGGCTCTATAATAAGAGCAGTTTACAACTCATCACCTTTACCCTATGTTTCGGATGATGCCGTTTTCGATGAACAAATCAACCTAGTATTCTTTGTTAATTAAACTAGAAAGACAACAATAAAACACCAAGATTAGGGTTTACTGCTTAGGTACTGAGGGCACTTTTCTAGTCGAGTAATACCATCATCCCACATAGCAATAATCGTGCCTACAGTATGGTGAAAAATTAATTCACACTTCCAGTATGCAACTAATTTAGATATATTCTATATTTGGGTATATTTTATTTGAAGTACTAAATGTAGTATTCAAATACAGGAGTTAAATTATCTTACAAAGTAAATTACTCAAAGCTACTGAAGTAGCAATTTACATCAACACTTGTAAATCTCAAGTATACAAATTAGTGCAACAAGGAAGGTTTCCTAAGCCTATCAAATTAGGTAAGCGAGGATCTGCCTGGCTAGTATCAGAAGTAGACGCTTGGTTACAATCAAGAATTGATGAAAGAGATGTGGAGGTAATAAATGAATCAATATTTTGATGAAGAAAAAATTCCAATAAATCGTAATTCTTTTGTTTTTTATGACAGTTTTTATAAGGCTATGAAGAATCTTAGTAAAGAAGAAAAGGTTGAATATATAGATGTGATCTGTAACTATAGCTTATATGACAATCGCATAGAAATGAGTCCTAAGATTGAGGGTATGTTTGAGCTTATCAAGGCACAAATTGATGCAAATATAAAAAAGAGAAAAGATGGAATGAAAGGTGGAAGACCACCAAACAGAAAACAACCAGTGGTTCAAGTAATTAAAACCTAATGAGAATGTTAATAGAAATGTTAATTAAAATGAAAAGGTTAAAGTAAATTTTAATAATCATTATTAATGTTAATGTTGATGTATGTCGGATTTATTTCCCTCAGGTTTTTTTCACCAACAATAATAAGTATTACAACAATAGCTAAAACTGTTCTGTCAGTAGATTAATTATTCAAGAAATATAAAGCTCCTAAAATTCCAATTAAGATTCCAAATATCCAATTTAACCTTATCTGAATTTCTGAACTAATCTCATTATTTGCTCTTAGTAATTCATTTGTAAAATTTGAGTTCTTACTTTCAAGAATTTCTTTGATATCTATTAATAACTCCTTTTCTGACTTATCTTTATTTTCATCCATTAATCTTTCTCCTTTAAATTTTTAATTTACTCAATGCCCAGGAAATAGCTTGTTGTGCTCTAATCTTTTGATTCTCATGCAGCTCACTTTTATAACCATCATCTTCACTCTCAATTTCAAGTTTAGCTAGCATATAGGCGGAAGTTTTCTTGTCTATTGATTGTAAGAGTTCTTTAATTTCTCTTAAGTTTTTACTATCTTCATCAGTCACCTTTTTTCTCCTTTGTTTAAGTTAATAAATCATTAAGGTAGTTACTCCAATCTTCCATCATGGTTTTTCTCTCTTCAAGATAGTCTGCTCGATTGTAAATACCACTTACTCCACTAATCTTATGATGTAACTGAGCATCTACAACATCTCTTCTGATGTGAGGTAGGTAATTTCCAATGATTGTTGCAGCTGTATGCCTGTTTCCGTGAGTAGTGAATTGCTCTTTACTAATTCCAACTCTGCGAATAGCTCGGTTAAAACTCTCAGCAACAATAGGCTTATTATTATTTGTTGGTGAAGGGAAACAGTATGGAGAATCCAAGCTCAAACTCTTAAGATTTCTAAATATTAGAAAGGTTATATTGCTTAATGGAACATGATGAATCTTCTTTTTTATCTTCATTGCTTCAGCAGGAATAGTAATCATCATTGCATCAAAATCAAAGTACTCCCATTTCAGTTCAGCGACTTCACTCGGACGCAATAACAGATGAGGAATTAACTTTAAGGCGGTTCTAACTGATTGCTTACTCTCAACTTGCTGAAGTTTTAATAACACTTCTTTAAGTTCGAGCGGAGTTTTAGCATGAGCATAATGACTATCTTTTTTCTTAATGAATAAATCAGGTGAAAGTGATAAAGCAATATTAATATCAACTACTCCTCTACTCACAGCATGTCCAAGAACTCTAGTAACAATTCCTTTAATCTTATCTACTGTATCAAGTTTTCCAGTATCTTGAATCTCAAGTAATAACTCTCTAACCATGTGGATAGTAATTTCATCTATAGGCAATCTTCCAAGTTTAGGATGAATATATAGATCAGCTCTTTGTTCAACATCATTGGCATAACTATCAGTCCATTTTTGTTTCTTCATGGTGTGATGCCAATTATCAAACATATCTTTAAATGAAGCTTTATCAGTTTGAACCTGCTTAAGTTTCGCGTACTTCTTAGAAGGAGTAATCCCTTGAGAAATTAATTCTTTATTATTATCTCTCCAGGCTCTAGCATCCCTTATTGACATAGTAGGATAGTAACCACTTCTTCTCACAAAAGCCTTCTCTTTGCCATTTGGATACATTCTGAATCTATGTTGCCAAATCTTAGAGCCAGTAGGCTCAATAACAATACTTAAACCACCATAATCAGGAATAGAGTATTGCTTATCCGTTGGCTTTGAGTTCTTAATTTGTATGTCTGTTAGCATTACTGTGTATATAATTTATTAAAAAAATATAATAATATAAATATATACACAATTATATACACAAATAGTGTAGATGACTGTAGATGTTAGTAGATTTACTTAGATTGTAGTAAAATACGTAAAACCTTTATATAAAGGGCATATAATCAGATAAAGGTTGATTTAGAAGGATATTAATAAAGAATGTTTGGTGGAGATGGGGGGAATTGAACCCCCGTCCGAAAACTTTCAGTCAAGAAGTCTACATGCTTAGTAAAGGTCTATTGAGTTAACTTTTTACCACCCGACCCACAGGGATGTAGAAAGCGATTTTAGATTAGGTTTTAACCCTATTACCCTAAAATAATAATAGTGGCGAGTCTGTTAGCGACCGTTATCCTAAAAGTACAGACAACTCCTAAGTAACGGTTAGCATTATGCTGCTAAAGCGTAGTTGTCTTCGTTTGCAACTATTATTTAAAGAACGTTTTTACGAGCAATCTTTATCCTCGACATGCATCCTTGAAATCCAACTCCTCGTCGAAGCCATGTCATCCCCAGATGGTTATATTATACGCTTGATTATTAAAATTTAGCTAATTGTGACTCTAGCAAACTTTCGTTTGCCAACTTGGTAGACAGAGGTGCCCTCGTTTGGGATAAGATCTTTATCATTGATCTTTTCTCCATCCATTTTCACAGCGCCTTGCTTAATCATTCGAAAAGCCTCTGATGTTGAGTTAACAAGATTAGAGTCTTTGAGAAGGTTTGCAATTTTAAGACCTTTGGAAAAAGTGTATTCATCCATTTCCTCAGGAATTTGATTTTTTGCAAATCGATCAATAAAGTTTTGCTGAGCTTTCTTTGCAGCTGCGTTGTTATGAAAGCGAGTTATGATTTCTTCAGCTAAACGAAACTTTATGTTTCTTGGATTTTCACCATTCTCCACTTCTTTTTTCCAAGATTTAATAGTTTCAAGTGACTCAAAACTTAATAATTCAAGGTACCGCCACATCAGTTCATCTGAAATCGACATAACCTTACCAAACATGCTGTCCGGATCTTCATCAATTCCGATATAGTTATCTAAAGACTTACTCATTTTTTGAACACCGTCCAAGCCCTCTAATATCGGCATGGTCAGAATGACTTGAGGCTCAATATCGGCTTGTTTTTGGAGCTCCCTTCCAACTAATAGATTGAATTTTTGATCTGAGCCACCTAGTTCCATGTCAGCTCTAAGCGCTACAGAGTCATAGCCCTGAACTAATGGATATAAAAATTCATGTATTGAGATTGCTTGACCTCCTTTATAGCGTTTTGAAAAGTCATCACGCTCTAGCATTCTTGCTACAGTATGCTTAGATGCAAGAGAAATCATTTCTGTTGAGCTCATCTTGCCCATCCATGCAGAGTTAAAAGCAATCGTAGTTTTTTCTTTGTCTAGGATTTTAAAGATTTGATCTTGATAAGTCTTGGCGTTTTCTAGAACATCCTTTTTTGTCAAAGGCTTACGAGTTACATTTTTTCCTGTGGGATCTCCAATCATTCCTGTAAAGTCACCTATTAGGAAGATTATTTCGTGTCCAAGGTCTTGAAGCTGCTTCATTTTGTTGATGACAACTGTATGACCAAGATGCAGGTCTGGAGCAGTAGGGTCCATACCTAATTTGATTCTTAAAGGTTTGTTTTTTTCAAGTTTAGTCTTGAGTTCATTAAGGGGAAGTATCTCATCAGTACCTCTCTGAATGATTGCTAATTGTTCATCAATTGTCATTATAAATATTCCCTATGGCCTAATTTGTCCGTCACCCATGACGATGTATTTTTGTGATGTTAGCCCCTCAAGTCCAACAGGGCCTCTGACATGAAATTTCCCAGTACTAATTCCAATCTCTGCGCCAAAACCGTACTCAAATCCATCCGCAAAACCTGTCGAAGCATTAACCATAACAGAAGATGAATCAACTTCAGATAAGAATTTATTAGAATTCTCCTCATTCTCAGTCACAATTGCATCGGTATGGGCTGACCCATAGGTATTGATATGGGATATCGCTTCGTCGACTGAGTCAACGATTTTCATTGAAAGAATCGGTGCTAGGTATTCTTCACTCCAGTCATCCTCGGATGCTTTTTTGATAACATTTGAAAGCATTTGTGACTTATCACAGCCTCTTATTTCAACCTGTTTTTCATTCAAGAGCTTAATTAGTCCAGAGAGTGCTTTTGAATCAAAATCTTTGTGAACTAGAAGTGTTTCTGTCGCATTACAAACTCCGTATCGACGTGTTTTACCATTGAAGGCAATATCAACTCCTTTTTGAGGGTCTGCATCTTTATCCAAATAAGTGTGACATACCCCATCAAGATGTTTGATGACCGGTACCCTGGCATTTTTACTAATATTTTTGATGAGTCCTTTGCCGCCTCTTGGAATGATAGCATCAACATGGTCACTAGCACTAACGAGATGAGTGACTGCTTCACGGTCTGTTACCTTGATGAGTTGAACAGCGTTTGGATCTAGTCCAGCGTCCTCAAGACCTTTCTCAATGCAAGAGTAAAAAGCTATATTTGAGTTAATCGCTTCTGAGCCACCTCTAAGAATGATGGCATTCCCAGATTTAATGCACAGACCAGCAGCATCGACTGTCACGTTTGGACGAGACTCATAAATCATCCCTATCACTCCCAAAGGAACCATCATTTTTCCAATTTTGATTCCACTTGGCCTCTCCTTGAAGTCAGAAATTTGACCTATTGGGTCATTCAAAGTTGCAATTTGATGAAGCCCTTGAATCACGGTGTTGAGTCTTTCATCGTTAAGCATTAAGCGATCTAACAATGCATCATCAATGCCATTTTTCTTAGCAGCGTTTAAGTCTATCTGGTTTGCATCTAGGATAAATTGTTTGCTTTCTTGAATTTGGTTTGCAATGCAAATTAATGCATTATTTTTTTGAGTAGTGCTTGCAATTCTTAATGAATTAGAGGCAGACCTAGCCTTTTCACCTATTTGCTTGATTAATTCAGCTATTGAGTCCATTGCTTTTTCCAGATAAAGAGATCACTACGTTTTGCAGCTCATCATAAACGTCAAGATTATCCATACCTTTAAGAGAGCGGTCAATACGACCCAGCTTTAAAAGGAGCTTTTGGAGCTTTTGGTAGCTATGTTTTTTAAGCGCATTGGAGATGAGTGGTTTACGTTTTTGCCATACTCGATGATTATTCAGAATCGACTCAATAGTTTGATTGGTTTTGAGCTCAATAGACATCGTCACTAAATTTTTTAATTCTCTATAAAGTGAAGATATTAAGATAACTGGAGGCGTAGAGTCATCTTTAAGAGATCTAAAAATCTTGTTTACTTTGTCGGTGTCACCTTGAAGCGCTGAATCAATCATTCCAAAGACAGTATATTGTGATTGCTGATCGATCTGATTAAGGTATTGTTGAAGATTGATCTTACCATCAGGATAGGCAATTTTTAGTTTCTGAATTTCTTGCATTGTTGCCAAAAGGTTGCCTTCGGTGCAGTAGGCTATTGCATTAGCAACTTCAGTGTTTGATTCAAGACCAAGTTGAGACATGTTCCTGGTAATCCATCCAACCAATTGACTGCTTTGAACCTCCCAATGCTGAATGATAACTCCATTTTTATCTAGTGCTTTAAACCACTTGCTTTTTTGTTGCGCCATTTCTAATTTCCCTGAAGAAATAATAAGCAAAATATCTTCTGGGAGGGTTTCTACTATTTCAGTGAGCGCTTTGGAGCCTTTGACACCTATTTTTCCAGAGGTCAGTCGGCATTCTAGTATTCTTTTTTCTGCAAAGAGTGATGGACTAGAAATCAAACTAATGATATTGTCCCAAGAGAAATTTCCATCAATATCAAACCTAAATCTCTCATTAAAGCCATCTTGCCTAGCAACTTCTTTAATCATTGACAAAGACTGCTCCACTAGAAGTATTTCAGCACCAAAAGCAAAATAAATAGATGCTATTTGCTTAGAAAGAGAATTTTGAAGTTGTTCAGGCTTAATATTCATGCATCTAAAAATTTATGAAAGTATCGTGTGTAAGATTTTCTATTTATGTATGTCATTATGTCATAGTTAAAAAAAATAGTGATTTAACCTTGAAAAATGCCATCAAACCCTATATATATGAAATCTATAGGGTATATTTACCTTTCTAATTTAGGTTAAATTTAAATTTATGTATAAGAATATTTTACTATGGTTGGTCTTGGGAAGTGTGCTTGCCTCACTTTTTGGGCAGTTCAATGCAACAAGTGAATCTAATGACATTAGCTACTCGCAATTCATTCAAAATGTTAAACAAGGTAACGTTTCAAGTGTAACAATAGCTGGGAGTAACATCAGCGGTGTTACTGCACTAGGTGAAAAGTTTGAGACATATAGCCCAGGTGATCTTGGCTTAATGGGAGACCTCTTGAATAATGGTGTTTCAGTCCAAGCTACGCCTCCAGCTAAAGAGAGCTTTGTAAAACAACTAATTATTTCATTAGCGCCAATTCTGCTTCTCATTGGAGTCATTATGTATACGATGCGCGGCGCTGGAGGAGCAATGGGCGGTAAAAACCCAATGTCATTTGGTAAATCTAAAGCGCGATTAATTACTAAAGATGAGTCTCACGTCACCTTTGAAGATGTTGCTGGAGTTGAAGAGGCAAAAGAAGAGGTTGGCGAGCTAGTAGACTTTCTATCTGATCCAAGTAAATTCACTAAGGTTGGTGGAAAGATTCCTAAAGGGGTATTGATGGTTGGTCCTCCAGGAACAGGTAAAACTCTCCTTGCTAAAGCAGTTGCTGGCGAGGCAGATGTTCCATTCTTTTTCATTTCTGGTTCAGATTTTGTAGAGATGTTTGTCGGTGTGGGCGCTTCACGTGTCAGAGACATGTTTGATCAAGCCAAGAAGAATGCACCTTGTATTATATTTATAGATGAGATTGATGCTGTTGGACGCCAGCGTGGAGCTGGAATGGGCGGCGGTCACGATGAGCGTGAACAAACACTCAATCAGATGCTTGTTGAAATGGATGGCTTTGAAGGGTCAGAAGGAATTATTGTTGTAGCTGCTACTAACCGTCCAGATGTTCTAGATCCAGCTCTACTGAGACCAGGAAGATTTGACAGGACAGTGACTGTTGGACTTCCTGATATTAATGGGCGTGACGCAATATTAAAAGTTCACATGAGAAAACTTCCCATTGCAAAAAATGTTAAGTCAATGGATATTGCAAGAGGAACGCCAGGATTCTCTGGCGCAGACCTTGCGAATTTGACAAACGAGGCAGCGCTAATTGCTGCTAGATTCAGCAAAAAACTTGTAGGCATGAGGGAGCTTGAGAAAGCGAAAGATAAAATCATGATGGGTGCAGAGCGCAAGGGAATGGTGATGGATGCAGCTGAGAAAGAAATGACAGCATATCATGAGGCTGGTCACGCTATTGTTGGGCGTTTAATGCCAGAGCATGACCCGGTATACAAAGTTAGTATTATTCCAAGGGGAAGAGCTCTTGGCGTAACAATGTTTCTTCCTGAAAAGGATAGCTACAGCATTTCAAAACGTAAACTGAATTCTCAGGTCGCATCACTATTTGGCGGTCGAATTGCAGAGGAATTGGTTTATGGAGAGGATGCGGTTACAACCGGTGCAAGCAACGACATTGAGCGCGCTACAGAAATAGCTCACAAAATGGTCAAACTTTGGGGTATGTCGAGCGTTATGGGACCTATGGCTTATGGTGAGGATGAGGGTGAGGTTTTCCTTGGCCGTCAAGTCACAAAACATAAGCATATTTCAGATGAAACATTTACCAAAGTAGATAGTGAAATTAGAAAAATTATCGACACGAACTATTCTGCAGCCTACAAAATTATTGAAGATAATCGAGATATTCTTGATGCAATGGCTGCTGCATTAGTTGAGTTTGAAACAATAGATACTAATCAGATCGATGACCTAATGGCTAGAGTTTCTATGAGGGAGGCTGCAGAAGTTATAGACTCTGATGAGGTCTCATCTGAACTGGGTACAGGAGGTAAAGAATCAAAGAGCTCTAAATCTGCATCTGATACAAAAACTGATGCTGATGGTGGTACAGAGCAGTTTGCATAAATTGCTTTAATAATGAATCTCAGTGAGCCAATCATTATGGGTGTTCTCAATGTAACACCCGATTCTTTTTCTGATGGCGGTAAATTTTTTGATTCAGATTTAGCGATAGACCAAGCTAAATCGATGGTCGAAAATGGTGCTGGAATAATTGACATTGGTGGTGAATCTACCCGACCTGGAGCATCAGCTGTCAGTCTGAATGATGAGCTTGAAAGAGTTATCCCAGTCATTGAAGCGCTCACAAAGGAAATTAATGTCCCTATATCAATAGATACTTCCAAGCCAGAGGTAATGGAGCAAGCTATTTCATCAGGTGCAAACATTATTAATGACGTCAATGCGCTTAGGGCAGAAGGCGCTTTGGAAATGGCAGCTAAGCTTAAAGTTGATGTTTGTCTGATGCATATGCAGGGCAACCCAAGAACAATGCAAAGTAACCCAAGTTATGCTGATGTCGTTGGAGATATTAAGAGTTTTTTTAAAGAAAGAATCAATGCTTGTCAACAAGCAGGAATAGAGCTCAGCTCTATAACGCTGGATCCTGGATTTGGTTTTGGAAAGAATTTAGGACATAATATAGCTTTGCTCAAGAATCTCTCAGAGTTTCATGAGTTCGGTGTTTCTATTCTAGCTGGACTATCAAGAAAATCAATGATAGGGGTCTTGCTTGGTGATAAAGACGTTGACTCGAGGATGATTGGAAGCGTAACAGCGGCATTGATTGCTGTTGAAAACGGAGCAAACATAATACGAGTGCATGATGTTGCAGAAACAAATGACGCTTTAAAGGTATGGCAACAAATTAAAAATTTTAGGGGGTAGTTTTGAGTAATTTTTTTGGAACTGATGGCATTCGTGGTGAAGTGGGTAAGTCTCCAATCACAGCCGATATCTTGCTAAAGGTTGGGTGGGCAGTTGGCTCAGTTTTGAAAGAACAAAATGAAAATGCGAGCGTCATTATTGGTAAGGATACGCGAGTTTCGGGCTATCTTTTTGAGTCAGCCCTTGAGGCTGGTTTTTTATCGGCTGGTGTCAATGTAGGCATGCTTGGACCTATGCCATCTCCAGCTATTGCCTATCTAACTCAGGCATTTAGCGCTACCGCAGGAGTTGTTATTAGTGCATCACATAACCCCTATCAAGATAATGGTGTTAAGTTTTTTTCAAGTAAGGGTGTGAAACTCAATGATGAAACTCAAAAAGCAATTGAAAAAAAGATTTCAATGCCAATGTCCAGTGTAGGTTCTGCATCAATTGGTAAGGCAAGGCGCTACGAACAAGCTTTAGGCAGGTATATTGAATTTTGTAAGTCAACATTTGATAAGTCCTGTGATTTATCAAACTTAAAAATTATTATTGACTGCGCTAACGGAGCAACATACCATATTGCTGAGGATGTCTTTAGTGAGCTAGGTGCATCAGTATTAATGATTAATAATACTCCAGATGGTTACAACATTAATCGTGATTGCGGGGCAACAGATACCAAGCATCTTCAAAAAGAGGTGTTACAAAATAATGCCGATCTTGGTATAGCCTTTGACGGTGATGGAGATAGACTCATTATGGTGGACCATAAAGGCCAAAAAGTCGATGGCGATGAACTAGTCTTTATTATTGCGAATGCTTGGAAAGAGAGTGGTGATTTAAAATCAAATAAAGTCGTTGGTACAAAAATGACTAATTTAGGTATCCAGTTAGCTTTTGCTGAAATCGGTGTTAGCTTTATTGAGGCAGATGTTGGTGATCGACATGTCATGGATCAATTGATTGAGCATAAAGCAGTTCTTGGCGGTGAGGGCTCAGGCCACATTATTTGTCTAAACAAATCAACCTCCGGTGATGGCATTATTGCAGCTTTACAGGTGCTAGAGGTTATGTCTAAGACTGGTAAGACTCTATTAGAGCTTAAAAGCAAAATGACGAAATACCCTCAAGTACTAATCAATGTTAAAACAGATACAAAGGTCAATCTTCAGGAAGAGTCAAAATTATCTCAAGCAATCAATTCAGTTGAGTCAAAATTATCAAAGACTGGACGCGTCTTAGTCAGAGAGTCAGGAACTGAGCCTTTAGTTAGAGTCATGGTAGAGAGTTCTAATTATGGCCTTGCCAAGGAATCAGCAGAGGAATTAGCAAAGATCATTAAATCAATGTAATTACAAAGTAATTACAATATTTTATGCCATAAGGCATCATTCGATATTATGGTACTTACAACAACTGAAATAGCATTTATTTCTCTCATTTTCGTCTGGATTGGGTTTGTAAGAACAGGCCTCGGTTTTGGTGGAGCAGTCCTAGGACTTCCACTCCTAATGCTTGTCAAAGGATCCCCAATAGACTGGCTACCCATCATCGGTATTCATTTACTCTTTTTTTCTGGAATCGCCCTAGCCAACAATTTAGATACTGTTGACTGGAAATACTTCAAAAAGTCGCTTCCTTGGATATTGCCAGCTAAAGTCGTTGGAGTTATTGGACTGATTAGTCTACCTCCAACAGTAATGACCATCATTGTATATTCGATTACTTTCTTTTACGCCCTAACTTGGGTTATGAATTTTAAAATTGCATCGAGTGAAGGCTGGGCCAGTCGCCTACTACTCATTCTAGGGGGCTATATTTCAGGAACATCGTTAAATGGCGCACCACTGCTAGTAGCAGTTTATATGCAGAACATTGATATAAAAAAACTTAGAAACACCCTTTTCGTCCTATGGTTTCTCCTAGTCATGATTAAGATGAGTGCTTTTGTAATAGTTGATGTTTATATCAACTGGCAGTTTTCTTTGATGTTGATTCCTGTTGCTGCACTTGGGCATTTTGTCGGCTTAAAGGTCCACGATCGAGTCATTGAAAATGACACTATATTCAAAAGATGGATGGGCGGTGCTTTAGTATTAATATGTATAGCGGGGTTAACAAAAGTTTTTACTTGAACTCAAAGTTAGGCAAGTTTTTCCATGGCTGTCAATGGGATTTCAGTAGTACTTTTAATTTCTTCAATGGCAAAATTTGAAGTCACTTTAAGAAATTGAACTTTCTCAATCAAGTTTTTATAAAAATTATCATAGCTCTCAATGTCTTTGACCACAACCTTAAGAAGGTAATCAGTCTCACCGCTCATTCGATAGCATTCGATTACTTCCGGAATCTTTTTAATGATTTCTGCAAAAAGACTGATTCTTTCCTGATTATGATTGGTTACAGTAACCGCTACCATTGCAGTAACATTTGAACCAACCCTTTTTCTGTCAACTAAAGCCACCGTTTTGCTGATGTAGCCATTATCCTTTAGTTGATTGATTCTTTTCCAGCAAGGAGTCGTTGATAAGTGTACTTCAGCAGACAACTCCTGAATTGTTAGCTCTGCATTATTTTGGAGCAGCTTCAGTAGTTTAATGTCAATAGCATCCATAATGTTATAGTAAAAAGGGTAATAATATAATATTTTTCTTTTAATAGATATTAAAATAGAAAAAATTGCTTTTTTGTAACTTAAATATAATTTATTTAGAATATTTTACTATAATTCCCACCATATTTTAAATAGTTTCTGAAATGTACAAATATAGCGAAAAAGATAAGCAGTTTTTAGTAGAGAGAGTTGACCAATTTGAAAAGCAACTAAATCGTTATTTATCGGGTGAATTGGATGAAGACAAGTTTAGAAGTTTAAGGCTTAGAAATGGACTTTACATGGAGTTACACGCTCACATGTTAAGAATTGCTATCCCCTATGGAATTTTGAGCTCTAACCAGCTTAAAGCACTTGCAGATGTTGCAGATAAATATGACAGAGGGTTTGGCCACTTCACAACAAGACAAAACATTCAATTTAACTGGATTCAGTTACCTGAAATTGCAAACTTGTTAAGAGATTTAACAGAGGCTGGGCTTCACGCCATTCAAACTAGTGGCAAGGCAACTCGAAATATCACCGCTGATCCTTTATCTGGCCTCACTGAAGGTGAGATTGAGGATGCAAGGCCATACTGTGAACTCATCAGACGCTGGTTTAATCTTCATCCCGAGTTCTCATGGCTACCAGGAAAATTTAAAATTGCAATCAATGGCGCAAAACTTGATGAAACTGCTTTAAGAATTCATGATCTTGGTCTTAGGCTTATAAAAAATAAAAAAGGAGAGTTAGGATTTAGAGTTTATGTAGGAGGTGGATTAGGGGCTGCAGCAATGGTTGCTCCAGAAACAGCTTCGTTTGTTCCAATCGAGGATATTCTTAGTTATCTTGAATCTGCAATGAGAATTTATAACTTAAAGGGTCGTCGCGATCATCAAAAAAAACTACGCATTAAGTTTTTAGTTCGTGAGCTAGGGGCTGAAGAGTTTTCTAGATTAGTCGATGAAGATTGGCAGCAAACTAAGAATGATCCAGATCTTAAGTTGAACCTTAAAGAGCTAGAGAGTTTGCAAGAAGACTTTGCATTACCAATCGAGCCTATTAATCTTGATGGGTTTAAAGATAAGGTTGATTTCAATTACAGTATTTGGAAGAAAAATAACGTTCGAAATCATAAAACTTCTGGTTTTAGTATTGTAAATATTTCTCTAACAAAACTAGGGTCAGCTCCTGGTGACGCGACATCAGAGCAGATGAGAATTCTTGCAAAACTTGCTGATCAATATAGCTCTAGCGAAATCAGAACAACCAAAAGACAAACAATGGTTTTTCCTTTTGTTAGGAAAGACCAAGTTTTTGATTTGTGGAAAGCATTAGAAGAAAATGACCTAGCTAGTCCACATGAAGGGACGCTGGCACAAATTGTGGCTTGCCCAGGTAGAGATTATTGTGATCTCGCAAAAGCTGTCTCCATTCCAATCGCAACAAGAGTTCAAGAGCGATTTAACGATATGAATAAGCTCCTAGATATCGGAGATTTAAAAATTAATATTTCTGGTTGCGAGAATTCATGTGCTCACCATCACATAGCTGATATTGGTTTACTGGGTATGCAGAAAAAAGGGGAGGAATATTACCAAATAACGCTTGCTGGTGAGACGCTTCATGAGACCAATATAGGAAAAAAATTAGGACCATCGGTCAGTAGTGAAACAATTGTAGATGCAGTTGAAAGTATTGTAAATGTCTTCATTGATCAGCGTCAGAAAGAAGAAAAATTCATCGATGTCTTTAAGCGAATTGGTATTGAACCATTCAAGGAGAAGGTGTATGGATGAGATTCAAAACCTTACAAGTCTAATTAATAGAGATTATGAACAAATTCCTCTTGTTTCATTTGATGAATGGATAGAAAATCCAGAAAGGCACTCGAGATTAGGTGTTGGCATAATCATAGAGCCTAAAGATGATATTTATTTGATTAAAGACCAACTTGAATTTATTGAATTGATAGCTTTAGATTTCAACAATTTTGATGATGGTAGAGGATATACCCAAGCGTATTTTCTGAGTAAAAGATGGCAATATGGTGGTGAGATTATTGGCATCAATGCTCATCTTGATCAATTGCAATTTATGATTCGGTCTGGTGTTACAACTTATCAATTATTAGATTCATACCAAGGTAGTAATGAAGAGGATTACTCTAAGGGATTTAGCATGTGCTATCAAGCTGCTGCAAATAATCATGGACTAAACTTGCAATATTAATTCTTTAAATAATAGAACATTAAAGATGAACGAAAACAAAACTAGGTCAATTGGAAAATCCATTTCTTGGAGAATACTAGCCTCTTGCGACACGATGTTAATTTCATATGTCATTACTAGAAGCTTTAAGATAGCTGCAGCAATTAGCTCAATAGAAGTATTAACCAAAATGGTTCTTTATTATTTTCATGAAAGGGCTTGGAATAAATTTGCATTTGGTAGAAATTAATGCCCAGATGCGGTCTTTTTTAGGTCAATCATTTAAGGGTATAATATTGTCGATTTTTTAAAGAATATGTTTTTAGAATTATTTAAAGGTGGGTTTATATGTCAGTAATGACTGAGCGCGTCACGCACGTGCATCATTGGAATGAGAACTTATTTAGCTTTCGCACTACTCGTGATCCTGGTTATCGATTTAAGAATGGCCATTTCACAATGATTGGACTTCCATCTGATGAGCGTCCTTTAATGCGTGCTTACAGTATAACTAGCTCTAATCATGAGCCTGAACTTGAATTTTTTAGTATTAAAGTTCAGGATGGTGCGCTCACATCAAAGCTCCAAAACCTTCAGGTAGGTGACGAAGTTTTAGTAGGAAAGCGTTCCACTGGAACTTTGGTTCCTGATAATATGCTTCCTGGAAAAAATCTTTATTTACTTGCAACTGGTACAGGCCTTGCACCCTTTATGAGCATTATTAAGGACCCTGAGATTTATGATCAATTTGATAAAATTATCTTGGCTCATGGTGTTCGAGAGGTGTCTGAATTAGCTTATTCTGACTACATTGAAAATATTCTTCCAAATGATGAATACTTGGGCGAAATGGTTCGTGAGAAACTCATCTATTATCCAACAGTAACACGCGAACCTTATAAAAACAACGGTCGTTTGACTACATTGATGGAGTGTGGCAAGTTATTCCTAGACCTAGATCAACCCCATCCTACTCTGGAAGATGATCGCTTTATGATGTGCGGAAGTCCAAGCATGCTTAAGGATTTTGTTGCTATTTTAGAATCAAAAGGTTTTATTGAAGCTCGAAATGTTAATCCAGGTCACTTTGTCATTGAGCGAGCATTTGTTGAATCCTAAGTTCATAGAATAAATCTAAGATCGCTCGTAAAATTTTCATTAAGCTAGATTAGATAGTTCTCAAAGTGTATTGAGTTGGATATACCAACCTCTCCAAAAAATCTCAAATATATTAGACCCCAAAAAGATTTAAGACGCTTATAATTTCTATCGTATTTATTTTAGTGAGGAGTATCCAATGCAAAGCAAACTTGACTCTGTTCGTGTTCTTATGAAAGAAAACCATGTTGATTTAATTGCTCTTGGCCCTGGTACTCACATGAAATGGTTACTAGGATTCAACCCTTCTCCAGATGAAAGACCTTGCATGTTATTGATGGGACTGGAAAATGATGCCTTCCTGATGCCTTCCGTTAATGCAGAGGATGCAATGAAGCGCTCTGATATAAAAATGTTTAGCTGGAAAGATGAAAATGGCCCTGATAAAGCTCTAGTCAAAGCACTTTCTTTCATTGGCTCGTCAAACGCAAAACACATTGCTATAGACGAAGCAATGCGCTCTCACTTTGCGTTAATACTTATCGATGCATTACCAAAGCCAACCTATGAGTTTACCAACACTACGATTGGCGCTTTGAGAATGCGCAAAGATGACAGCGAGTATACAAACCTTAAAGAAAATGCCCTCATTGATGATAGAGCAATGCAGGCTGGTTTTGCTGCAATTAAAGAAGGAGTAAGTGAACTCGAAATTGGTGAGGCAATCAATAAACACTTTATTTCAGAAGGGGCAAAACCTCAATTTTGCATTGTAGGTTCTGGTCCCAATGGTGCTTTTCCGCATCATCATACCGGGAATCGAAAAGTACAATATGGCGACGTTGTGTTGATTGATATTGGTGGACGAAAAGGTACTTTTCCAAGTGACATGACCCGTATGTCAGTCCTTGGTGAGCCACCAGAAGAGTATCATGAAGTTCACGCTATTGTAGAGCGTGCTGTTCAAGCTGCTATGAAGGCTGCGAAGCCTGGGGCATTAGCCAAAGAGGTAGATGCTGCGGCCAGAGGCGTAATTACCGAAGCTGGCTATGGCGACTATTTTGTGCACCGAACTGGCCACGGCCTTGGTATTGATATTCATGAGCCTCCATATATTACTGCAACTTCTGAGGTTGTATTAGATGAGGGGATGGTCTTTTCAATTGAGCCCGGTATTTATCTCCAAGGAAGCTTTGGAGTTAGGCTTGAAGAAATTGTAATTCTTAGATCCAATGGTCCTGAAATTCTCTCAGAATTATCCAGAAAAACAAATTTTATAAGCTAATGAATGAGAATTATCTAATACTATTAGGCTTAGGTAATGACGCAAAAGCAGAGGGAAAGTCTTTAGCTGAACAGATAGATGCGGTTCTTCCCCAAACACAGTGCGCCCAGTGTGATTTTGATGGTTGCAAGCCTTATTCAGAAGCAATTGTTAGTGGTGAAGCAGAAATTAATCAATGTCCACCTGGTGGTCAAGATGGAGTTGATGCTCTAGCGGAGCTTTTAGGTCGGCAATCCCTCCCATTAAATGAAACTCATGGTGAAACAAAGCCAAGGAGATTTGCCATTGTTGATGAAAAAGCCTGCATAGGATGCACACTTTGCATTAAAGCCTGTCCAGTAGATGCCTTTGTTGGATCATCAAAAGTTATGACCCAGGTAATTGCCAAAGAATGCACGGGTTGTGATTTATGTCTTCCAGTTTGCCCAGTAGATTGTATAGATATGATTGAATCTGAGCCACTTCAAAAAATCTCCCATAAAGATTCAACTCAATTTAATGATGCACTTATTCAAAGGCAGATTTTAGAGAGATCAATCCGAGATAACTCAAGAGAAAGATATCAGTTTCATCAGGCTCGTTTAGATAGAGATAAGCGTGAGAGAGATGAATTATTAAAATCTAGAACAATTGCTTTGAAAGAAAAAATGGCAAAAGACAAGGAACAAAAAGAAAAAATTCAAGCAGCAATGCAGCGCTTAAAAAAATCTAAGAATAGCAATGCAATTAAGTGACTTTGATTTTGACTTGCCGCAGTCACTGATTGCTCAATATCCAAGCTCCAAGAGAACCGAATCACGACTATTAGTAAGAAGTGATAAGTTCATTGATAGTCATTTCTCTCAGCTCGGCTCCTTCTTGAGACCTAACGACTTACTCATACTTAATGATACAAAGGTTATAGCGGCAAGACTTTTTGGATTTAAAGAGTCTGGAGGCAAAGTTGAGATATTAGTTGAGCGATTGATTGATGATATTTCGGCGTTGGTAATGATTAAATCTAGCAGATCTCCAAAGCCCGGAAGTTTTATTATTTTGGAAAATAATACTCGCCTTGAAATTGTTGAAAAATATGATGGGATGTATAGGGTCAATTTTGAGGGTGATACAATTCTAAAAACGCTGGATCAAATCGGCCACATTCCTTTGCCACCCTACATTGAGAGAGGAGATTCAGAAGAAGATACTAAAAGATACCAAACGGTTTATGCGAAAAATGATGGTGCTGTAGCTGCCCCGACTGCAGGACTTCACTTTGATGAGGGGTTGTTAACTAATCTTAAAAAGGAAGGCATAGATCATGCTTTTGTAACGCTGCATGTTGGTGCTGGAACTTTTCAGCCCGTTAAAGTTGATGATATTGAGGCTCATAAAATGCATAGCGAGCAATTTGAAATTGATCAAATAACAGTAGATAAAATTATTCATACAAAAAAGAAGGGCGGGCGAATAATTGCCGTTGGAACGACAGCAGTGAGGACCCTTGAGTCAGCATCTCAAGGTGGTGAGCTAAAAAGTCAAAAAGGAGATACAGATATCTTTATATATCCTGGATTCAGTTTTCAGACTGTTGATGCGATGATAACAAACTTCCATTTGCCAAAGTCATCACTGCTCATGCTGGTCTCTGCCTTTATTGGATTTGAAGAAATGCATCAAACTTATCAGCATGCAATTGATAAGGAGTACCGTTTCTTCAGTTATGGCGACGCTATGTTTCTTGAGAAAAAATTAGACGTCTGATTTAATTGAAAGGTGTTTTGATAGAATAAATATAAAGAATGCCATAATGGGTAGAATCAAAAAGCTAGTCTTTATTGATGTAATCTCTGCAATTAGCCCAAGAAATAATGGACCAAGGAGCATCCCACCATAACCAAGGGTTGCAATGCTTGCTATAGCAGTCCCCTGAGAGATGGTTTCGTCATTACCTGCTCGCGAAAAGGCTAAAGGAATGATTACCGCTATTCCCAATCCAATGAGTCCAAAACCCAAAAGTAATAATAAGAAAGAGTCTGAGACCAGCAATATAATTGAACCAGTAAGCGCAACGAGTCCAGAGTAACGGGCAGCAGTTGCAGGTCCTAGAATTAATGATATTCTATCTCCCAATAGTCTCATTAAAAACATGCAGACGGAGAACACTGTAAATCCTAAAGCAGCATTCCCATCATTCAATGATGCAACGCTTTTTAGAAAAATAGCACTCCAGTCAGCGACAGCCCCCTCACTCAAGGATGCAAAAAAGGTAATTGTTGCTACAGGGAGTAAAGACCCTTTTGGTATTGAAATGAAAGGTGAATTAGCCTCTTTTTTATTTTTTTGAGATTCAAAAGGAACAAATGCAGCACTCAAAGCTAAAACAAAAATAATAATTGAGATGAGACTAAAATGATTTTTAAATCCTACTTCATAAAAGGCTAATAAGGAGCCAAGCCCAGCACCAATTCCAGCGCCAAGACTCCACATTGCGTGAAAAGAAGACATCACTGGGCGAGTGTATTCCCTTTCAACCTCTGCAGCCCATGCATTCATGGCAACATCATCGCCACCATGGATCGCTCCAAAAAAGATAACAGCAAATACCAACATCCATATTGAGTTTGCATATGCGATAAATATTAACGTGAGTGGGATAAGAAGAAGGGTTGCTCTTTTGGTAATGAAGGCAGCTCCATATTGATCTGCAGCCCTCCCAAATATAGAAAAAGCAATGACTGCAGACAGTCCAGCCAAGAAAATTAATAAACCTAAGGAGCCGGGTGATAAATCATGAAAGTCGACAATGGCTGGAATTCTGGAGGCCCAAGTACCAAATACCATACCATTGATAGCGAAAATTAATGAAACTGCAAACCGGCTATTTTTAAAAATTTTCATCCAGCTTTAAATGATTGAGTGAACTCAATTATAAGGCTTGAAGTAACGTCTGACCCATTAATGCAGGTGTTGGTGAAACACTGACACCAGCATCATTAAGAGCTTTAATTTTGCTTTTTGCATCACCAGAGCCGCCACTTATTACTGCTCCAGCATGCCCCATTCTTTTTCCTTTTGGAGCAGTGAGCCCTGCAATATATGATACAACAGGCTTAGTGACATTTGATTTGATATACTCTGCTGCTTCTTCTTCAGCACTTCCTCCAATTTCACCAACCATGACTATGGAGTGGGTGTCTTCATCAGCTTCAAATAATTTCAGACAGTCAATAAAATTCATGCCCTGAACTGGATCCCCTCCAATTCCAATACACGTACTTTGACCGAGCCCTGCAAGTGTGGTTTGGTGGACAGCCTCGTAAGTTAAAGTTCCGGACCTAGAAACGATTCCGACACTTCCGCTTTTATGAATATTGCCTGGCATGATTCCAAGTTTGCATTCGTCCGGAGTAATTAAGCCCGGGCAGTTAGGACCAATGAGTCTCGAGTTGCTATCAGCAATAATCGCTTTAACTTTGATCATGTCTTGAACAGGTATTCCTTCAGTAATACATGCTATGACTGGAATATCAGCTTCAATAGCCTCAACGATAGAGGCGTATGCAAATCTAGGCGGAACATAAATCATTGTAGCATTAGCACCCGTTTCATTCATAGCCTCTTTGACAGAGTTAAATACTGGCTTTGCTAAATGAATTTGACCCCCTTTGCCTGGAGTAACACCTCCAACGAAATTAGTTCCATATGCAATAGATTGTTCTGAGTGAAATGTGCCTTGTTTTCCAGTAAATCCCTGGCAAATTACTTTTGTTTTTTTATCAATTAGCACGCTCATTTGGCCATCTCCACAACTTGTTGTGCTGCTTTCGTTAAGTCAGCCTCAGTAATAATTTCAAATTGACTTTCATTAAGTATTTCAAGCCCTTCCTTGGCATTGGTGCCTTCCAGACGCACTACAATTGGAAGTGATAAACCAACTTTTTCAATTGCCTGTAGGATGCCATTAGCGATGAGATCGCAACGAACGATACCGCCAAAAATATTGACTAGGATTGCTTTAACATTATCACCACTTTGAATAATTTCGAATGCTTTTGCCACTCTCTCAGAGGTTGTCCCTCCACCAACATCAAGGAAATTCGCAGGTGAGCCGCCGTGGTATTCAATTAAATCCATAGTTGCCATAGCAAGTCCTGCCCCATTAACCATACAGCCTACAGTTCCATCTAAAGAAATATAATTTAATTGATATTCACTTGCACTTCTTTCCTTTTCATCTTCCTGCGCGATATCTCTAAGTGCTAAGATTGACTCATTTCTATAGAGTGCATTATCATCAAAATCGATTTTGCCATCAAGCGCTATTATTTCGTTGTTACCAGTAATGACGAGTGGGTTAATTTCAATGAGATTGGCATCATGCTCAGTAAAAATATTAAATAAACCCACCAATGTTTGGGAAAATTGACTGTGAAGTGAAGCATCTAAATTAAGCTTGTTGGCAATCTCTATGCAATCCTCGAGAGTGATTTTGCCAAGTGGATCAATTTTTTTCTTGATTATTTTTTCAGGCGTCTCAGAGGCGACCTGTTCAATATCCATCCCACCTTCAGTTGAGGTCAGGACTGTAATTCGTTCTGAGCCCCTGTCAACAAG
>CABWZI010000009.1 GCA_902509905.1 uncultured Gammaproteobacteria bacterium | reverse complement strand
ATAGTCAGTACTACCTATCCAAAGTCTTAATATATCAGCACCAAGAGAGTTAACAACTTTTTGCGGTGGTATAACATTTCCTAGAGATTTGCTCATCTTGTGCCCATTTTGATCGACCGTAAAGCCGTGAGTTAAAACTTGCTTGTAAGGCGCTCTCTCATTAATTGCACAAGAGGTTAACAAAGAAGATTGAAACCAGCCACGATGCTGATCGGAACCCTCTAGATACATATCAGCTACATCAGGCAGGTAATCACTTGCATTCAAAACAGCATAATGACTGACTCCAGAATCAAACCATACATCTAGAGTATCCATTGTCTTCTCGTAATCTTTTGCGTCAGACCCTAACACCTCTTCAGCGTCAAGCTTAAACCATGCTTCTATACCTTCAACCTCAATTTTTTTTGCTATTACCCCAAATAAAGACTCGGTATCTGGATGCAGCTCGCCAGTATTCTTATTAACAAATAACGTTATCGGCGAACCCCAATACCTTTGACGAGAAATACACCAGTCTGGTCTATTACCTACCATTAATTCAATTCGTTTTTGCCCCCAATTAGGAATCCACTTCACCTTTGGAATCTCTTCATTGACCCTATCTCTCAAGTTATTCTGAGTCATTGAGACAAACCATTGTGGGGTAGCTCGAAAAATGACAGGAGTTTTGTGCCTCCAGCAGTGGGGATATGAATGAGTTATTGGTTCATGCTTTACAAGAGTGCCTTTTTCATCAAGAAGGCCAATAATAGTTGAATTAGCTCTAAAAATATACTCTCCACCAACGCCCTCAGTAGACTCAATAAACACGCCTCTGCCATCAACAGGGCACTCTACTGGCAGGTTATATTTAAGACCAACTTCATAGTCATCTTGTCCGTGTGCTGGCGCTGTGTGAACTGACCCTGTTCCTGCTTCGGTAGTGACATGTTCACCGAGTATGACAGGGACCTGTTTATCATAAAAAGGATGCTCAAGCATAATTCCTTCGAGTTCAGAACCCTTATAAACCTTGTTTAATTTTTTAAAATTTTGAATACCGTATCTCTCGAGAGAAGACTCTAGCAACTCCTCTGATAAAAGAAAAAGACTCTCGCCCACATCAACAAGCGCATAATTAAATTCAGGATGCAAAGATACCGCTTCATTTGCGGGGAGTGTCCATGGGGTTGTTGTCCAAATGATCAGAGATACCGGCTTTTCTTGCGCAAAAAAATCACCCTTAACTTTGAATGCAACATCTACCGTATCAGAGTCCTTATCCTTGTAATCTACCTCTGCCTCTGCTAATGCAGAAGAACACTCAGTGCACCAATGAACCGGCTTGAAGCCTTTTGTAATGTGACCATTTTTAACAATCCTTCCTAATGAGCGAACAATGTCAGCCTCATATTTGAAATTTTTTGTTAAATAGGGATTGTCCCAGTCACCAATAATTCCCAATCTCTTAAAATCAACCTTTTGTTTTTCAATTTGCTTATCAGCGTATTCTCTGCAAGCAGCTCTGAACTCATCAGCAGTTATTTTATGTCCAACCTTACCTTTCTTTTTCTCAACCATATGCTCAATTGGAAGACCATGGCAGTCCCATCCAGGGACGTAGGGAGAATCAAAACCGGAGAGTGTTTTACTTTTTACAATAACATCCTTTAATACCTTATTAACAGCATGACCAATATGAATATCACCATTTGCATAAGGCGGTCCATCATGCAAAATAAACAAGGGATTACCTTTGAATTTATTTCGAATCTGTTGATTTAAATCTTGATCATGCCATTCCTTGAGAAAGCCGCCTTCACGGTTAGCTAAGTTGGCCTTCATTGGAAAATCTGTCGCAGGCAAGTTTAAGGTGTTTTTATAGTCAGACATTCTGGCTTATGGTTATTTAAATCTAAAGACGCCATTATACTTGACCCATAGGCTATATCAAGAATGATAATCCATCCAAGATATGAATTTTAGTCTAGAAAAAAAAATTATAATTTTGTCTATAAGTCGACTGACTTTAAGAGGGCCTGAACCTGTTTAGGTTTTAAATATTCTGATTGATTCGCCCTCAATTTTTCAGGCAACCGGATGTCACTAAACCTTGTTCTGATAAGACGAGATACTTTAAAGTCTAGCGCCTCCCAGAGCCTTCTGACTTCTCTTTTTCTTCCTTCTCTAACGACCACATGATACCAGCGGTTAGCGCCCTCACCTCCGCCTAATATCACTCTATGAAATTTAGCGAAACCATCCTCTAACTCGATACCATTTGTGAGCTTTTTGATGTGCTCATCTTCTACCTTACCTAAAACGCGAACTGCATATTCTCGGTCTATTTCAGAGCTTGGGTGCATTAATTTGTTAGCCAAATCACCGTTGTTTGTAAAGAGAAGAAGGCCTGATGTATTTAGATCCAAGCGACCTATCATAACCCATCGAGTATTATCAGGCAAGAATTCAAAGACACTTTGTCGACCTTCTTCATCCTTATTGGAACAGATGACACCTGCCTGCTTATTGAGAATCAATACCTTTGTTTCTTCTTCAGAGTATCTGCCAAGGTCAATTAACCTGCCATCAATAGTAACCTTATCCGTAATGATAGCTTTATCACCCAGCTTGGCTTCCTGATTATTAATTGATATCCTGCCCTGCTCGATTAATCTCTCAGCCCAGCGTCTTGAGCCATAGCCAGCATTGGCAATGAGTTTTTGTATTCTGTCAGACATGATTTATCTTACTTAGTAAGTTATCCCCATGGCATCCCTGACTTCTTCCATTGTACTTCTGGCAACAACCCTCGCTCTTTCAGAACCCTCAAAAATTATTTCTTGGATGAGGTTTGGATTAGACTCATACTTAGCTATCTCTTCTTGGATAGGCTCTAACTCAGAAACAATGGAATCTACAATCGGTTTTTTACACTCAATACATCCAATTTTGGCATTTTGACAGCCATCCTTAACCCAATTTTGAGTTTGCTCAGAAGAATAGATTTGATGCATTTGCCAAACTGGGCATTTATTGGGGTCGCCTGGGTCTGTTAATTTGATTCTAGCTGGATCAGTCGGCATCCTGTTCACTTTTTGCTTAACTGCCTCAGGATCCTCTCTTAATGAAATAGTATTATTATAAGACTTAGACATTTTTTGCCCATCTAGGCCTGGCATTTTTGATGCCTCAGTTAAAAGGGCTTCGGGCTCTACAAGAATAATCTTTCCTAAGCCCTCTATAAAGCCTAAAAGCCTTTCCCTATCTCCTAGGGTAATATTTTGCTGTTCTCCGAGCAGAGCTTTGGCTTTTACAAGAGACTCATCATCTCCAGTTTCCTGATAGCTCTTCCTTAATTCTCTGTAGAGTTTTGCCTGCTTTTTGCCCATCTTAGTAATTGCTGACTCAGCCTTCTCTTCAAAATCAGACTCCCTTCCATATACAAAGTTAAACCTTCTTGCTACTTCTCTTGTGAATTCGACATGTGCAACTTGGTCCTCACCAACAGGAACGAGTCCGGCCTTGTAAATCAAAATATCTGCACTTTGAAGCAGCGGATATCCTAAAAAACCATAGGTTGACAGGTCTTTAGATTTAAGTTTCTCTTGTTGATCTTTAAATGATGGAACTCGCTCAAGCCAACTGAGAGGCGTAGTCATAGATAAAAGCAAATGAAGCTCTGAATGCTCTGGAACCTTGGATTGAACAAATAAAGTAGCTGTGTTAGGGTTGAGTCCTGTTGCAAGCCAATCCACTATCATATCTGAAACATTTTTTTCAAGATCAATTCTATCCGAGTAGTGCGTCGTGAAAGCATGCCAGTCTGCAACAAAATAGTATGAGTCATATTCATTTTGAAGCCTAGCCCAGTTCTTAAGGACTCCGTGGTAATGGCCCAAATGGAGTTGGCCTGTTGGACGCATTCCCGATAGTACGCGATGATCTTTCATTGTGTTTTTACTAATATTATATGGTTAAGATTATTATCCCACAGTTTGGCTATAACATTCCAAACCATCAAGAACCAGATTATCAAAGATGTGGACAGAGTTAG
Organism: uncultured Gammaproteobacteria bacterium; assembly: GCA_902509905.1. GTDB lineage: Bacteria > Pseudomonadota > Gammaproteobacteria > PS1 > Pseudothioglobaceae > Pseudothioglobus. The sequence continues at coordinate 55,262 of CABWZI010000009.1, read as the reverse complement.
ACAGTTCATTTTTTATTTCATCAACAAAACCTCCACAAATTGTGACTATTCCATCTGAATAAATTTCATTAAATTTTTCAATTTGATCATTGATGGATGATATGAGCATTGCTTGTGTTCCGTTTTTCCATGCATCTGATGTGTTTCTTGCCAAACCATCAATATTAGTGGTCAGATCAGTCGTTTCGAACTTTGAAAAACTAATTCTAAGGGCTCCAAGACCAGGCATGATTAAACCACCCTGATGAATACCATCTCTATCAATAACATCAAAAGTCATTGCACTTCCTATATCAATTACAAGCAAAGGTTTTTTAGAAAATTGATTCATCACGCCAAGCATGGCGAAGAATCTATCTGAACCTAGGCATGATGGATCATCATAGGCGACTACCAAATTGTTACATTTTTTTTGAGATTGTACAAGATGAAATTCTTTAAAAAGACTCTTAATATCTGCGACAATGTCTAAATTAGCAACAGCACTGACCCAAGCTGTATCAGCTTGAGGCAGCATGCTAGTTAAAAATTCTTCTACATTCTTAGAATAGACATCTGATTCTAGTGTTCGCCACTTTACAGCGGAGTTCCCTATATCGATAAAGATATTAGATTGGGACATCAAATAGAGCTGCATTAATCCAGAGATGCGTCACAATACTTGCGCCGTAACCCAGAGCAATAGCCCAAATCCATTTTAAATGAGATACGAAAGTGTAATACCCCTTAGATTGTCCCATAAGCGCTACACCAGCTGCTGAGCCAATAGAAAGAAGGCTACCACCAACTCCAGCTGTCAAGGTAACAAGAAGCCATTGCCCTAAAGACATATCAGGAGTCATAGTTAGAACCGCAAACATTACCGGAATGTTATCAACAATTGCAGAAAGTATTCCAACAAGCACGTTTGCATAGGTCGCACCCAATTCAACATACATTGCCTCAGAGACTAGAGCCAAATAACCCATAAAGCCAAGGCCGCCAACACTTACAATGACGCCAAAGAAGAATAGTAAAGTATCCCACTCTGCTCTGGAGACCATCGTAAAAATATCAAATCTTTGCGATTTCTCTTCCTTAGGATTATGGCGCTTCACAAAGTAACTGACAATCATCAAGTAGCCAAGTCCAGTCATCATTCCCATTGCTGGTGGGAGGTGAAGGAAGTTATGGAAGCTTACTGCTGTTGCAATAGTTACCAAAAACATAAATGTAATTAGTATGCCGCCGGTTTTAATATCAACTTTTTCACTGATTGCCTTTGGCTTTTCATTTTTGATTGCAAAATGCATAATAGCTGCAGGAATGAGGTAGTTGACCGCAGATGGAACAAACAGAACAAAGAACTGCTGAAAATCAACGAGGCCTTTCTGCCATACCATCAAAGTTGTAATATCACCAAACGGACTAAATGCGCCGCCAGCATTAGCAGCCACAACAATATTCACAAAGCCTATAGAAATAAAGCGTGCATTTCCCGCGCCTACTGCTAACACAACAGCGCCCATTACCAGAGCAGTTGTTAGGTTGTCTGCGATTGGAGACATAAAGAAAGCTAAAATTCCGGTTAGCCAGAACAGTTGCCTATATGAAAATCCACGTGATATGAGCCAAACTTTCAACTTATCAAATACAAGACGCTCACGCATGGATTCAATATAAGTCATTGCCACAAGAAGGAATAAGAATAACTCAGCAAATTCAAGGAAATTATGCCTGACTGCAACCTCAGCGGCATGTGGAATACCATTTACAGCATAAATCCAGCCAATAATGGCCCAGATAATACCTGCGGCTAAAATAACTGGCTTTGATTTTCTAAGATGAGTGAATTCTTCGATCATCACAAAAAAATATGCACTTACAAATATTATTAATGCAATGTAGCCGGCAGCATGGCCAGTTAAATCTATACTTTCAGAGGATGAAGCTGCAAAACTTAGGCTAGGGATTAAGCCGATTAGTAGTAATATAATTTTATTCATTGTTTATTTTTTCCAGTGTTGGTCCGAGTTCATTGTTAAGAGTAATTTTACTGTCCAGCAAATCGATATCAAGGGTTGCAAGACAGTAAAAAAACGATTTATATTCTACATTATTTACGACAATTCCGCTTCCTTTATAGCGACTACCTCTTGCTTTTGCTGCTGAAGAGGATGCGCAGTAAAGACTATCACCAAGTTGTATTTCACAATTAGATTTAAAAGTAAATAATCTTCTCTTTGCTTTGCCCAGATAGTGGAGTCTAGCAACAACTTCTTGTCCTGGATAACAGCCTTTTGAAAAGTTAACTCCAATTTCATTTATATCTAAATTAAGCATTTGAGGCACAAACTTTTCACTTGAACTTAAAAATACTTCAGGAATTTGAAAGTCAATACACGCTTTTGTCCATTCGAACAGAGAAGACTTTTCTTTTTTAATCATCTCACTATTAGATTTAATCAATAAAGACAAATTTTCATTTATTGAGTACGCATTAGAATGCTTTTCATTAATTAGACCTATCTGGAAATATTGCTTAGAAATATCCTCAATTTTTACATCAGACATAAGAATAAACATTTGAAGTCTCGATTTAATTTTTTCAGTGAGATCAGCAGGAAATGACAACAAAAAGCTATCATTAAATCGCATTAACCAAAATAAGGCTATTATTTTTCCTTGATGCTGACAATAAGCATTTAATTGAATTCTATTAGCTCCAAGCTTAGTAATATCATTACTTAACTGATTTTGAAGAAACACTTCAGAATCGAGTCCTGATATTCTAAATAAAGCCCGATTGTTTAAGAAAATTTTCATAACCCTTGTATTTTAATTCAATTTTATTTCATTTAATAAATAGACAAAAAAAACCCAAGGCAAGCCTTGGGTTTTAAAAGATTAACTTATCTCTAAGTCAACCATTGATTCCAAAAAAATTTAGAATGCAACAGAAGCCTTAAGTGTAAGTGAATCATCTTTTGAGCTATACGTAGCAGACAATGCAGCACCTGAAGTTAGATCACGTGAGATTGCAACTGTAGAGTAAGCTTTAGCAGATGTAACTGACATCTTACCATAACCGTTAGTTCCAGTACCTGAAGCAGTACCAGCTTTAGCTGCTGCAGAAGCAACCGCAGAAACGTGGCTAACTGTCATAGTGTTACCAGCAACACCAAATGCTGCAGTAATATCATTGTCACTGTCTAGAGTTAGAGCTACGCCACTAACAGTAGTACCAATTGACCATGAAGATGTTCCAGCGTCATTAGTTACGCTGATATCCATACCTGCAATTGATGCAGAACCAGTAGTCGTGTCAGCACCGTTTTTGATTGTATGTGAAATAGTAACACCAGACCAAGTACCAGATACTGATACGTTACCTGAATTATCTAGACCAATAGTAGCATCACCAACAGGAGCGTCAAGGCTTACAGTTACACCTGTATCAACTGATTCATATTGCTGACCACCAGAAGCAGTTGTATCAGCCGAAGCTTCATCAAACATATCTGCTGAAATAGTAACTGGACCAATTGTTGTAGCTAGAACTGCGCTAGTTGTAGCTGGATTAGTACGGTCAATATCCATACCGTAAGTGAAGGTAGTTCCTCCTGCTGTACCTACTAATGCAATGTCAGCATCGTAAGAAGTAGAAGAAGGAGACGATCCATTATCATCATATGATACTGAAGCTGTTCCACTTAAAGCGATTGCACCCATAGCAGAAGTTGAAGCTACAGCTGTAGTCGCGAATAGTGCGATTAATTTTTTCATTTTATTCTCCATTTAGAATATTTAATTGTTGGAAATTCCAACACCCTTTTGTTATCTTTTCAAATAACAATATGATAATAATAACTATGTTTAATGCTAATGTCAACAAGTATTTGAAAAAATAAGACAAATAGTTGTTTTTTTTCAACATAACACATAAATTCCAACTGGAAATAAAGCTTTGAACTGTGTTTACTTTGTAACTTAAATGATAATAAAAATTAAATTTTCTTAAATACTATCTATTTTTGTTAATAATCCAATAGCAAATTAAGGCTTTTTGTTGCAAATATGAGAATTGTATAAAAAAACCGGGCATTGCCCGGTTTTTTATAGTTTTAAATCGTTTTAAAAAAGGTACCCACCATGTCCTGCGCCTATCATGCAGAGAAGCATTGGAACAGATAACACAACGTTAGTTCTTGAGGCCATAGCCGCAGTAAATTTGGCTTTTGCAATTTCATCAGCACTTGCTTCTACCATACCAAGAACTTTTTTCTGGTTAGGCCAAATAAGAACCCATACATTAAATAGCATAATTGTTCCCATCCAAGCACCCAAACTCATCATTGCGCCAGCTGGAGCTTGAAATATAAAAGTATCGACAAAACCATACTGAGGAGATATAGACAACGCCCATGCGCCTGTTAACCAAGTCGCTGCCGCAGCCATGCGAAACCATAAAAGAGCTCTTGGCGCAACATATTTGCCAATTGCAGCTGGACCAGGTCCACCCTCATCAGCCAATGCATCTGCTAAAGCTGGAACTTGAACAAAATTAAAATAATATAAAAGTCCAATCCAAGTTACTCCAAATAGTACATGAAGCCAAATACTGAGATTTCTAGTAATCAAAGAAGAATTTTCAGGAGATAAAAAAATTGCAACTAAAATCGCAAGAACAAAACCACTGATTATTGTTCCTCTAACTGATGTTAATGGGTTCATAATAATTATTATTTAGTTTAAAGTGATTAATTATAAATAGTTCGGATTCATTTAATTGTTTTTTTATGATTAATATTTATATTTATAATTGAGAGTTTTATTGTTCATGTTTGAGGGTATTGAAAAAAATGTTAATAAATTGCAAGAAGCTGGTTATCTATTTATTTATTACTATTGGAATTTTTTCATTTTCAACTGTTAGCTTAAGTGATTCCCCTAAAGACATTGAATTTGAAGGAAAAACCTTAATACTTAACGGAAAAGGAACTAGAGTTGTTTTCTTCATGAAGGTCTATGAGGGCAGTTTATATCTTGAAACCAAAAGCTCAGACGCTGAAGAAATAATCAATAGTAATACTTCTATGGCTCTTCGGATTGATGTTACATCAGAAATGGTAACCGCTGATGCCATGAAGAAAGCCTTGAATGATGGTCTAGAAAAGTCAACGAATAATAACACTAGTCATATATCAGATGAAATAAAGCAATTATCATCTTCATTTAATAGCGCTGTTAACTCAGGTGACTTTTATGAGTTTATATATATCCCAGAAATTGGAACACATGTATTAAAAAACAATGTACTTGTTGAAATAATTCCAGGGCTTGATTTTAAGAAAGCTTTCTTTGGGATTTTTCTCTCAAATAATCCAATTCAAAAAAACTTAAAAAAAGCAATGCTTGGAGGTTAATTCAAATATGCTAAATCATCCCTCTTCATTTGCCGAATGGCAAAACTATCCCTCAAGCTTGGACCCCATTCATGTTTCTTGGCTTAAAAATGCAAAAAAATCTAAAACTGCTTTCGCAGTTGCTGACATTGAGGGTGTGGAAATCCCACATAAAAGATTTTTAACAGGAGTTTTACTGTTCTCAAAAAAAATTGCAGAGTATAGCCCTGAACAGAATGTTGGTCTTCTCCTTCCAAGTAGTGGTGGTGGCGCAATTGCCTCGATTGCTATCTTATCTCTTGGAAAAACTATTGTTAACCTAAATTTTACCGCTGGAAAAAAGGCGCTTCAATCTGCCGCTGAGCAGGCAGAAGTTAAGCATATTTATACTTCTCGTAAATTTTTAGACAAGATGTTAGAGAGAGGTATGGATTTAGAATCATTCTTTCCTAATTCTAAACTTCTCATGCTTGAAGACATACGTGAAGAAATATCAGCATTTTCTAGAATTGGAACTCTTCTGAAAGCAATCTTATACCCTGTAAATATAATTAGAAGGACCTACTTTAAAGAAGTATCAATGAGTGATACGGCTGCCATTTTATTTTCTAGTGGAAGTGAAGGCTCTCCAAAAGGAGTTGAACTATCTCATGGTAATATTGCTGTGAATGCTAAACAAGCGGCTATTGAACTGGGTGCCGTCGAGAGTGATGTCATTATGTCAACGCTTCCAACTTTCCATGCTTTTGGCTTTGCTATTACAACATTAATGCCTCTTTCAGAAGGGATCCCTATTGTTTGTCATGCCGATCCAAAAGATGTAGTTACTATTGCGTCTGGAATCAAAAAATATTCGGGAACGATACTAGTTGGAACTCCAACTTTTCTTAGAATGTATACTATAAACAAGAAGGTAAGCGTAGAATCCATGCAATCATTAAGGCTTGTTGTAGCTGGTGCAGAAAAATTAAGATCTGAAGTTAGGGATGGTTTTGAAAAAAAATTTAACATGCCAGTTTATGAGGGCTATGGTACAACAGAAACTTCTCCTGGTGCATCTGTAAACTTACCAGATATTGATTCTCCATTTAAACTTAGAAATAGACCAGGAACCGTTGGTAAGGCTTTTAGTGGAACAGAATTCAGAATAGTAGATCCTGACTCTTTGGAGTCTATTCCTAATGGAGACGATGGATTGATTTTAATTGGAGGCCCGCAAATAATGAAAGGTTATCTTAAGATGCCAGATAAAACTGCCGAAGTTATAGAACTTATTGATGGCTTTAGATGGTATCGCACAGGGGATAAGGGCCATTTAGATAATGATGGATTTTTAACAATTGTTGACAGGTACTCAAGGTTTGCAAAAATTGGTGGTGAGATGATAAGCCTTACAACTGTTGAAGAAGAAATATTAGATGCCCTTAATGATAAAGATTTAGAGATTGCAGCAACTTGCCTACCTGACCAACGCAAGGGTGAAAAAATTGTTCTTCTCTCAACTAACAATATCGAGAAAAGTGAGCTTACTAAAATACTTTCTGAAGCCAAAATTAACCCTCTTTATCATCCATCTTCTGTACTTGTTGTAGATGAGATACCTAAACTTGGAAGTGGCAAAACAGACTTTGGTGCTACTAAAAAAATTGCGTTAGTTAATGATCAATAATTAGATGAATGCCTGAGTTACCTGAAGTTGAGACTACTCGAAAAGGTTTAGAACCACTAATTACTAATAAGAAAATATTATCGGTTCATATTTATAAAAATAAACTCCGATGGGAGATACCTCCTCAACTTAAAAGTATTCTTAAGAATCAATTCATAAAAAAAATCTCAAGGCGGGCAAAGTATTTACTGCTCCACTTTAAAAATGGGCAATTAGTCATGCATCTTGGCATGTCAGGCTCAATCAGTGTTGTTAACTCTTCTATGCCGTTAAAAAAGCATGAACACTTTGAATTAAAATTAGATAATGGTACAAGTTTAAGATTTCATGATCCAAGAAGGTTTGGATCAGTACTTTGGCAAAAGGATAACGAAACTCTTTCCATATTAAAAAGCCTTGGTCCAGAGCCATTGAGCTATGAGTTTGACAATGATTCACTATATTGCGCATCTAATGGAAAATCGAGAAACATCAAGTCATTTATTATGGACAGCAATGTTGTAGTTGGAGTTGGAAATATATATGCTTCTGAGAGCCTCTTTCTGGCTGGAATATCTCCAAAAAGAGAAGCTGGAAAAACCTCGAAGAAGCGCTATAAAATTTTAACAGCTTCAATAAAAAATGTTTTAACCGATGCGATTAACAATGGAGGCACCACCTTAAATGATTTTTCAAATGTAGATGGAAATCCTGGATATTTTTCGCAGGTACTTAATGTTTACGGCAGGGAAAACATGCCATGTATCAGATGCAGTGGTAAAATTAAAAGAATTATACAAAATCAACGCGCCACCTATTTCTGTGCAAAATGTCAACATTAGACAATCCAAAAGCATTATTTCAGAGTAACTGCTCAACAAACTCTGAGCCTTATGCACTTCAAAATATTGGTGATCTGATGTCACCAGAATTTAGTGAAAATTGTATTATCATTATTGATCCATCTATACCACTTCATCATAAGGCTTATGTAATTATTGACTTCAATCATGAACTTTATTTTCGTCAATATTTTGAAGAAAATGGAAGGAGATTTTTAAGATGTATAAACTCTTCCTATGCTGAAATTGAACTAAATCAAAACTTTGAAGTTCGTGGATGTATTACCCAGCAAAAACAAAGAAAACACAAGGCACTTCATTATTACCTCCCCAATAAATTTACTGGAGAAATTGAATTTACCTTGATAGGCAAAGAGAAAATAAAAAAATCAATCTAGCTCTATGTCATCCAAATAAGATGAGCCATCCTACCTGAGTTGACTCCATCTCTTCGATAAGAAAAAAACTCATTTGACTCTTGAAAAGTACACCTATCTCCACCAGAAATTGATTCTATCTGAAATTCTTCAAGAATTACTTTAGCTGCTTGATATAAATTAAGATAAATTCTATTATTTTTGACTGTAAAAGAATCCTCAAAGTTAGTATTTTTAGATAAATAGAGCTTCATGATTTCATCACCAACTTCAAAGAAGTTTTCTGAGATTGCTGGGCCAAAATGAACTACTAAATCTTCGCCATTTGAATGAAACGAGTTAATAAGGTTTTCTATAACTCCAGAAATTAAACCTCTCCAGCCTGCATGAGCAAGGCCTACCATTGTCCCATCTTTTCTGCTAACAAATACTGGCAAGCAGTCTGCAGTCATAATTCCACAAACAATACCAACTTTAGTTGTATAACTTGCATCAGCATCAATAATTTTATTTACTAACTCAGCATCTATGCAATTAGATGAGTGAGTTTGGTTTATCCATTTAGGCTCAGATGGTAACTGAAAAATTTTTCTAAGAGTCTTTCTATTTTCTAAAACATTGTCTTTAGTATCATTCACATGAAGGGCTAAATTAAAATTTGTAAAGTTATATGAACTTCTACCACCCTCAATAATTCTTGGAGTTGAAAAAAATTTTACATTGGATGGAAAGTGGTTCACTTCTATTCTTGATCTATAGCTGTATCAAATTCTCTTAAAACATTTAAAAGATTAATCATATCCTCTGGAAGCTCAATTTTCCATGTCATTTTTTTACCGGTTTCAGGATGTATTAATGATAATTTTTTTGAATGAAGCGCCTGCCTTGAAAAAGATTTCAAAGCAACTTTTAACTCATCTTGTGCTCCTTTTGGAAATCTCAATCTTCCACCATAAATTTGATCTCCGATCAACGGATGTCCAATATGAGACAGATGCACTCTTATTTGATGTGTTCTACCAGTTTCAAGAATGGCTTTTACATGAGTATGATTAGCATATCGATTTACAACCCTGTAATGTGTAATGGCATCTTTTCCACTTCTTATTACCGCTTGTCTAACCCTATCTTTAGAGTGTCTTCCAATTGGTTCATCAACTGTACCTCCAGAAATCATATGCCCATAAACTATAGCTGAATATTCTCGCTTTACAGAGTGTTTTTGAAGCTGACAAACAAGATTTTTTTGCGACTTAGAATTTTTAGCTACTACTAATAAACCTGATGTATTCTTATCCAGCCTATGGACTATGCCGGCCCTATCAAGTTTAGATAAATTCTGATCATAGTGTAAAAGAGCATTTGCGAGAGTTCCTCTCCAATTTCCAGCTCCAGGATGAGTAACCATTCCAAAGGGCTTGTTTAATACAATGATATGATCATCCTGATATACGATGTCTAATGAAATTTTTTCAGCAATCCAATTTAAATCATTCTGATGAACATACTTTAAAGTTATTATTTCGTTACCATTAGATTTGTCTTTTGGTTTAAACTTTTTTTGATTGATCAAAACATCACCAGATTTTATCCAGGACGTTAATTTTGATCTTGAATAATTAGGAAGCATTTTAGCCAAAACAATATCCAATCTTTGATTTTGCATTCTCATTGGAATAATGATTTTTAGCTCTTCCATATATGAAATCTCAGATATGGTTCTAGAATAAATTGAAAACTAGCTTTATAAATTTTAATTTTTTCCAAAATGATTGGTTAATGGTTTTAAGAATTCTTTATACTTTTTCCACTCATTGGAGCTGCCTTGGTACATTTTCTTTCTCACCTGTGTTGCGCTCGCAGTTTCAACAATACGTTTATTTTTATGAAATTCCAAACATTTCTCATCCCAATCTAAATCACAATAATCCAACAACTTTTGAGTTTCTCGTTTTTGGTTAGCTGTTAAATCTTCATAAACAATGTTATATATTTTTTTTGGATATAACTCATTCCAGTAGCTCATAAGATCTAAATATGCGTCATAAAATTTTATAATATCATCAAAATCATATGACCAACCATTCCCATTATTTCCAAAATAATGTTTATAAATTGACCAGCAAGTTGCAATTGGATTACGACTCAAATTAATAATTTTTGCTTGCGGAAAAGCAGATAAGATGAACCCAATATGTCGAAAATTTAGAGGCCATTTATCAGTGATTATTTTTTTATCTACATTAAGATTATTTAATTTCTCTAGATACTCTTCACCTATTGAAATTATCTTTTCTTCAGTCAGTTTTTTATTGACATCTTTTATATGGTCTTGCAAGACTGGAACAAGAATTTCTGTCAAATTATAAAGCTCTCCTGCCCCATAGACTTTTTCATGACTTGATAAAATTTGCTCAACAAGTGAAGTTCCTGAACGAGGCATGCCAACAATAAAAATTGGCCTTATATTAGAAAAACTATTTTTATTCCTAAAATTAGCAGGAATTTGTTCTTTAAAAAGTTCTTTAATAAAGGGATTATAATTTTTTTCAGAATCAATATATGAAAAACTTAGGTCTTCTTTGCGGAGGCTATTTCCTTCATGTAAAAACTTAAAAAAATCTTCTTTTTGATTTAAATCTTCATGAGCCTTGGCTAAAGCAAAAAAAATGCGTGACTTTTCAGATTTATTCAATTTATCAGAATTTGTTAGAGAGAGCATCTGAATTATTTGCTCATCCCCTTCTGAGTATTTTTTAATTAAGCTTAAATTATGATGAGCTTCAGAATAACTTGATTCACTCAATATTGCATTTTCATAGCACAATAAAGCAGCATTATTATCACCAATTTTTTGGTGTAATATCCCTAAATTATTTTGAGCTTGAGCATAGTTTGGCTTCAAAGCAATAGCTCTCTCATAACTTACTAAAGCTTTTTCAATTTGATTCGATTCCTGGAATGTGGAACCTAAATTATTATGTGCCTCAGCAAAATCATTATTTAAAGAAATTGCAATATTAAAATGCTCTTCAGCTTTATTAAAATTTTTAGAATTCAAATATATAATACCAAGATTATTATGCGCTTCAGAATATTTAGGATTAACCTCTAATGCTCTATTATAGAAGGCCAAAGCATTATCAATTTGATTCAATTCATTATAAATTAATGCTAAATTAAAAAAAGCTTCAGCATAATCTGGTTTGATTTTTGTTGCAACCTCAAACATCTGTAATGCACCATCTATTTCACCAATTGCTTTATAGCATGCACCAAGAATATTAAAGAGTAAAGGTACATTTGGATGCTGTTCATTGAGCTCTTTAATTCTCTTTATAGCATTATCAAATTGGCCACTTGTGTAAAGCGCCATAATTGAATCAATCTGCTCTCTACTTAAATTGGTTTGATTATTTAAATTATTCATTTCTACATTTTAAAGTATTGGTTTTTTTCTTTCTAGAGTTCAACATAAATATGTTCAGGAGATTTTTCTTCCTGATATCTTTTATACATTGTTAGATATGCTCTTTCAATCTGTTTTACATATAGAGGAGTATCATATAGTGGAGAGCTTATTAGATTTTTCTCTAGTTTATCTTTAATGTTTTTCATTTTTAAAGGTTTTGTTGCCAAATCAATTGCTATTTTTTCATATTGTTTATTTGTCTTAACAATGAGTTCAGATAGACCAACAGAGTTTATTAAACTTGCAGCTACTCTGCTAGCAAAAGATTCTCCAATACACGTCAATACTGGCAAACCTGCCTGAAGTGCATCACTAGTAGTTGCGTGTGCATTATATGGAAGCGTATCAAGAAAGAGATTGGCCAGCTTGATTCTATTCAAATGATCCTCTCTCAATTCTAAACGAGGTGCAAAAAACAAACGATCACTATCTACACCATGTTTTTTTGCTTCTTTTCTGAGATTATGAATGCCTGTTTCATTACCATCACTTAGCCATAAAATACTTCCTTCAACCTTAGAGAGTATTTTCATCCAGCTAGTAAAAACTGAAGGGGTAATCTTATAGTGATGATTAAAACAACTAAAAATAAAGCCTTTACTTGGCAATCCAGCCTCCTTTCTAGTGAAGTTCATTTTTGATATCTTATTTTTAGTATCATTAACCATAAAACTATCAGGTAGATAGGCAATCTTTTCAGTGTAGTATTGCTTTTTATCTTCTGGTATAAGGGTCTTATCAGCTATTATATAATCCATATAATCTGCTCCCATAGTACTGGAATAGCCTAAATAATTAACTTGAATTGGTGCTGCCTTCATAGCAAATATTCCAGTTCTATTGTCTTGAGTAAAACCACCTAAATCAATGGCAATATCAAGCTCTAGAGAACGTGCAAGCTGAGCAACTTCAGTATGAGATATTGACTGAACATCGTGAAAAAAATCAACACCCGCCTTAATCCTTAAATTCATTTCATCATTTGTATCGGGGCCAAAAGAAAAAGCATGAATCTCAAATTGATCTCTGTCATGAATTTCATAAAGCTCTGCTGTTAAATTAGCAACAGGATGAATTCTAAAGTCAGCAGAAAAATATCCAATACGAATTTTTTGATGCTTTGGATATTTAGATATTTGAGGTAAATCAAAATTCATAGGATACTTATCATCAGTATAAATTTGAGATGCTTTTTGATGAAGCTCAGGATCATCAATTAATGAAAGAAGAGGAAAGGGATCAACAACTTTTTTATTTTGATAGATATATTTTTTAATCTCATCAAGAGAGTTTTTCAAATCATCCCAAATACAAAGATGTAATTTAGAGTGGAGAAGATTACCTAAAATATAATCGGCATCTGGTTTAATTCTATAAGTAGTCTTATAGCAATCTAGGGACTCATTGTGTCGCTTCAAGTATTTATAAGCGTTACCTAAATTATTATGTGCTTCAAAAAAATCAGGATTGATTTGAAGAGCCTTTTTATAATAAATGATTGAGTTAGAAAACTTTCCAATCTGCTTAAGAACAGAACCAAAATTATTATAGGCATAGGCATAATCTGGTTTGAATTGAAGTGCAGTTTCGAATGACTTTTGAGCTTCATTCATTTGTCCAAGATTCATAAAAACTAGGCCAAGATTATTATGAGCTTCAGCATAATCAGTTTTGATGGAGATCGCCTTTTCAAAGCTTTTAAGTGCATTTTTAGTTTGTTTTTCACCCTTAAAAGCTATACCTAGATTATTGTATGCCTCAGGATAGTTAGAATTAATTGAAATAGCTTTTTTAAAACTTTCAATTGCTTCAAGGTTACGACTTAAATCTATGAGAGTCGTACCATAATTATAGTATGCAATATAAAAATCTGGATTAACTTCAATTGCCTTTTTAAAATTTATATTAGCCTCATCTAGTTGCCCTAAATCTTTGAGAGTTGTCCCAAGATTATTGAATGCTTCAGCATAATTTGGATTAATAATTATTGCTTGATTAAAGCTCTCAATTGCGAAATTTAACTGTCCAAGTTCTTGCAAAGTTGTTCCTAAATTATTATGAGCTTTGGCTGAGTCAGGTTTATGTTCAATCACTCTTCTGAAATTTAGTTCAGCGTCTGTTAACTGTCCGTTTTGCTTATATGCCAATCCAAGATTATAATATGCATCATAAAAATTCGGCATGTGGGAAATTGCAATTTTAAAACTTTTTATAGCTTCTTCAATTTTTTTTATTTGCAACAAGGTGATTCCAAGATTATTGTGGACTTCAGCATAATCTGGTTTGATTTTTGTTGCAACCTCAAACATCTGTAATGCACCATCTATTTCACCAATTGCTTTATAGCATGCACCAAGAATATTAAAGAGTAAAGGTACATTTGGATGCTGTTCATTGAGCTCTTTAATTCTCTTTATAGCATTATCAAATTGGCCACTTGTGTAAAGCGCCATAATTGAATCAATCTGCTCTCTACTTAAATTGGTTTGATTATTTAAATTATTCATTTCTACATTTTAAAGTATTGGTTTTTTTCTTTCTAGAGTTCAACATAAATATGTTCAGGAGATTTTTCTTCCTGATATCTTTTATACATTGTTAGATATGCTCTTTCAATCTGTTTTACATATAGAGGAGTATCATATAGTGGAGAGCTTATTAGATTTTTCTCTAGTTTATCTTTAATGTTTTTCATTTTTAAAGGTTTTGTTGCCAAATCAATTGCTATTTTTTCATATTGTTTATTTGTCTTAACAATGAGTTCAGATAGACCAACAGAGTTTATTAAACTTGCAGCTACTCTGCTAGCAAAAGATTCTCCAATACACGTCAATACTGGCAAACCTGCCTGAAGTGCATCACTAGTAGTTGCGTGTGCATTATATGGAAGCGTATCAAGAAAGAGATTGGCCAGCTTGATTCTATTCAAATGATCCTCTCTCAATTCTAAACGAGGTGCAAAAAACAAACGATCACTATCTACACCATGTTTTTTTGCTTCTTTTCTGAGATTATGAATGCCTGTTTCATTACCATCACTTAGCCATAAAATACTTCCTTCAACCTTAGAGAGTATTTTCATCCAGCTAGTAAAAACTGAAGGGGTAATCTTATAGTGATGATTAAAACAACTAAAAATAAAGCCTTTACTTGGCAATCCAGCCTCCTTTCTAGTGAAGTTCATTTTTGATATCTTATTTTTAGTATCATTAACCATAAAACTATCAGGTAGATAGGCAATCTTTTCAGTGTAGTATTGCTTTTTATCTTCTGGTATAAGGGTCTTATCAGCTATTATATAATCCATATAATCTGCTCCCATAGTACTGGAATAGCCTAAATAATTAACTTGAATTGGTGCTGCCTTCATAGCAAATATTCCAGTTCTATTGTCTTGAGTAAAACCACCTAAATCAATGGCAATATCAAGCTCTAGAGAACGTGCAAGCTGAGCAACTTCAGTATGAGATATTGACTGAACATCGTGAAAAAAATCAACACCCGCCTTAATCCTTAAATTCATTTCATCATTTGTATCGGGGCCAAAAGAAAAAGCATGAATCTCAAATTGATCTCTGTCATGAATTTCATAAAGCTCTGCTGTTAAATTAGCAACAGGATGAATTCTAAAGTCAGCAGAAAAATATCCAATACGAATTTTTTGATGCTTTGGATATTTAGATATTTGAGGTAAATCAAAATTCATAGGATACTTATCATCAGTATAAATTTGAGATGCTTTTTGATGAAGCTCAGGATCATCAATTAATGAAAGAAGAGGAAAGGGATCAACAACTTTTTTATTTTGATAGATATATTTTTTAATCTCATCAAGAGAGTTTTTCAAATCATCCCAAATACAAAGATGTAATTTAGAGTGGAGAAGATTACCTAAATTAAATGAAGTCACAGGTTCTAATTTATATGCCTCTTTGAAGCTTTCAACAGCTTCTAATCGATTGTTTAAATCTATCATTAGATTACCTCGATTAGAATAAGCTTGAGCTAAATTAGGTTTAATAGAAATTGCTTGATCATAGCATTTAAGTGAAGAATCAAGGTCTCCAAGAGCATTAAGAACAATACCTAAATTGGAATAAGCTTCAGCGTAGTCTGACTTCAATTGTATTAAGGATGAAAAAATTTCTTTAGCCATATTTAGTCTACCTAGTTGCATAAGAATAATGCCAAGATTATTTTGAGCTTCAAAGTAATCTGGCTTTATGGAAAGAGTTTTTTCATAACAATCAATAGACTCTTCAAATTTACCTAAAATCCTAAAAACATTACCAATATTATTGTGAACCTCAGCATAATCTGGATTAATTTCTAGCGCTTTTTCAAAACTTTTTAATCCTTTATCTAGTTGGCCTAACTCCTTAAACGATATTCCCAAATTATTATGAGCATCAGCATTTCCTGGATTAATTTTTAAGGTCTTCTGATAATGTTCAATTGATTCATCAAATTTCTCAAGACTCTGCAGGACTAATCCAAGGTTATATTGCATATCTACTTGATTTGGATTAATTTCAATCGCTTTTTTATAATGTCTCTCTGCATCAATCAACTGATTCAACTCATGGTAAGTTGTCCCTAGGTTAGATTGAGCTTCAAAATAGTTTGGTTCAATTGTTATGGCTTTAATATAAGATTCAACTGCCTCTGCTAATTTACCAGCATTCCTCCATATATTGCCAAGATTATTGTGAGCCTCCTTAAATCCTGGATTTAAGACTAAAGATTTCTCAAGATGGTTGATCGCTTTATCGGTTTGCCCCAACTCCTGAAGCACTACTCCTAGATTATTGTGTATCTCAGCAAAATCTGGTTTATATTCTAGTATAAGCTTATAACAGCTCACTGCCTCCTCAAACCTGCCAAGCTCCTGAAAAATCACACCAAGACTATAATGAGATTCGACATAATCTGGTTTAATAGTAACAGCTTGTTCTAAACTTTGAATCGAAGCATCAATTTGATTTAAGCGCCTGAAAACATTGCCTAAATTATTATGAGCTTCAGCATAACTCGGTTCAATTTCGATCACCCTTTGATAGCTCAATACTGCTGAATCAAGTTGGTTTAGCTCTTCAAATACATTACCAAGATTAAAATAGGCTTTGTAATAACTTGGATTGATTGATATGGCTTGCTCATAATTTTTAACTGCTTCACTTAAATCACCCAAGGCTGCATAACAAGCGCCGGAAATATTAAAAAGTATGGGATTATCTAAATACTCTTTTTCCAGTCTAGAAATACTTTCTAAGGCCTCTTTGAACAAACCATTAGAGAAGAGCTCAATAATAGAATTGACCTGAAGTTGAGATAGCTCTTTACTCGACATTATTCAGCTTATTAAGGACTCAGTTGATTCAATAAAGGTTGCAAATGAGACATATATTTTTTCCATGAATCAGAGCTTCCTTGATATATCTTTTGCCTAACTTGAACTGCACTTTTTGTTTTTACAGCTCGCTTATTCTCATGAAAATCCATACAACTCCAATCCCATTCTAAATTACAAAAGTCAAGCAGTTTTCTAGTTTCACCTTCCTGATTAATAGTTAATTCTTCATAAGTCAAATCATAAATTTTTTCAGGATAAAGATTGTGCCAAAAATTCATCAAATCAGAATAAAGCCTATAGAATGATGCTAAATCATTCATATCATAAGCATATCCATTCCCTCTATCACTGAAATAATATTTATAGATTGACCAACATGTTGCTCTAGGATCTCTTTTTATATTAATAATCTTTGATTCAGGAAATGCAGAAATCAAAAATCCTATATATTCGAAGTTTGTAGGCATTTTGTCAGTGACAAATTTTTCTGAAAAATTGAGTCTACTTATTGAATCTAAATAATAATTTCGCATTTGAGAAAAGCTAGTGTTGTCAAAGCCATGCTCACCATTAAGTTTAGCTTGAGCCAACATCGTCATAGCATACTCACCTGCAAATGTTAATTCACCAGCACCAAAGACATCGCCATGACTTGAAAGAATTTGCTCAACTAAAGAAGTTCCTGAACGAGGCATTCCAACAATAAAAATTGGCGTTTGTTTAGATTCTTTAAAAGATAATTGGTTACTATTATTTTTAGTAGATTTGCTAAACATTTTTTTTATTAACAAATGCCTTTTTTTATCGTCACTGATTGAATAATTTAATAATTTTTTTCTGAGTAAATTACCTTGATTCAGATATTCAAATAATTTTTCATGATCATCTAAATCTTCAAATACCTTAGCTAACGAAAAAAATAAATACACTTTATCAATGTCACTTGTATTTATATCTGATGACAATAATTGCATTTGAACAATTTCATCATCATCATTACTAAAACTTTTTAGGGCACTTAGATTATGATATGCTGAGGCATATTTAGGATCAATTTGAATTGCTTTTTCATAAAAACTTAATGCTAATTTTCTCTCCCCCATACTCATTAAGCTGAGCCCTAAGTTATTATTTGCCTCAGCATAATCTTTATTTATTAGTAAGGCAGATTTATAATTTTCGATAGCTTGATGAACATCTCCAAGCTCCATACATACATTACCAATATTATTGTGAACCTCAGCATAATCTGGATTAATTTCTAGCGCTTTTTCAAAACTTTTTAATCCTTTATCTAGTTGGCCTAACTCCTTAAACGATATTCCCAAATTATTATGAGCATCAGCATTTCCTGGATTAATTTTTAAGGTCTTCTGATAATGTTCAATTGATTCATCAAATTTCTCAAGACTCTGCAGGACTAATCCAAGGTTATATTGCATATCTACTTGATTTGGATTAATTTCAATCGCTTTTTTATAATGTCTCTCTGCATCAATCAACTGATTCAACTCATGGTAAGTTGTCCCTAGGTTAGATTGAGCTTCAAAATAGTTTGGTTCAATTGTTATGGCTTTAATATAAGATTCAACTGCCTCTGCTAATTTACCAGCATTCCTCCATATATTGCCAAGATTATTGTGAGCCTCCTTAAATCCTGGATTTAAGACTAAAGATTTCTCAAGATGGTTGATCGCTTTATCGGTTTGCCCCAACTCCTGAAGCACTACTCCTAGATTATTGTGTATCTCAGCAAAATCTGGTTTATATTCTAGTATAAGCTTATAACAGCTCACTGCCTCCTCAAACCTGCCAAGCTCCTGAAAAATCACACCAAGACTATAATGAGATTCGACATAATCTGGTTTAATAGTAACAGCTTGTTCTAAACTTTGAATCGAAGCATCAATTTGATTTAAGCGCCTGAAAACATTGCCTAAATTATTATGAGCTTCAGCATAACTCGGTTCAATTTCGATCACCCTTTGATAGCTCAATACTGCTGAATCAAGTTGGTTTAGCTCTTCAAATACATTACCAAGATTAAAATAGGCTTTGTAATAACTTGGATTGATTGATATGGCTTGCTCATAATTTTTAACTGCTTCACTTAAATCACCCAAGGCTGCATAACAAGCGCCGGAAATATTAAAAAGTATGGGATTATCTAAATACTCTTTTTCCAGTCTAGAAATACTTTCTAAGGCCTCTTTGAACAAACCATTAGAGAAGAGCTCAATAATAGAATTGACCTGAAGTTGAGATAGCTCTTTACTCGACATTATTCAGCTTATTAAGGTCTTTGATATCTTCATTTAAGGGTCGTATTTAACATTTTCTCAATTTCAATCAAATTATTTTTAGCTTGGACATGCTCAGGATTGATATTAAGGACATGATTAAAAGAATTAATTGCCTGTTGGAAGTTATCAAGACTCTTAAAGAGTAGGCCACTATTAAAATGAGCATCAATATAATTTGGATTAATCTTAATTGCTTTCTGATAGTTAATAATTGCAAGATCATTCAAATTGTTTTCCATCTGGCAAATAGCCAAATTGTTATATGCTTGAAAAAAATCATGTTTATATGCGATAGCCCATTCGTAACTCCCGACCGCATCATCAAAATTATTGATTTCCCTGTATAAGTTACCAAGGTTGTTATGAGCATCAGGATAGTTGGGTTGAATCTTAATTGCAGTTAGATAACATTCAATAGCGAAATCTTTTTTACCTAAGCCTCTTGAAACTACACCAAGATTGAAATGAGCTTCTGCATAGTCTGGTTTAATAGAAACTGCATTTGTAAACATTTTGGCAGAAGCCTCAAAATCACCCTTTGCTTTGTAGCAAGCACCAATTATGTTAAATAGTAAGGGAACATTAGGAAATCTCTCATTTAATTTCTTAACTTCTTCAATGGCCTTATCAATCTTACCATTAGAATAAAGAGACATCACATGGCTAATCTCTGGTTGAGTTAAAACTGTTTGATTTTTATCATTTTTTTTCATTTAAATTACATTCGCAATAGCAATTTTAATAAATAATAATTTTAAACTAGGTTTATAAAAACTTATCTTTATTTTTTCCTTTCTATGATATTCATCAACTTAAGAAGACTGTAAAATATATCTGTGAAATAATTGATATATATTGAATCTAAAAAGATAAATGAACAACAAAGAAATTACTGCTGAACAAATTGATGCGGCTATAGATTTATATTCAAAAGGTGAAATTAATGAGGCTATCAAAAAGATAAGTTCCTTAAATGAGAAATATCCAAATGTACCTCTGCTTTATAATTTATTAGGCGCATGCTTCATTTCCTCAGAGAACTGGACTAAGGCTGAAGAGAGTTTAAAGATTGCTTTGAAAATTAAACCTGATTATGCTGATGCACATTTTAACTTAGGCAACATATTTCTCAAAATTGGATTATTTGAAAAAGCAATTGAAAGTTTTAAAAATGTAATTACTTCAGATTCAGTATTCGAACAAGCACATTTCAATCTTGGTGTTGCTTATCATGAGTTAGGCAGATATTTTGATGCGATTGAAAGCTATGAAAGTGCCTTAGAAATCAATAGAAAAAATATCAATACTCTTATTAACTTAGGTAACACCCTTAGGGAGCTTGATCATAATGTTGATGCAATAGAGCAGTATGAAAAAATTATAGAAATAGAGCCGGATAACTTCATAGCTCACAACAACTTAGGGACTGTATTCAGAAGCCTTAATCAAACAGAAAAAGCGATTATTCATTATAAGAAAGCTTCTGAACTTAAACCAGATTATGTCAAAGCATATTACAATTTAGGTTTTATCTATCAAGATATGGGGGAAATAGATGAAGCAATATCACATTATGAAAAAGCTATTGAATTAGATAATCACGCCACCTCTTTTCATAGTTTAAGTCATTTAAAAAAATTTCTTCCTAATGATATTTACGTCAATAGATTCAAATCTCTTCAATCATCTGAAAAGCTAAGTCAATCTGAAAAAATACATATTTACCTCGGACTAGCAAATATTAGTGAAAAAAATGGAAACCAAGTTGATTTTTTTAACTTCCTTAATAAAGGAAACAAATTACAAAAGACTGAATCAGGCTATTCACTGTCTGAGCATTTGAAGTATCATAAGGCGATTAAAAAAATGTTTGGAAAAAAAAATCCATCTATTGGAATTTCTGAATCAATAACAAGATCTAAAAAAACTCCTTTATTTATTTTAGGAATGCCTCGATCTGGAACAACACTAGTTGAGCAAATTATTTCTTCTCATAAACAGGTTTATGGTGCTGGAGAATTAAATTATCTAACTAAACTAGCATCTCCAATATTAAAAAACTTTATACAAGGTGATATAAGTAGCTTAAGTAGGGAGGCTATTAACTTTGTTAAAAATGAATACCTTAATAGACTGGAAGATTTTAATGTAGAGGAAAATTTTATTACTGACAAGTTACCATTGAATTTTCAATATATTGGCTTTATTTTTTCAGCCTTTCCAGATGCTAAAATTATCCACCTTGAAAGAGATGCCAGAGCAGTTTGTTGGTCAAATTATAGGTACTATTTTGGCTCAAAAAATAATGGGTATTCAAATAATTTTAGTGATTTATCAGGTTTTTATGCTTCATATAAAAATCTAATGAGTTTTTGGAATAATCTATTTCCAGGAAAAATTCACAATATTTGTTATGAGGATCTTACTGAGAATCAAGAAGAGGAAACTAAAAGTTTAATTAAATATTGTGGGCTTGAATGGGACGAAAATTGTTTAGATTTTCATAATAATAATAATCTAGTCAAAACTATAAGCTCCAACCAGGTTAAAAAGAAAATGTATAAAGGGAGCTCAGAAGCTTGGAAAAAACATTGGGCATATATTCAACCTTTAATAGATGGACTTAAGGATTACTAAAAACCTTTTAATTACAAATAAACTAATTTATACTTCACTTATTTGAACTCTGAATGAAAGATGAGATTTGATTTTGTCCCGTTTTTTAATCCTGGTGAGAACATTCCCTGGAATCGAGTCGTTAAGATGATGCGAGAACAAAGTCAACTTGCAGAGCAAGCAGACTTCACAACAGTATGGCTTACTGAGCATCACTTCGCTCACAATGGGTATCTGAACGCTCCACCAAATCCAATAATGATGTCTCTTGATTTGGCATCTCATTCAAAAAAAATAAGAGTTGGTCAGGCCCCTATAGTTCTTCCAGATTGGCATCCTTTGAGGGTTGCAGAGGATGTGGCTCTTCTTGACAATATGACAGAAGGTCGAGTTGATTTTGGAGTAGCAAAAGGCATCAATGAGAGAGTTACACTTCAGTTTAATAAAGATGCAGATCGTCGTGATAATGAGAAAAGTTATAGACTTTTTATGGAGTCGCTTGAAGTTATTTTAAAGGCATGGACTATGGATCCCTTTAATCATAAAGGTGAATTTTATGAGTTTCCAGTTCCTGGCTGGAAAGAAACAAATCGTTTTTTAATGCCTCTTGAAAAAGAGTACCACTCTGAAGAGGGAGAGTATACCGGCATGTACATTCATCCTAGGCCTTATCAAAATCCTCATCCTCCAGTATGGCTGATGTCAAACTCACCACATACTTACAAACTAGCTGCAGAGAGGGGTTTTAATGTAATCGGTATGTCAAGCCCTCCCGGAAAACTAGTAAGCTGCTGGGATGCATACGCTGATGCAGAGTCACATAATGGAACTATCTATCAAAGAGGAGATGGCGTTGGAGTTTGTACTGTCATCTATGTAGCTGAAACAATGGAGCAGGCAGACAAAGATGTGAGAAATGCAATCAATGGCTACTATGAGTATCTCAGTGGCTCGCGACCAGAAGGAAGCTGGACCCGTAAAGCCTATTTGGATGATGACGCAAACCCAACTGATGAAGACCTTAATGGTGAGTGGTTCGATTTTCTAATGAAGTATGAACTCATCTGGGTGGGTGATGCTGAATACGTAGCAGAAAAGATTCAAAAATACAATGAGGAAATAGGCCTCAAACACATCATGCTTCTTCAGCAATTTCCTGGATTTGACTATCAAAAAATACTTAAAAGTATGTCTTTGTTCTCTGAGAGAGTCATGCCTAGATTTAACCCTGATGGCGTATAAGAATTAGGAGAGCAATTAATGTTAGAAGTGTGGGGAAGAAAAAATGCTAATCAAGTCATTCAAGTTCTTTGGACTCTCTCAGAACTAGGAGTTGCATACAAAAGACACTCAATTGGGACTGAATCTGGAGATCTTGTAACAGAAGAGTATAAGTCTCTCAACCCAAACTCAAAAATACCGACCATTAGGGATAACGGTTTTGTCATGTGGGAATCTCATGCAATCATTCGATATCTTGCAAGGCAGTATGGACTTGGCAGTCTGTATCCTGAAGACCCTCAAAAGGCTGCCATTTCAGATCAGTGGATGACATGGTCAACAGATAGCTTTATGGGTACTTTTTTTCCAGTCTTTTGGCAGCTTGTTCGAACCGAAGAGAAAGATAGAGATTATAAAAAAATAGCTGAAATGGCAAAGCAGAGCTCTGATATTCTCAAGGTCCTTGATGATCGTTTAATTAACAATCACTATGTTGCTGGAGATATCTTTACTTTTGGAGATATTCCGCTCGGCGTTTTAATTCATAAGTACTTTGTTCTTGATATTGAAAGGCCTTCCTTGCTTGGAGTTGAGGCATGGTATCAAAGGCTCTCAGAGCGTCCTGCTTTTAAAGAGCATGCAATGCAGCCCTTTGGCAATTCACCATCAGAATTCTTTGCACTTCAAACAAAAGGTGAAGAGAATGAATAATAGGCACTAGATATGTCAATATTTAATTCAAAAACTTCAACTCAAGATGCAGGAATAACTCCTGCCCTATTGGATAAGATCACAGATGCTTATAATCGAAATGATATAGATGCAGTCATGTCTTTCTTTGCAGAGGATGCTGTCTTTGACCATGCTGTAGGGCCAGCTGTGAATGGCACTCGTTTTACTGGTCTTGATACAATAAGGGGTATTTTCCAGGGTCTTTTTGATAACGTAGAAAGTGTAAACTGGACGCCAATTGACACAAGAGTCTCTGGTGACAAGGCCTACTGCGAGTTTCATCGAATTGCTAAACTAAAATCAGGTGAGGTCCAAGACTTTTTAAGTGTGGATATTCTTACTTTTAGAGCGGGTTTAATCATCCACAAAGATACTTTTTATAAGAATCGAATAAGCTAATTTCAAAGGCACTACTATGGAAAGAACAATACCAATTGACTCAACACTTGAAAAAGGATACAACGTTAGATTGCTAGTAGATGACTTTGATGGTCTCATTGAAAAGTGGTCTAACTGGAGTGAAGATTTTAGGGCTAATGTTGACTCTTCCATTGACTGCCAATATGGCAATGGTGAAAAAGATAAACTCGATATTTTTAGGAGTGGGAAGCCAAATGCACCCTTATTTATCTTCGTTCATGGAGGCTACTGGCAAAGAGGAGATAAGTCAATCTACAGTTTTGTTGCTGATTCTTTTGTGAATTCTGGGATTGATGTTGCACTTATCGGTTATCAACTCTGTCCTGGCGCTAGTATGACAAATATCGTTGACAAAATTCGAGAAGCGATTGTATGGATCTGGAATAACGCAGATGATTACTCAATATCAAAACACAGAATTAATGTCTCTGGTCACTCAGCGGGTGGACATATTACCGGTATGGTTCTAGCAACCGACTGGTCAACTATTTCAAATGACCTTCCAAAAGATATCATTAAAACAGGTATTCCTATAAGTGGACTTTACCAGCTTGATCCGATTAGAGAAACAACTATAGCGGACGCTCTTGGTCTTGATGACGAAGAGAGTCATGCCTTAAGTCCACATTTCTTTGAGCCGAAAACTGACGCCCCAATTCTAGTGACTTTAGGTGGAGGTGAAACTCCTGAATTTCATTGGCAAACTGACAATTTTGTTAAGAAATGGAAAGGCTATAATGCTCCACTTGATTATTTCGCAGAACCAGAAGTAGACCACTTTGGGGTTGTAGAAAGACTCTCCAATAAGGATTCAGAGATTTTTAACAAAGTTAAAGCATGGCTTAAGTAATTGACACTCTTTAAGTGAATTTACACTTTAAGAAGCTTTGCCATTGTTGCACCCATATCTGAAGGGGTTGGCGAGACCATCACACCAGCATCCTCTAGCATTTCAACCTTTTCAGCAGCGCTCTCACCACTAGAGTTAACAATTGCTCCCGCATGACCCATAAGCCTTCCTGGCGGAGCAGTCAAACCAGCGATATAAGCTGCCATTGGTTTTGTCATATGTTTTTGAAAGTATTCTGCAGCTTCAGCTTCTTGTGGACCTCCAATCTCACCAATAATCAGTACCGCTTCAGTTTCATCATCCTGCTCAAAATGCTTTAAGATTTCGACAAACGAACTACCATTTATTGGATCACCACCAATGCCTACACCGGTACTAATTCCAATACCCAGCTCCTTCATTTGGGAAGCGGCTTCATAACCTAAAGTGCCTGAACGCCCAATGAGTCCAACGTTGCCTTGCTTGTAAATATGTCCTGGCATAATACCCAACATAGCTTTACCTGGACTAATGGTTCCGGCACAATTGGGACCTGTCAAAATCATGCGATCCTCTGGTTTAGCACGTGCAAAAAGGTATCTCTTTACCCGAATCATGTCGTGTGTTGGTATTCCGTCAGTAATGCTGACACAATATTTAATGCCGCCTTCAGCAGCCTCCATAATTCCATCAGCTGCATATGCAGGGGGAACAAAGATAATACTGGCTTCAGCGCCTGTAGCTTCAACAGCATCTTTAACTGTGTTGAACACTGGCCTTCCTAGATGAGTTGTACCTCCCTTACCAGGAGTAACTCCAGCAACCACATTTGTACCATAATCAATCATCTCTTGAGCATGAAATGAACCCATGCGTCCCGTTAGACCTTGAACTAAAACTGGGGTCTTTTCATTAATAAATATACTCATAATATGCCCTTATTTTCCAGTTGATTTTTTCCATTCAGCTACAACCGTGTGGGCTGCATCTGACAATGTTTCAGCAGTAATAACTTTTTTGCCACTATCTCTGAGTATTTTTTGTCCTTTTTCAACATTGGTACCTGACAAGCGAACCACTAGAGGGACATCAATATCGCGTTTGTTTAATAGATCTACAATACCCTGGGCAACCCAATCACAGCGATTAATACCAGCAAAGATATTAACTAAAATAGCCTCAACATTCTCATCTGATAAGACAAGCTCTATAGATGTAGCAACCCTTTGGGCTGATGCACCACCACCAATATCTAAGAAGTTTGCTGGCTCCCCACCTGCGTGTTGGATCATATCCATTGTTGCCATCGCAAGACCTGCGCCATTAATAAGACAACCAATATTACCTTCCAATCCAATATAGTTTAGGTCGTGCTCAGCAGCATTGATTTCTCGAATATCTTGCTGCGTTTTATCGTGAAATTCAAAGATTTCTGGTCGTCGATAGAGTGCATTTGCATCAAAAGACATCTTCGCATCAAGAGCCAGAACTTTATTTCCAGATGTCAACACTAATGGGTTAATTTCCAATAAATTGGCATCGGTATCTCGAAACGCGCGATAACACTTCATCACTGCCCGACTGGCAGACCCGATTGCCTCATTAGGTAAGCCCAGAGTAAAAACCAGTTGTCGCGCTTGGAATGGCTGCATTCCAACTGAAGGGTCAATTCTAATTTTGTTAATTTTTTCTGGCATCTCCTCTGCAACTTGCTCAATATCCATTCCACCTTCAGTAGAAACAACCAAAGTCACTTTTTGAGTTGCCCTATCCAAAACGATGCTAAAGTAGAGCTCTTTTATAATGTCGGTAGCCTCCTCGACATAGATACTTGAAACCATTTTGCCTTCAGGACCTGTCTGATTTGTGACTAGGTTATTACCAAGAAACTGGTCACAAAACTGAGAAATTTCTTTGGGGGATTCACATAATTTAACTCCGCCTGCCTTTCCGCGAGCGCCCGAATGCACCTGAGCCTTTACAATCCACTTGTCTCCACCTAATTCATTAGCTTGATAAATTGCTCCAGTTGCAGAGTGCGCTACCCCGCCTCGTGGAACAGCAACCCCGTATTGTGCCAATATCTTTTTGGCTTGATATTCATGAATGTTCATATTAACCTTTTATTTTTGAATTAATGGCATTATCTGTATTTACAATATTCTCAGCCATCTTTGCAGAGGCAGCATCAATCATTCTTCCGTTGAGCTGTGCAGCACCCCTGCCCTCTTTTGCTGCCTCATCAAGAGCTATAAGAATTTGCTTTGCATGTGATACTTCAGACTCTGGTGGGGTATAGACCTCATTGGCAAGATCAATCTGTGAAGGATGAATTGCCCACTTACCTTCAAATCCAAGTGCTGCCCCTCTTTTTGCAGCATCAATATAAGATTCTGGATCATTAAAGTCTCCAAAAGGTCCGTCAATAGCTCTTAAGCCATAGGCCCTACAAGCGACTAGCATTTGCGAGAGGCCGGCATGCCATTGATCGCCAGGATAATCAGGATTTAAACCTCCAATCACTGTTGTTCTTGCCCTACAACTTGCCGCGTAATCTGCCACGCCGAAGTGCATCGCTTCAAGCCTCTCCTCACGACCTTTTTGCGCAATATCCATGACATTAGCCATGCCTAGAGTCGTTTCAATTAATACTTCAATTCCAATTCTATTTTTTAACCCCTTAGAGGTCTCTATTTGATTAAGCATTGCAGACAACATATAAACATCTGATGCTGTCCCAGCCTTTGGAAGAAGGATAGTATCTAGTTTATCTCCTGCTTGCTCTACAACCTCAACAACGTCTCGGTACATATAATGAGTGTCAATACTATTAATTCGAACCGAAATAGTCTTTCCATTGCCATTCCAGTCTAGATCATTGATTGCCTCAATAATATTTTTACGTGCAGGCACTTTGTCGTCTGGAGCGACTGCATCCTCTAAATCTAAAAAAACATAGTCAGCAGAACTTTTAAGAGCCTTTTCAAACATTTTAGGATTTGATCCTGGAACAGCTAACTCACTTCGCTGCAATCTCTGTTTGACTGGCTCATAGATAATATGACTCATAAAACCCCTTTAAATTAAATACTCTAAAACAATATATCAAGAATTTAATTGAGTAGATTTAGTAATTATCAAAAGCGATTTAAATCAAATCAACTGACCCGTCAATTATGCTTGTATTTGCCTTTGGATGGCGTCCCGTAGGAGATTCGAACTACCTGTTTCCAGGATCAAATCCTGGCGTCCTGGGCCACTA
This sequence comes from uncultured Gammaproteobacteria bacterium, assembly GCA_902509905.1. Classification (GTDB taxonomy): domain Bacteria; phylum Pseudomonadota; class Gammaproteobacteria; order PS1; family Pseudothioglobaceae; genus Pseudothioglobus. The sequence goes on along the minus strand of CABWZI010000009.1, from coordinate 26,803 downwards.
GACGAACGGGACAATAGAGATTTTAGAGGGCTCTGCTTTGGTTAAGTAAGTTAAATTTAACTTACTTAATCCAAAAAAATGGCATCCGGTAGGGGAATCGAACCCCTCTTGCCAGGATGAAAACCTGGAGTCCTAACCGATAGACGAACCGGACAAAATCATTATTGCTATGGTGGAGCTAGGCGGGATCGAACCGCCGACCTCAACACTGCCAGTGTTGCGCTCTCCCAGCTGAGCTATAGCCCCAAAAAACTGGGTTGTTAGCAAAAACGTAAATTATAATCTGTATCTCATTTCAGTCAAGTCAAAATTGGTAAAATATTAATTATGGAAAAAATATATAACAGCAATAAATACACGATAGAAGTGCTTTATCATATCGGCGCTTATGAAAACTCAATTCATTTTATTTTTGATGAAGAAACCAAAACATGTGCCATTGTTGACCCTGCATGGGAGCCTGATTTATTTTTAAAAAAAATAGAGGATAAAGGATACACGCTAACGGATATCTGGATCACTCATTGGCATGGCGACCATACCAATGCCGTGGATGACCTAGCAAACAAGACGGGAGCAAAAATTACCGCTGGTATTAATGAAGTCCCTTATCTAAATATTGAAAACCCTATTCATACTGTTGCCGATGGAGATATGATTAAGCTTGGCAACATTGAAGTTAAGATAATTGAAACGCCTGGTCACACAGCTGGCGGAGTTTGCTATCTTCTTGATGAGCACCTCATAGCTGGAGACACTTTGTTTGTCTACGGAGTGGGCATCTGTAGTCTTGCTGGATCAAACCCAGTCACTTTATATCACTCACTCAAGAAACTAATTGCACAGGTTCCTGATCACATTCACTTGCTGTGTGGGCACAATTATGGCTCTGAGATTACAACCACAATTGCTGAGCAGAAAAGGGCTAACCCCTTTTTGTTAATTCAAGATGAGGATACATTCGTTCGTTACAGGATGCATGTCCATGACTCTACTCGAACTTATCCGATGTCGCCAATGACACTAGATGAGGTAAACGCTTTGTTATGATAGGGATTTATGGTGGCTCCTTCGACCCCGTTCATCTAGGTCATCTCATAACTGCAGAATCAATTAAAAAAGAACTTAATTTTGAGCGCTTATTCCTTTTGCCATGTTGTGTACCAGTTCATAAAAACTCGCTTCACTATTCTTCTAAGCAAAGGTTAGAGATGCTGAACCTTGCAATCAAAGAGTTTCCTTCATTGGAAATCGATACAAGAGAAATTGATCGAGGTGGCAGCTCCTATATGATAGAGACCCTTGCTGAGATAGTAAAAGAATTTAAGGACAATACAATTTGCCTCATAATTGGAATGGATAGCTTTAAAACCTTTAAAACATGGAAAAAATGGGATGAATTTGCAAAGCTCATTCATTTAATTATCCTTCCAAGAAATACTAATCAAAACCCTCAAAAAAGCCTTGATACTTTTGATATTGCTCTTGATAAGAATCATTTGAATAAAAAAACAAGTGGGCTTTTATATTTTTCAAATTCTGAGCTTATCGATATTTCGTCAAGTGATATTAGAGGTAAAATTGCCTCCAATCAAAATCTCAATGGTTTGACGCCCTCTTCAATTATTAACATTCTTCAATAAATATGAAACTTACTGAACAGATCAGGGTTGTTGAAAACATTATTGAGGAATTAAAAGGGGAGGACATCACAGCAATTAATGTGATGCAGCAGAGTGACGACATGGAAGCTATTGTTATTGCAACTGGACGTTCCATTCAACACGTCAGAGGAATAGCTAATAATGTTACTATTGAGGCGAAGAGACTTAATATGCCTGTTCTAGGAACTGAGGGTGCTGAATTCAGTGAATGGGTTTTGGTTGACCTGGGCGAAGTCATTGTCCATATCATGACAGAAAAAACACGAGAATTCTATAAGTTAGAGAAGTTGTGGTCCATCGAGGAAGATGAAGATTAACCTAATTGCTGTTGGTAAAAAAATGCCTGACTGGATAGCTGATGGTATTGAGCATTACAAAAAGCAACTTCCTAAAAACTATAACTTTGAAATCACTTCAATTGAACCTCAGGGCAGGAAAGCAAAAAACCCTAAGATGACAAAGAGTCTAGAAGAAAAACTAATTTTAGATGCCGCCTCTAACTCAAACCTCTTAATTGCATTTGACGAGCTGGGAAAACAACAAACAAGCAAAGAGTTGTCCAAATCAATTGAAAACTGGCAGCTGAACTCTGATAGTGTTGCCTTGATTATTGGAGGCGCAGATGGACTTTCTAATAAAGTAAAACAGGAATGTCATTTAACCTGGGGGCTCTCAAAGCTTACATTCACTCACTCAATGGCTAGATTACTCCTTGTAGAACAAATCTATAGAGCATACACCCTTCTCAGTAATCACCCCTATCATAGAAGTTAGATAGCTCTAAAGAATTGAATTGATGTTTTCAGGAGGCCTTCCGATAGCAACCCCTTTTTCTGTTCGAACGATAGGTCTCTCGATTAATATAGGGAACTCTAACATTGATTTTACAAGGTGGTCTTCACTTAATGACTTATCCGAAAGACCGAGCTCTTTATATTTAGCCTCTCCTTTACGAAGTAAGTCTCTGGCACTAATATTCAGGTCATTTATTAACGACTTAAGTTCAGATTCACTCGGCGGGTTAACAAGATAATTAACAAGCTCAAAGTCCACATCATTTTGTTCTAAAATAGCAAGACTTGCTCTTGATTTTGAGCAGCGGGCATTGTGATAAATCTTAGCACTCATAGTAATTATTCATGAAAAAATATCTTATTATACTCCTCCTGATTGCTCCTTTTCATACAAGCCAAGCGCTGAGTTTTGGTGAAGTAATGGACTCTGTGAAGAAGCTAATGCCCTGGTATGAATCTGTCCCAGAGCTTACCTTTGAACTGAGAGATACCAAAGGAAATATCTTTACAGAAAAAAATACGAAGGGTAAGTATTTGGTCATTAATTTCTGGGCTTCGTGGTGTACCCCTTGTTTGAAAGAGATACCAGCATTTGTAGAATTCTATAAAGAAAACTCTCACTATGTAGAAATTCTGGGTTTAGATTTTGAGCCCGTTAATATTGAAGTAATTAATGAATTCGTTGAGCGTTTTTCTATCAACTATCCAATCATTCTCTATAGTCATATTAATGACACTGAGTTCAATAAATTTGGAGAGATTGTCGGCATGCCTACAACAATAATTTACAGTCCTAAAGGTGAACTATTGCAAACCTTTATGGGTGAGATCACGATAGAGGATCTTAAAAAATATATATCACCAATCAATTAGATGACTGCACTATGATTTCACCACCAATAGCAGATGGACTCAATGAAAAACAGCAACAATCAGTCACTTTGTCAGAGGACATCAATGCTCTAATTCTTGCCGGTGCAGGAAGCGGGAAAACGCGAGTTTTAACACACCGAATTCATCACCTAGTATCTGAAAAGAATCATCATGCTGATGACATTCTTGCAGTCACCTTTACCAACAAGGCTGCCAATGAGATGAAGGAGAGATTGAGTGACCTTCTCCGCAGGCCAATTGGAAGGATGTGGGTAGGCACTTTCCACTCTCTTGCACATAGACTTCTAAGAACACACCCATCAGAGGCGAACCTATCACCAACATTTCAAATCCTTGACTCTCAAGATCAATTTCGAATCATTAAACGCTTAATGAAGGAAAACGGTATAGATGAAAAAAAATTAAAAATAAAAGAAGTTCAGTGGTTCATTAATAAGAATAAAGATAATGGCATATCACCTAAAGATATTGAGGTAGGCTATGACTATGCCAAACAACAGAAAGTAAAGGTTTTTGATATTTATGAAAACTTCATTCAAGTAAATGACCTAGTAGACTTTGCGGGATTACTTGTTAAAAGTTTTGAACTTTTAAAAAATAACCCATCTCTATTAGAACATTATCAAAATAAGTTCCACCATATATTAGTTGATGAATTTCAAGATACGAATCGGATTCAATACCAATTTATCAAAATACTTCATAACGAAAGTAATCACGTCTTTTGTGTCGGTGATGACGACCAGTCGATATATGGTTGGAGAGGAGCAAAAATTGAAAACATTCAAAAAATAGAGAATGACTTTAAACCAATACAAATCATCAAGCTTGAACAAAACTATCGCTCAACTGGGAACATCCTTAGCGCATCTAATGCTTTAATTGCCAATAATCAAAATCGACTTGAAAAATCACTATGGACCGCATCAGGTGATGGCGAATTGATTAATGTTTTTAATGCAAGGGATGAAAGAGAGGAGGCTCAATACGTTGTTGGTGAGATTAAAAGCCAATTCAGTCAAGGCAGAAACCTCGATGAATGCGCTATACTCTATCGCTCAAATGCACAGTCTCGAATCTTTGAAGAGTCTCTCATAAAACATAATCTAAACTATAGAATCTATGGTGGATTACGGTTTTTCGAACGTGCTGAAATTAAAGATGCGATGGGATATGTTCGACTTATTGAGAACACATCAGATAATATAGCATTTGAGAGAATAGTGAACTTTCCTACCCGTGGCATTGGATTATCAACGATTGAAAAAATTAGGTCTCATTCAATTGAAAACCATACTGACCTCTTTCAGTCATCTATTGCAATTATTGATAGTCTTTCTGCGAGGGCAGCAAATGCTTTACAAGCGTTTATCTATCTAATTGAGGAGATAGCTGACACAACAAAAAATCTTATGCTTAGTGAAAAAGTTGACTCTATTCTTTTGCAGTCTGGATTAATGGCTCATTATGCTAATGATAAGACTGACAAGGCAGGCAGTAAACGTGAAAATCTTGAAGAACTTGTAAATGCTGCATCGCAGTATGTTCATGAAGAAGATAATGAATTGAATGAGACTCAAGGCTTTATTGCTCTTGCAACTCTTGATTCCAGTGGTGAATCTAATCAAATTAATCAAAACTATGTTCAACTAATGACAGTGCATTCAGCAAAAGGACTTGAATTTCCTGTCGTTTTTTTGGTTGGATTAGAAGAAGACTTATTTCCTATTCGACAAAGAGTAAATCAACCCTCTAATATAGATGAAGAAAGACGTCTTTGTTATGTAGGTATGACTAGAGCAATGCAGTCTCTAAATATATCTCATGCAACCAGGCGCTCTCTTTATGGAGAAACTATTTACTCACGAAATTCAATATTTCTTGATGAAATTCCTAGGAACTTTTTAAACTATATTAAAAACCCTAATAGTAATTCTGTTATTACATCATTCGAAGATGTTAAAAACCCTCCCCAAAAAATGGTATCAAGCTCAAGTGATTCTAAATACGCTATTGGCCAACTTGTCAGTCATACTAAATTTGGACTAGGAACTATACTCAACTATGAGGGGAGTGGAGACTCAATGCGCCTTCAAATAAAGTTTCAGAAAGTAGGTACGAAGTGGCTCATTAGCTCCTATGCTAAGCTAGAAATTGTTTAGCCTTGAGACCAAGGCATACCATCATTTCTCCAGCCATTTAGGTTTCCACGATGGTCGTTTTCATCCAAGTCTCCTTCAAAACCACTAGCTACATGAGATACACTCGTAAAACCTTTACTTTGTAGGCACTTTAATGCCTCATTAGACCTGAATCCACTCCTACAAATAAGAATAAGTTCTGTATCCATGGCGTCACTTCGATCGCTCAGTGCATCAATTACAGATTCATAAAAAGCATCTGGGTCAGACTCTAAATCTGGCTCATCAAACCAAGGAATAAGAATTGAGTTATCCGGAAAACCTACGTACTTATGTTCAGCTCTCGTCCTGACATCAATCAAAACAGCCTCTGGATTCTCATTCATTCTCTCAACTGCCATTTTTGGCAAGAGGTTTCTCTTATAACTCATATTGCTTCCTATAGTTTTCTATATTAATGATACTCTAAGCTCATTTTTTTCGAACGAAAAGTGCAATTGACTCCACATGAGCAGTCTGAGGAAACATATCCATCACACCTGCACTCTCTAAAGAGAATCCTAAATCAATTAGCTTTGCTGTATCTCTTGCCAAGGTGGCTGGGTTGCATGACACATAGACTAGCCTCTCAACTTTGAGCTTAGGTAAGAGCTCAACAATTTCAATCGCACCTGTTCTTGCTGGATCAATCAATGCTTTATTATAATTTTTCCCTCTGAACCATTCAAATCCTGAAACATCTTCAAAGAGGTCGGCCTTGTAAAATGATGCATTAGCAATATCATTTGCTTTAGCATTTTCTTTTGCTCTCTCGACAAGCCCCTTATCCCCTTCTATACCAACAACACTATTCACATACCTTGAGATTGGGAGTGTAAAGTTACCAAGACCACAGAAAAGATCAATCACATCGTCACTTTCGTTTAATTGGAGCAGCTCTATTGCAAGATCAATCATTTTTTTATTAAGCTCAAAGTTGACCTGAGTGAAATCATTAGGAAGAAATGTCATCTCAATAAAGTGATTTGGTATTGTATAAGTCAGCAGAACTGAATCATTTAAGGGTTTAATTGTTTCTAAACCTCCACTCTGAAGGTACCAATTAATGGATAATTTTTGAGCGTACTGATCTAGAACTTTCTCATCAGTATCATTTAGTGGCTGAAGGTGTCTTAATATCAGAATTGTATCTTGTTCAGCAATCGCCACTTCAATCTGCGGGACATGCTCTTTAATACTTAAGGATTGAATGCATTCTGATAAGGCTTCTAGATGATCGCCCAGAGAGGGATGTAGCACTTCACATCGACTCATAACAGTTACAAATGAAGATTTTCGTTCTCTGAAGCCAACTAAAACTTTCTCTTTTTTTGCAACATAACGAACCCCTAAACGAGCCTTTCTGCGATAGCCCCAGCTCTCAACTTGAATTGGCTCTAACCATTCTTTCGGCTGTACTTTTGCCTGACCAAGAAAGGCGCTTTGAAGCCAATCATTTTTTGCATTGATTTGATTAATACTCGAGAGGTGTTGAAATGAGCATCCGCCACATATCCCATATACTGAGCACTTTGGTTCTATTCTATCCGGTGAGGAATCAATAACTTCTAGAACATCAGCCTCCTCGTATTTTGCGCGAGATAGTGTCCTTGAAGCAACAACCTTTTCACCAGGCAGCGCTCCTCTAGTAAATATGACTTTATTATCGATATGAGAGATGCCCCTTCCTTCGTGCGAAAGAGATTCAATCTCAATTTCATAAATCTTGGCTTTTAACTTTCTTCTTCTAGACATCTAAAAGTTCCACCCAATGCTTGACTGGAATAGAGCTTCCTTTTTGAAGATGCATTAAGCATCCAATATTACTGGTAACTATCATGTTAGGTTCTGAAGCATTTAAATGTTTAATCTTGTTGGTTCTGAGTTGGTTTGATATTTTAGTCTCAAAAATTGAGTACGTACCTGCAGATCCGCAACAAATATGTGAATCATTGACTGGTTTTTTAGTATATCCAAATTGGGAGAGTATTGACTCAACTAAGCCGCCCAATTGTTGTCCATGTTGCATCGTACATGGCTCATGATAAGTAACGTTTAATTCTGTTAAATGAAGTCCACTTAAATCTTTAGATGAAAGAAATTCTGCAATATCTTCGGTTTTTGAGGACACTAACAGTGCCTTTTGAAAGTATGGATCAGAACTTTTAAAAAGCTTAGGGTAATCTTTAATCATCACACCACATCCACTTGCGCTGGAAATGATTGAATCCACACCTGACTCAAGTTGGTGTGTCCATCGATCAATGTTTTGTTTTACTTTTTTCATGGCATCACTTGATGCTGCAAGGTGTTGGTCAAGTGCACCGCAACACTGCCCCTGTGATGATTCTAGTACCTCAATATTCAGCTTAGCTAATATATTCTTGATACTATGATTGATGTTTGGAGCAAGTGAAGGCTGAACGCAACCTGCAATTAAAAGAACTCTAGAGTTTATTTTTTTAGGTTTTAACAATTTAGAGGTAATCTTTGAGTGGCGGTAAAAATAACCCAATGGTTTAAAAATTATCGGAGTTAAAAGAGTTTTTCTAACTATAAATCGGTAAAGTGCTTGAAACTTTCCTCTCTTAGATTCCATAAGGTCTCGACCTATTTCAAGAAGCTGGCCATACTCTACACCTGACGGGCAGGTCGTTTCACATGAACGACACGTCAAGCATCGATCCATATGACTTAATGATTTCAGGCTGAATTGGTTTTGCTCTAAAGCAGACTTAATTAAATAAATCCTGCCTCTAGGAGAGTCTAGCTCATCACCCAATAGCTGATAGGTTGGACAGGTTGCTAAGCAGAAACCGCAATGCACGCAAGACTCAATAATTTGAGTCGCTTTGTCTCTTGTTGGCTCTGATATATTGATATTTTTAATATCTGCATACATTAAACAAACACTCCATAAGGGTCAAATACATTTTTCAGTCTCTGTTCTATTTCTTCTCTAAGAGGTGAGTCATTAATTTTCTTTTGCTGATTAATTCTTCTTTCATGAGCCAATTTCTCAGGAAAAACTTTAAAACTGATTTGTGTTATAACTGCAAGCTTACCCATCGATCCCACTAAAAGCCTCGAGACATCATAACCAGCAACATTTTTCATGACTTGGCCACCAAAATTTAATAAATCTCCTTTTCCATTGATTATCTGAACTCCCAAAACGCTGTCTGACAAATCTGAGCCTGCAGTTGCATAGAGAGATCCAATTGTTTTCTCATCATCTTCTATGAAGAAAGGCAGCGCTTGATTTTTTTTTCTTAAAGTCTGACTTAAATCTTTAATTAATGTTCCTGCTTTAACTGTGATAACTAATTCTTCTGGAAAGTACTCAACTACACCAGAGTATGAGTTCATATTTAATAATTCATCGCTAGAATCGTCAAGAGAGTTTGATATTCTGAGCTGACTTGCATTTCTTATTTTTTTTTGAAGTTCTCCGATAGTTTTCATAATTAGAATCGCTCTAATTCTGGATGTGGAAGATTTCCTTGATGGACATGCATATTTCCTAATTCAGCGCACCGATGAAGCGAGGGCACTGCTTTACCTGGATTTAAAAGCGTCTGCGGATCAAATGCAGCTTTTATTTGATGAAAAACATCAAGTTCGGCATCACTATACTGGAAACACATTGCATCTAATTTCTCAATACCAACGCCATGCTCTCCAGTGATGCTTCCTCCCACTTCAATGCAGAGCTTTAGAATTTCATTTCCAAACTCTTCAGTCTTTTCTAATTCACCTGGAACACCTGCGTCATATAAAATCAAGGGGTGGAGGTTGCCATCTCCCGCATGGAAGACATTGGCTACTCTGAGATTAAAGCGCTTTGATAAGGCGTTAATTTTCTCTAACACATCGGCTAGGTGCCTTTTAGGTATTGTTCCATCCATACAATAATAGTCTGGTGATATTCTCCCAACTGCAGGAAAAGCTGATTTCCTACCCTTCCATAATAGGAGCCTCTCCTCCTCAGACTCTGAAACTCTTATTGAGCTTGCCTTTGAAAGCAGACTGACAACAGTATCAACGTCAGGAATCACAGATTCTTCAGAGCCATCTAACTCGCAAAGTAGCAAAGCTTTTGAACCCAAAGGATATCCTGGCCTTGCAAACTCCTCTGACGCCTGAATAGCGAACTCATCCATCATTTCTAATCCCGCTGGGATAATGCCATTCTTAATAATTTCAGCGACACCATTTGCACAATCTCTTACACTATCAAAGCCAGCCATAATCAGTTTAGCAACCTCTGGTTTTTTAGTCAGCTTTACCGTTATTTCAGTAATGATTCCAAGCAGACCCTCTGAGCCAGTCATCAAAGCTAAGAGACCCAATCCCTCATCATCTCGCGAAAAAACTAACTCATCTCCTTCAATGGTCAGTATTTTTATCGATTCAATGTTTTGGACAGTTAGCCCATACTTAAGGCAATGAACCCCTCCTGCATTTTCAGCAACATTACCACCAATCGTGCAAGCAATTTGGGATGACGGATCTGGCGCATAATAGAGGTCGTACTCATCAGCAGCTTCGCTGATGGCTAAATTTCTAACGCCAGGCTCAACAACAGCTGTCAACTCTTCTGGATTAATAGATATTACTTTGGTTAACTTAGATAACCCTAAAACAACACTGTCCTTGATTGGCATTGCGCCGCCTGACAGGCCAGTTCCAGCACCTCTTGTGACGATAGGAGTTTTATTTTTTCGACAAATCTCCAAAACTTTTTTGACCTGGCCTACCTCATTAGGTAAAACGACGGCCATTGGCTTTTGTTTATAAACACTCAATCCATCACACTCAAAAGGGCGAGTATTTTCTTCACCAACGAGAACTATATTTTTTGGGAGTGACTTTTTTAACTGAGAAATTGTTGACACGTTGAGCCTTCAGTTGTTATGAATGTTTATATCATAGATAAATAAATCTTAATTATCTAAAATTAAATTCAAGCGGTTATGAATTTAATTATTAATAATATTTTTTATATCTAAGATAATTATAAAAAAATTATATCTTGTTTTAATTGGTGTTGAAATTTTGTCGTCAATAGCAACAAGAATAAAACATTAACTACTAAATATAAAAATGAAATCATTCATACCACCAAAAAGATTACTGATGGGTCCTGGACCCTCAGACGTTCACACAAGAATTTTAAATGCGATGGCTCGTCAAACGATAGGTCATCTGGACCCTGCATTTATTGACATGATGGATGAAACGAAGCAGATGCTGCAGTATGCATTCATCACTGAAAATGAGCTAACAATGCCTATTTCAGCTCCTGGTTCTGCTGGTATGGAGGCCTGTTTTGCTAATCTTGTTGAGCCTGGTGATAAGGTGATAGTGTGCATCAATGGTGTTTTTGGAACGCGCATGAAGGAAAATGTTACTCGCGTTGGAGGTGAAGCGGTCATCATAAATGATGAATGGGGAAAGCCAGTTGATTCTCAAAAAGTTGAACAGGCTCTAATCGATAATCCAGATACTAAAATTGTTGCTTTTGTTCATGCAGAAACCTCAACTGGAGCCATATCAGATGCAAAAAGTATCTGTAAATTAGCTCAACAACATAGCTGTCTTACCATTGTGGATGCGGTCACATCTCTGGCTGGGTCTGAATTGAGGGTTGATGAATGGGGCATTGATGCGATCTATTCCGGCTCACAAAAATGCTTGTCAGCAATGCCAGGGCTTTCACCTGTTAGCTTTAGTGACAAAGCTATACACAAATTTACGCATCGCAAAACGCCTGTCACTAGCTGGTTTTTAGATCTTAATTTAGTCATGGGTTATTGGGGTAAGGGTGCAAAGCGAGCCTATCATCACACTGCACCAGTTAACACACTTTATGGCCTCCATGAATCCCTGGTCATGCTTACTGAAGAGGGACTAGAAAATTCTTGGTCACGTCACAGAGAAAATCATATACTACTAAAGACTGGGCTTAGTGAGCTTGGGATTAGTTACTTGGTGGATGAGTCAAGCAGACTGCCTCAGCTCAACAGCGTATACATTCCAGAGGGCAGTGATGACGCTCAGGTTCGCTCTTCATTAATTAACGACTTTAATATAGAGATAGGTGCTGGACTTGGAGACCTAACAGGAAAGATTTGGAGAATAGGTTTGATGGGTCACACATCAAGAAAAGAAAATGTAGAGCTCTGCTTGTCAGCCCTCAAAGACGTTTTATAAAAACTTTACTAAGTTTTTATTTTCGCTAGCAATTCTTCGTCTGTCTCGACTCTGTCTGGGTCTGGAAGACAGCAATCTACTGGACAAACCTCGACACATTGAGGGGTATCAAAATGACCAACGCATTCTGTACAGAGGTCACCATCAATTTCATAAATTTCTTCGCCCATATAAATAGCTTCATTCGGGCATTCAGGAACACAAACGTCGCAATTAATGCATTCATCTGTAATAAGCAAAGACATAAAAAATACCTCAATTTAAGAATTAAAATCCCACAGCTTTGAAAGTTATGGATATTCATTTATTAACAGTATATTTTAACGTAACAGCTCTAAAATATTGATGATTTTGGGTATCATTAATCATTTTATTTCTATGGTTATTATGCGTAAACTTCTAGCTATCTTTTCAATTCTCATTTCAACTCTTTCTTTAGCAAGTCTGGATGATGGCATCTATGCAAATCTTCAAACAAACAAGGGGGAAATTACAGTTGAACTGGCCTATAAAAAAGCACCTCTTACCGTTACAAACTTTATTGCACTTGCTGAGGGGACAAAGCAGAGCATTAAAGATCTTGGCACTCCCTATTATGACGGGTTAACTTTTCATAGAGTCATTGATGAGTTTATGATTCAGGGTGGTGACCCAAAGGGTAACGGTACGGGTGGACCTGGATATATGTTCGCAGATGAATTTAGTGATCTTATTCATGACAGACCTGGAGTACTATCGATGGCTAATTCTGGCCCTAATACCAACGGCTCACAATTCTTCATTACACATGTACCTACGCCCTGGCTTGATGGAAAGCACAGCGTATTTGGGAGCGTAGTTGAGGGCATGGATGTTGTTAATGCTATTGAACAGGGTGACGTTTTAGAAACGGTAAGAATTGAGCGCATTGGTGAAGAAGCAAATAAATTTGTAGCTAACGAAGATTCTTTTAATTCCTTAATTGAAAAAGCGAATGAAGCTATTATTGCTCAACAGAATCTTCGCCAAAAAGATTTTGAATCCTATGTAGCCTCGAATTTTCCAGGTGCTGTAAAAGACGATTTAGGCTACTTCACAACTATCACTTCAGAGGGTAGTGGGGATTTCGCAAGTGTTGGTCAAGTTGTGACAGTGGATATTGCGCTTAGTGCAAATACTGGTGAGGTTATGCGCCCTCCAGGAAGCCCCATTCCCTTTCCTTTGGGAACGGGTGAGATTATCAGCATCATAGAGACCAATGTTCAAAAGATGACGATTGGAGAGAAGCGAACTGCAATTGCGACTTATGAATCAGTCTTTGGGAGTACTCCTAGTGGAAACATTCCTCAAGATGCCTTCTTAATCTTTGATTTAATACTCATTTCTGCTGAGGATAACTAGGCATGTTTCTTGAGCTTTTAAGCTTTCTCTCTTCACTAGATACTGGATTCAATGTTCTAAGTTATCTGACTGTTAGGGCGGTCTTTGCGATGATGACAGCTCTTCTGATTACCTTGCTTTTAGGTAAATGGATCATTGGAAAGCTTCAAGAGTATCAAATTGGACAGGTCATTCGTGATGATGGCCCTGAAACGCATTTAGAAAAGGAAGGGACTCCGACGATGGGTGGCGTCCTTATTTTCTTTGCTTTTTTTATTAGTGTTTTGATTTGGGGTGACTGGCGAAACCCATTTCTATGGATAGTCATTGTTACTGCGCTTTTGTTTAGTTCAATAGGCTTTGTTGATGACTACTTAAAGATCAAAAAACAGAACTCTGACGGACTAAGCAGAAGACAAAAACTCTCAGCACAAACAATTAGCACCCTTTTGATCTGTTTATGGCTTCTCAGTTTAAATTCAAAAACCATTGGTGCTGAACTCTTAATTCCTTTCTTTAAAGATCTAATCATTCCGCTAAATGCATTAGGTTTTTTGATTATTGGCTGGTTTGCAATTGTTGGTGGCTCAAACTCTGTTAACTTGACGGACGGTTTAGATGGCTTGGCCATTATGCCCGTTATTATTATTAGTGGGGCTCTTGGGGTCTTTGCCTATATTGGTGGTAACTATAATTTTTCTGGCTATCTCAACATGCCATTCATGCCTGGAACGGGTGAGGCATTTGTTTTATGTGCGGCTCTTATAGGGGCAGGCTTTGGTTTCTTATGGTTTAACACCTACCCAGCTGAAATTTTTATGGGTGATACTGGATCTTTAGCGCTGGGGGCAGTACTGGCTGTCATTGCTATTATTGTCCATCAAGAGATTTTATTAATCCTGATGGGTGGAATATTTGTAGCAGAAACTTTGTCAGTGATCATTCAAATAGCCTACTACAAGAGAACACAAAAGAGGTTCTTTAAGATGGCACCGATTCATCACCACTTTGAAAAAAAAGGACTCAAAGAGCCGAAGATTATTGTGCGCTTTTGGATTGTAACGCTAATTCTTGTTCTAATTAGCCTCGCAAGCATCAAGATTAGATAACTCACCAAAGCTTTGAACTGTAAAATATCTTCCCATGAGTATTAAATCAGACAAATGGATTAAAAGAATGTCTCAAGAAAGTGAGATGATCACTCCATTTGAGCCTCAACAAATTCGTAAGTCAGAGAATCAGAAGATTATCTCTTACGGAACCTCAAGCTATGGCTATGATGTTAGGTGCTCAACTGAATTTAAAATTTTTACCAATATAAATCACAATATTGTAGATCCTAAAAATTTCGATGAGCAGAGCTTTGTCGAGGTCAATGCTAACGAGTGCATAATTCCGCCTAACTCTTTCGCACTAGCAAGCACAGTTGAGTACTTCAAGATTCCGCGATCAACGCTTGTCATTTGTCTTGGAAAATCAACCTATGCAAGATGCGGAATCATTGTGAATGTTACTCCGCTTGAGCCTGAGTGGGAGGGTCATGTCACTCTTGAATTTTCAAATACAACCCCCCTTCCAGCAAAGATTTATGCGAATGAAGGTGTAGCCCAAATGCTCTTTTTTGAGTCTGACGAGATGTGCGAAACCTCCTACAAAGACAGGAACGGAAAATACCAAGGCCAAACTGGTGTAACTCTACCTAAGGCCTAGTTATCATGTCTGAAATTTCTAAGCGTCGCACTTTTGCGATTATTTCTCATCCAGATGCAGGCAAGACGACCGTCACAGAAAAACTCTTGCTATATGGCGGTGCTATCAAAACTGCTGGAAGCGTTAAAGCCAGAAAGGCTGATACTCATGCCACGAGTGACTGGATGGAAATGGAAAAAGAGAGAGGAATTTCAGTAACCTCATCTGTCATGCAATTTCCCTATGATAGTCATGTCATTAACCTATTAGATACTCCAGGACATGAAGACTTTTCTGAGGACACATACCGAACACTGACCGCTGTTGACTCAGCACTAATGGTTATAGATGTTGCCAAAGGCGTTGAGCAGAGAACTATTAAGCTTATGGAGGTTTGTAGGCTCAGAGATACACCTATTTTGACATTTATTAACAAGCTGGATCGAGAGGGTAAGGAGCCCATTGAGCTCCTTGATGAGGTTGAATCCGTCTTAAACATTGAATGCTCCCCTATAACTTGGCCAATTGGAATGGGCAAGGGCTTTAAGGGTGTTTATCACCTCCTTGAGGACAAGGTTTATCTTTTTGAAAGCGGGAAAAATGCTAGTATCGGTGACAATACTATAATTGATGGAATCAACAATACTCAGCTTGATGAAGCTCTTGGAGAAAACTTGGCTAACGAGGCTCGTGATGAAATTGAGCTCATTGCAGGAACAACAAATCCTTTCAGTTTAGATGAATTTCTGGAAGGTAAACAGACCCCAGTTTTTTTTGGCTCAGCAATTAATAATTTTGGCATTGAAAACCTGCTTGATGGATTTATTCAATATGCTCCTACTCCTCAAGGACGAGAAAGTGATTCTAGAATGGTTATGCCGGATGAAAACAAACTATCAGGCTTTGTATTTAAAATTCAGGCTAACATGGATCCAAAACACCATGACCGCTTAGCCTTTATGCGAATAGTGAGCGGGGAGTATCAAAAAGGAATGAAAGTCCTTCAAGTTTCAACTGGCAAACAAATCAAGATTGCTAACGCTGTTACCTTTATGTCAAGAGAGAGGAGTGCAACTGATCTAGCTCATGCTGGTGATGTGATTGGGATTCACAATCATGGTGGTATTGGTATAGGTGACACCTTTACACAAGGCGAGAAAATCAATTTTCATGGAATACCAAACTTTGCTCCTGAGCTATTCAGAAGGGCTCAGCTTAAAGACCCTTTGAAAGCTAAGGCACTTCAAAAAGGGTTAGATCAGCTTTCAGAGGAGGGAGCGACTCAAGTTTTCAGACCCACTTCAAATAGCTCTCAAATTTTAGGAGCTGTCGGCATATTACAATTCGATGTTGTTGCTCATAGACTCAAGTATGAGTACGGTGTTGACTGTCAGTTCGAAACAATCAACGTTGCAACTGCAAGGTGGGTAAGCGGCTCAGACAAAGACATTGAGCAATTAAAGATCAAAGCTGGTAATAATATTGCCATTGATAGCGCCGGCATGCTGACTTATCTAGCGCCAAGCATGGTTAATCTTCAGCTCACCTTAGAGCGACACCCAGATTTAACGTTCAGCGCAACAAGAGAGCACTAATTGTCAACTGCCTCTAGTGGCTGAACAACCTCAGCTATATCTTTCTTGTTTAGGTAGCCGATATCTGAACCGTTGGAATCCTGCACAATACAGCAGTCTGCATTCTGCCTTAACATCTCACATAGCACTGAATCGACTGAATCCATTTCATTAACTTTAATATTGATAGAGCCTTTTGCTGGCTTCTGATCAGTCATCACTGAATTTGCATGAAGAACATGTGAGCGATTCACCTTCTTAACAAAGTCTCTGACGTAGTCATCGGCAGGCGTCATTAGAATCTCCTGAGACGTACCATGCTGAACGAGCTCTCCGCCATTAAGAATCGCAATTCTGTCTCCAATCTTAAGGGCCTCATCAAGATCATGAGTAATGAAGATAATCGTCTTGTGAAGCTCCTCTTGAAGCTCTAAAAGTAGATCTTGCATATCACTTCTAATTAATGGATCCAGAGCACTAAACGCCTCATCCATCATCAGAATCTCTGTATCACAAGTCAGCGCTCTGGCGAGACCAACACGCTGCTGCATACCCCCTGATAATTGCGAAGGATAGCGATCTTCATAACCGGTTAATCCAACTCGATCAATCCACCTCTTTGCTCTGCTAGTGGCCTCATCTGCCTTTATCCCTTGCAAATGAACACCAAGACAAACATTCTCCATAATCGTTTTGTGAGGGAGTAATGCAAAGCTTTGAAATACCATTGCAGTTTTCTGTTGCCTAAACTGCCTTAACTTTTCCATAGGCATCTGAATAACATCCTCTCCACCAATCATGATTGATCCAGCAGTTGGCTCAATGAGTCTATTAATATGACGAATCAGTGTTGACTTTCCAGATCCAGAGAGCCCCATGATCACTTCAATATTCTTGTTAGCTAACTCAAGATTAATATTACTTAAGCCAAGAACATGCTTGTGCTCCTTGAGAAGATCATCTTTACCCATTCCATTATCAACGTGTTTTAGAACAGACTCAGCCTTGGGACCAAAAATTTTAGTCAGGTTAGAAATTTTAACTTTAATATCCTGTGTCATAGTACGTCTCCTGAACGGTGCTTCTGTATTCTGGTACCAAATGCCTGTGAAACTCTATCAAAAATTACAGCTAGAGCAACAATAGCCAATCCATTAAGCATCCCCATTGATAAGAATTGATTTTGTACAGCCTGAAGTACTGGTAACCCAAGTCCAGCAACTCCAATCATAGAGGCAATAACAACCATAGCCAATGCCATCATAATGGTTTGGTTAATGCCAGCAAAAATGTTAGGAAGTGCTAGTGGCATTTGAACCATAAATAGTCTTTGCCTGTAAGTCGCTCCAAATGCATCAGCAGCCTCCATTGCCTCTTTATCAACTAATCGAATACCTAGGTTCGTCAATCGAACAATTGGTGGCATTGCATAAATACATACTGCAATGAGTCCTGGAACCTTTCCAATACCAAGCATCATTACTACCGGAATCAAATACACAAAGGATGGAATAGTCTGCATAATATCTAAAACAGGAGTAATCCAGGATTGTGCTCGATCAGATCGTGACATCCAAATTCCAAGAGGTATTCCGAGCGCTAAACAGAGCAATGTAGCAGCTGAAATCATTGTTACTGTTGAGACCATTGGCTCCCACATATCAAGGAAACCAATCACAAAGAACGCTGCCATAACACCTATTGAGACTTTAATACTTCTCGATCCGAGCCATGCAAGTGCGCCAGCCACGGCCAAAAAGATGGGCCAAGGGGTTGAGAGTAGTAACTTTTCAATGACAATTAAAAAAGTTAAGAGTGGGTCAAAGAATGACTCGATATTATTTCCAAACTCTCTAGTGAAGTCTTTAAATGCTGCATCAACACAGTTTCTTGAGCTCATCATCACATCGCCAGGTATGGATATGACGTTATTTACAAATATGCTGAAATCTGAAGTATTGACCGAGTCGACAACTCTTGAGTTTAATGATACAAAGTATTCCGACTGTGAGGCAGGATCAACAGATCGAACATCTGTCATAGTGCTTTCAATATTTTTAGATAAATCCTGAATATTGGCCGCCAATGCTTCTGGATCCGTAGATCTTATTGAGATATATTGTCTATCAAGCCTCTCGACAGTTTTATCAAAATTCGAGACCGCCCTGACCTTTATATCTCCATAGTTTCCTGCATCATATCTGCCAGCAAGTTCGATCACCTTCGCACTGAGATCATTAGCTTTATTGGTAAGAGGAATAAGAACATTTTCCACAGTTGATACGTCAGTTCTTATAGCTGCTTCTTTGACAGCTCTTACGAGAGCCTCAGGGTTATTAACCAAAGGCATTAATTCTTCAGAGACAATCTCGTAACTATCAGCCATTTGTTCAACTCTTGCATGCGTAGAGATACTAACAGTGTCAAGGTTATAAACCATATCACGAGCACCGGGATAATTCTTGAAGATTGATGCAGATGCATTCACTTGCTCTCTTATCTCGGATAGTCTCTCTAAGTGTGACTGAACTGAGGAGTTTGAATTAAGATAGTCAATATTTGCTCTTAATGAGTTAATGCCATCGTTTAGCAGAGAAATTTGAGAACCTACTTCACTCATAAAAGCGTCACTATATTGCTCTGCTTTATCTGCATAGCTAGTTGCAAGATTCTGAATGTTTTCAGTTAGCGATGCAGATTCAGAGTTATTACTTACATATCGAGTATTCTCTTCAATGTCTTTGAAAAGAGACTCTATTTGAGGAAATAGAGCAATAACATCATCTGGGGATGAAGCTGAATTAACCTGATTATTTAGCTCAGTAATCGAGCTTCCATAGCTATCAAGAAGAGAACTTTCATTAGACTCATAGAGTCCAGAAAGCTCTTGTGTTTTATTTTCAAGAGATTGCGACAAAATTTGAACTTTTTCGAGCAGCTCTGCTGAACTATTTACTTCGGTCAATGGATTAGACTCATTGGAGAGCTCTTTTAAAGTTTTTGTTTTAACTTCAGCTCGCTCAGCAAGTTTTGCAAAACTATCTGTAATCTTAACTAATTCAGCATAATCTGTTGCACTTTGAGCCTGAGCGCTTAGATCATCAGCTCTTTTGGTCATTGCCTGAATAAAATTCAAATCTTTGTTAAGTATTCTTAGATCTGCAATTTCAGATGCTGGAGGAATGCACTCGACGATGCTTTGTTGCGGAAGCGGCCTTACTGCTGCCATAATAAACTCCTTTAATTTGTATTTTTTTTAATTACTTTCAATTCAGAAAATATCAACAATCTAATTAATTTTTTTTGAATTGCCTAAATTAAAAAAATTGCCCGTATTCATCAAAACTACGGGCAATTCATTGAGTAAGAAATAACTTACTTTATTTAACTTATAGAGAAGCTTCTACGGCAGCAGCAACGTCTGCGCTTACCCACGGCTTCCAAACATCTCCATGAGAAGACAAGAATTCAACAGAAGCATCTGCTCCAGTTCCACCTGTGTCTTCCATCCAAACTAGCATTTCGTTCATGACTGTTCCTGGCCATGTGCGAGCCTTAAAGTAATCCATAGCTCCTTTAGGTCCATTGTAGAACATGTTGTCACTCAGTAGTGTGTTAACTCGTGAGTTAATCCACGCTGATGGCTCAGGATCTGAACAGTTATCAGCACCTAGTGCGATACATCCAACCCAGTTATCATCACCAGCATAAGGCACACCAAAGTCAACTGCTCTAAGGTCATACTTTCCAACTAGAGAAGTTGGATTCCAGTAGTAACCAAACCAATTTTCACCTTGCTCAGATGCTTTTGCAATTGAACCGTCAAGACCTGCAGCTGAACCTGGGTCAATCAAGTTCCAGCCCAAAGCTTCCATATCGAATGCTTTGTAAAGGCTTTGATTTGACAATTGGCAACCCCAACCAGCAGGGCAACCATGGAAGGCGCCTCTTGATGGGTCTTCTTTGTCTGGGAATAAGTCAGGACGTGCAAGAATTGCTTGCGCAGTTGTTAGCTCAGGGTGAGCATCAAGCGTGTGAGGAAGAACCCACCAGCCTTCACCAAGTCCACTCATTGGTGCGATATTACCAATATGTAAACGTCCAGCACCAACAGCACTATCAACTAGGTCTGCCATTGCGTTTGCCCAAATTTCTGGTGCAACGTCAGGCTGTCCAGTTTCATTCATTGAGGTGAATGTAGGCATTGTTGAACCAGCAACTAGCTCAACTTCACAGCCCATTGCCTCCAACATAGCTTTATCAACATTTGCCATCAATGAAGCTGAAGCCCAGTTCATATCTGCAATTGTTACTTTTCCACATTTTGCAGCATTCGCTGAAGTGCTAAGCAATAAAGCTGCAGCTACCGCACCAAATACCTTAGTAGTGAATTTAATATTCATATAACTTTCTCCTTTAGGGATTATTTTTAAAAACAGAGAGTGAACAATTTCATACTCTGAGATGATTATAGCAACAGAAATAAAGATTTTTGTGTTTTTTTTTAAAAAAAAATCATGCCTTTTATTAGAATTTCTAAGACTAGAAGTCTATTTGCATAAGGTCGTTTAAGTATTTTGAAGATAGGAAAATAATCTTTATGAGAACAAGAAAATCTTTTTTCTATTCTTCTAAATGAGTCTCATCAGTTTGTTCGCTATCTTCATCTTCAGTTTCAGCAATTTTAGCAACCGAAACTAAGGCTTCATCATCTGCGATATTGATTAGCGTTACGCCTTGAGTATTTCTTCCGATAATTGAGACGTCAGACGCTCTTGCTCTTACAAGCGTTCCCTTATCTGATATCAACATCATTTCATCCTCATCAGTGACCTGGATTGCGCCAACAACTTGTCCATTCCTATCGGATGTCTTAATTGAAATGACGCCGGACCCACCTCTGGCCTGGGCGCGATATTCATCCAACTGAGTTCTCTTGCCGTATCCTTTTTCGGTAGCAGTAAGAATTGGATCATCTGACTCAGCAACAATAAGAGAAACGACTCTATCTTTGTCTGCTAGCCTAATGCCTCTGACACCGATTGCTGTTCTTCCAACCGATCGAACGTCAGATTCTCTGAATCGAATTGACTTGCCAGCTGAAGAGAACAGAAGTATATCGTGCTGACCCGCTGTGATCTCAACTCCGACAAGTTTGTCGTCATCCCTCAGCTCGATAGCAATGATGCCGCCCTTTCTTGGTCTTGAAAAGTTTGTGAGAGAGGTTTTCTTGCAAGTTCCAGAGCTTGTTACCATAAACACGAATTGATCGTCTGTAAACTCTTTCACAGGCAGTATTGCATTAATGGATTCATCCTTTTCAAGTGGCAATAGATTAATAATTGGCTTTCCTCTTGAAATCCTTGAAGCCATTGGCAACTCATAGACTTTGAGCCAGTGCACCTTTCCAGTTGATGAGAAACAAAGCACAGTATCATGAGAATTAGCAACAAACAATTGGTCAACAAAATCTTCATCCTTCATCTTAGTAGCAGCCTTACCCTTTCCACCTCTTCTTTGTGCGTGATAGTCACTTAAAGATTGAGCCTTGACATATCCACCATGAGAGAGAGTAACCACTCTATCTTCTTGAGCAATTAAATCTTCTAGGGTGAGATCAATCTTGCTTTCTAAAATCTCAGTCATTCTTGATGAGCCAAAATTATCTCGGATTTCAATAATTTCATTTCGAATCACGTCCATCAAAAGATCAGGAGTCTGCAAAATATCAAGCAAGCTCTTAATTTGCTCTAACAACTCATTAAACTCATTAAAGATTTTATCTTTTTCAAGCCCAGTTAATCTGTGAAGTTTTAAATCAAGAATAGCTTGGGCCTGCTTCTCTGATAATTGATAATCCCCATTCTTTTGAAGACCAAGAGCAGGATCTAAGCCCTGAGGCTTAAATTGAGCCATGTCTCTGTCGCCAATCAGCTCTTTAATGACAGATCCTTGCCAAGTTCTTGAGACTAAACCATCCTTTGCATCACTAGGATTTGGCGCCGCTTTTATAAGTTCAATAATCTCATCAATGTTGAATAAGGCGACCGACAAACCCTCTAAAAGATGGGCACGATCCTTTGCTTTATTAAGTTCATAGATAGAGCGCCTAGTTACCACCTCTCTTCTGTGAGCTATGAATGCATTTAAAACGGATTTAAGATTCATTAGTTTTGGCATTCCATGGTCAATAGCGACCATGTTGATTCCGAAAACTGTTTGCATCTCAGTGAGTTTATAAAGGTTGTTAAGCATAACCTCAGGAACCTCACCACGGCGAAGCTCTATGACCATCCTCATTCCATCTTTGTCTGATTCGTCTCGAAGTCCAGTAATTCCATCAATCTTCTTATCTTTTACAAGCTCAGCAATTTTGCTAATTAGTCTAGCCTTATTTACTTGGTAAGGAAGCTCAGTAACAACAATACTTAACTTGTCTTCACCCTCAACGTGAGATCTTGAGCGAAGGTATATCTTTCCTTTACCGGTCTCGTAAGCTTCACGAATTCCGCTTGCACCATTGATTATTCCTGCCGTTGGAAAATCTGGACCAGGAAGTACTTCTAATAATTCATCTACCGAAATGTCTTCATTGTCAATGACTCTTAAACAAGCCTCTGCAACCTCAGTGAGATTATGAGTTGGAATATTGGTTGCCATTCCAACAGCTATTCCTGAAGAGCCGTTAATTAGTAAATTAGGAACACGGGTTGGCAGGACTGAAGGCTCACTCTCAGAGCCGTCATAGTTATCAATAAAATCAACTGTCTCTTTATCGAGGTCACGCAGAAGTTCATGCGACAGCTTTGTCATCCGAATTTCGGTATATCGCATAGCGGCGGCGCGATCACCATCAACAGAGCCAAAATTACCCTGACCATCGACCAATATATTTCTCATAGCAAATGGCTGAGCCATTCTTACAATCGTGTCATAGACTGCAGTGTCGCCATGAGGGTGATACTTACCAATCACATCACCAACAATTCGAGCAGATTTTTTGTAAGATTTATTATAGTCATTGCCAAGCACATCCATGGCGTACAAGACCCTTCGATGAACCGGCTTCAATCCATCTCTAACATCAGGAAGCGCTCTTCCAACAATAACACTCATCGCGTACTCCAAATAGGAGTCACGCATCTCATCTTCTATTGTAATAATTGGGAATTTTTGCTCAAGAATTTCGTTAGAATCGATATCGTCAGACATAGAATAAACCTAAATAAATAAGTAAATTTTATTGTACCCTAGATGAGCAAAAAACACACCAAAAAATGGCTATTTTTATGAGAAAAAAATGGATTAAGAGCAGATTCTAAGAGTTGCGTTTTTTTACTGATTCAGCAAGGTCCTTTAAAAGCTGTTCTGTGTCATCCCAACCAATACAACTATCCGTTATGCTAACACCATACTGGAGAGAGGATAGAGGCCCAACCTTCTGATTTCCCTCATTTAAATGAGATTCAATCATCACTCCAAAGACAGAGTCAGAGCCGCTTTCTATCTGACTTGCAATGTTATTGCCAACCTTCAATTGGTTTTTAAATTGCTTTTCAGAGTTTGCATGCGAGAAGTCAACCATCACTCTTGATACGAGACCTTTAGCCTTTAATTTTTCACAGGTCGCCTCAACATGCTCTTGAGAGTAATTTGGACCATCCTTACCTCCCCTAAGGATAATGTGGGCAGTATCGTTACCAAGAGAAGTAAAGTGACTTATTCCGCCGTCCTTGTTTACCGATAATAGATGATGAGGACTATTTGCTGATTGAATAGCATCAATAGCAATTTCAAGAGAGCCGCCCGTACCGTTCTTAAAACCTACTGGGCAAGATAATGCTGAGGCAAGCTCTCTATGCGATTGGCTTTCAGTAGTTCTAGCACCAATAGCACCCCAAGAAATTAGGTCTGATAAGTACTGTGGCGTCAATACATCCAAATACTCGACACCCACTGGCATAGAAATTTCACCTAAATCAACCAAAAGTTTTCTTGCAGTCTCAAGACCCTTATCAATATCAAAACTTTCATCTAAGTAAGGATCATTGATTAGCCCTTTCCAACCAACAGTCGTTCTTGGTTTTTCAAAATAGACTCTCATCACAATAAATAAATGCTCGGACAACTCTTCTTTGAGCTTTAAGAGCTTCTTAGCATACTCCATTGCAGCCTTGGTATCATGAATCGAGCAAGGGCCGACCAAAACCATCAGCCGATTGTCATTTCCATAGAGAATATTCTTAATTGTGTTTCTTGAACTAACAACACCTGAGGCTGCCTTTTCAGATAATGGCAGCTTATCGATAAGTGTATTAGGTGACACCATAGGTGCACTTGAAATAATTCTTACGTTATCAGTATTATGTTGCATAACTTACTTTTGGTTAGTTATTAATGCATACGCAGAATGATTATGAATAGACTCAAAATTTTCTGATTCAAGGCAATAATAATTAACTTTTTTGTCTGCATTCAACTCCACTGCAATATCTCTCACAATGTCTTCTACAAATGCAGGATTTTCATACGCCCTTTCAGTAACAACTTTTTCATCATCGCGCTTCAAAATGGCATAAAGCTCACTCGATGCTTTTTGCTCTGCCAAGTCAATCAAGTCTTCTAGATAAATGGTTGCTCCATCTATTGCTTTTGCTTCAATTGTAATATGAGATCTTTGGTTATGAGCTCCATATTTAGAGATACTTTTAGAGCAAGGACACAGGCTTGTAACAGGCACAACAACTTTAACCGTCAAATCTGGCTTCCCATCAGTCAGACTTCCAGTCAATGTTGCCTTGTAATCTAGCAGGCTTTCAACACCAGACGATGGTGCCTTTTTATTGCGAAAAAAAGGAAAGTCAACAATAATCTGAGCATCAGTAGAGTCAAGTTTATCGGCAACTGTTTGCACAAGGCCCATAAAATTATCAATTCCGAAACTGCACTCATTGTCATTCAAGATCTCAATAAACCTGGACATATGAGTTCCTTTGACATTCTCAGGAAGTCGAACGGTCATCGTGAAGTTTGCAACTGAGGGATGAGATTCGTTGTCTCTATTCACAAAGTTGATTGGATGCAAAATATCTTTGATTCCAACCTGATTGATCACGATATTACGTAAATCTTTTGTATTTTGAGTGTCTGGTAATAGTGTATTTTTCATATTTTATTGTTCCGAGTAGGTAACAGCAGATCTAGGAGTTTCCCAGATTAAGACTTCTTTGACCTTGATATCCTCATTGTTAATAAGCAAACCAACCTCATCAAAAAAATACTTGGCAATATTTTCAGCAGTTGGATTGAGAACATCAAATGGCTTTATTTCATTCAAATATTGATGATCTAATCTTTTAATCACCAGCTTCGTTTGTTTCTTAATTTCGCGAAAATCAATTGCTATACCGTTGTCATCTAAAACATTAGAGAATACAGATACTTCCACCTGCCAATTATGGCCATGGAGCCTGGCACAGTCACCAGGATAATTTCTCAATGAATGAGCAGATGCAAAGTCAGTAACAATTTTTAGTACGAACATTTTCGGAAAAATTGATAAAAAAAGCGGCATTATACCTGCTTAAATCTTACTATACCACCTACAATTATTGTGAGAATTGAGTGAATTAAAGAAGAAAATGAGTTGCTAGAATGGAAATTTAATCAATTGCGTCAATACCCAGAGCCTTACCATGAACTCCAGGAATCGTTAAGCCCTTTCTTGCCCTATGGCTTGTAAAGTTTACTAAATCCTCAAAGGAGTATGTTTTATGCTTTTTCCCATTCCCATACTCTACCCTTAATTTTTGATGACTTTTAATAGTACAAAGTCCAATTAGAAACTCTTCACGATCAATAAAATCATCACTCTTAATCTGTATAAGTTTATTGCCTTTACCTTTTGAAAGCTGGGGAAGCTCTGACACTGGGAAAATTAATAACCTAGCCCTATTAGTCACTACAGCCAAAAAGTCTTCATCTAGATCATCAACTTTCGTCACACGCATTGTTGTAGCTTGCTTTGATAAAGTTATGGCATGCTTTCCAGACTTGGTTTTAGATTGGAGATTGCCTAATGATGAAATAAATCCATAACCAGCATCCGATGAGAGAATAATAGGCTGATCATCTTCCCCCATTACCACATCAATAAACTCAGCACCAATGGGCGGAGTTAATCTTCCTGTTAAAGGCTCACCTTGGCCTCTGGCACTTGGAAGTGAGTTAGCTAACAATGTATAAGATCTTCCAGTCGAATCTAAGAAGATTGCCATCTTGTTGCTTCTGCCTTTGGCATCCTTCAAGAAGGCATCACCAGACTTATAGTTTAGAGCAGAGGAATCGATATCATGCCCTTTAGCTGCCTTTACCCAACCCTTTTCACTGAGCACAACAGTAACATTTTCTGCTGGCATCATATCTTCATCATT
>CABWZI010000008.1 GCA_902509905.1 uncultured Gammaproteobacteria bacterium | reverse complement strand
TATCGCCCTGAGCAAAGTTGGAAAACCTCAATATTGAATAGACCAGCGTTACTGCTAGAGCACCAAGCGCCAACTGAGATCCATACGATAGGGCTGGGAGAATGACGAAGTTTGTCAATAAGGCGAATGCGTTAATGATATCAATCGAGTCTGACATCTAACCTCCCAAAAATTTCTTTCGAACTTCACGGTCATTGATAAGCTCCTTACCAGTTCCAGTGTGCTCGTTGCGTCCAGAAACTAAAACAAAACCCTTATCTGCGATATTGAGCGCCTGTTGTGCGTTCTGCTCAACCATGAGCACTGCCATTCCAGCGTTCCTAACATCCAAGATGTTAGAGAAAATTTCATCCATTACAATAGGAGAAACGCCTGCTGTAGGCTCATCCAAAAGCATTACAGAAGGCTTTGTCATCATAGCTCTGCCAAAAGCAACCTGTTGCCTTTGGCCACCAGAAAGCTGGACTGCTAGTTGCTTTCTCTTGTCATACAGTATTGGAAATAATTCATATACCTCTTCAATCGTCTTACTGATGTCATCTTTCCTAATAAAGCCACCCATTTGAAGGTTTTCCTCTACTGTCATCGATGGAAAAACATTTTTTGTTTGTGGGACAAACGCTAAACCTTGACTAATTCTATCCTGAGTAGAAAGCATAGAAATATCATTGCCATCTAAGGTGACAGAGCCTGAAGTTGCTTCAAGCATTCCTAAAAGAACTCTCATTACAGTTGATTTACCCGCCCCATTGGGGCCAACTATAACTGCGAGCTCACCCTTTTCTACTTCAACAGAGCACTCATGAAGAATTGGAACAACGCCATAAGAGGCAACTAGATTTATACCTTCAAGATACGCCATTAGTTAGCTGCCTCGGTTTTGATCCCTTTACCCAGATAGGCTTCAATTACTGCATCACTACTCTTGATTTCTTCTGGAGTTCCAGTCGTTAAAATTTGACCTTCTGCAAGAACCACTACTGGATCACAAAGCCTAGAAATAAAATCCATATCGTGTTCAATCATGCAAAACGTATAACCTCTCTCTTCATTAAGCCTTATGATTGCATCTCCAATTTGTTTTAAAAGCGTCCTGTTAACTCCTGCACCAACTTCATCAAGAAGAACAACTTTTGCATCAACCATCATGGTACGAGCTAGCTCCAATAATTTTTTCTGCCCACCTGACAGGTTCCCTGCCCTCTCATTTTTGAGATGGCTAATGCTCAAAAAATCTACAACTTCTTCTGCTTTGGCCTGAAGTGCTTGTTCTTCCTCACGAATCTGCTTTCTTTTTAACCATGTATTCATAAGATTCTCACCAAGCTGATCAGCTGGAACCATCATTAAATTTTCAAGGACACTGAGTGTTGGGAACTCGTGCGCAATTTGAAATGTTCTCAGTAAGCCTTTATGGAATAACTGGTGTGAGGTAAGCTCTGTCACATCCTCACCATCCAATATGATTTCACCATCGGTAGGCTGATAGAGCCCTGCAATCAAGTTAAACATTGTCGTTTTGCCAGCACCATTAGGACCAACTAAACCCGTGATTGAGCCTCTATCAATATGCAAATCAACACCATCTACAGCCTTGATTCCGCCAAAATGCTTTGATAAGTTTTTTACTGTAATCATGAATCTTAAGGCTGTAAGTTGCCTTTATCTCCTGAGGTCTATATGATTTTATAAGAGTGCCAAATTATCCTTGAAAACAAATCCATTGGGAAACTTTAAGGCAAAACCTTATTGAATGGCTTTACAACAACACTAGAATAAACACCTGCATTGACATAAGGGTCACCATCAGCCCACTCTCTAGCCTGCTGCAGGTCATCAAATTTAGCAACAATTAAAGATCCAGAAAAACCCGCTTCACCCGGGTCTGAGACATCAATCGATGGATGAGGACCAGCCAAAATAAGTCGCCCTTGGTCTTGAAGCTTATTAAGCCTTGCAATATGATCAGGCCTAGCTCCCTTTCTCTTTTCTAAGCTATTTTCAACATCTTGTGAAATAATGGCATAGAGCATAACTCCTCCCTACAATTCTAATACATCTTGCATTGAATAAAGACCACTGGACTTATCAGATAACCAATTCGCTGCTCTAACTGCACCATTTGCATAAATCATTCGTGAAGAGGCTTTGTGAGTAATTTCAACCCTTTCTCCGTCCATAAAGAAGGCCACAGTATGTTCGCCAACAACATCTCCACCTCTAATCGATGAAAAACCAATCGTATTCATATCTCTTGGCTCCTCAATACCCTCACGACCATAGACTGCACATTCTGAGAGGTCTCTCCCAAGTGCATTAGCAATCACCTCACCCATTTTAAGCGCAGTCCCAGAAGGAGAGTCAACCTTATAGCGGTGATGGGCCTCAATAATTTCAATACTGGAATCGGGTCCGATTACTTTTGCGGAGGTCTCCAAAATTTTAAGGGTCAAGTTCACACCAACGCTCATATTGGGTGCAAACACAATCGGAATCTCTTTTGAAGCTTGCCCAATAAGCTCAAGCTCACTATCAGTAAAACCAGTCGTGCCAATGACCATCGCTTTTCCTGCACCCTTGCAGACTGCTAATGCATTCAGAGAGGCCTCTGGCCTAGAAAAATCAATCAGAACCTCAAAATTCTTTAATGAATCAATTAAGTTGTCACCTTTATCAAAACCAGCACCAAAATCTGATTGCGAGCTGGAATTGATTGCCTCAGTGAGTGCTTGTCCCATCTTACCTTTTGATCCGTTGATCGCAATCCTAGTCATTAATCGAGTCCTCTAATAAGTTATTTTTTTTGGTCACTGCATCAATCTCTTTGAGAGTCTCTAAAAGTGTAAACATTAAGTTCATAGGCATAGAGTTTTGACCGTCACTTTTTGCCTGATCTGGATTTGGATGAGTCTCCATAAAGACTCCCGAAACTCCAGAGGCTATAGCCGCCCTCGCTAGAACTGGAACCATCTCTCTTTGTCCGCCAGATGTTGTGCCCATACCTCCAGGCTGCTGAACAGAATGAGTTGCATCAAAAATTATGGGGCAATTAGTTGACCTCATACTGGACAGTCCTCTCATATCTGAAACCAGAGTGTTATAACCAAATGAAGTGCCTCTATCGCAAATCATAATTTTCTCATTGCCAGTGGATTTAGCTTTCTCAACAACATTCTCCATATCCCACGGCGCCTGGAATTGACCTTTTTTAATATTCACAGGCAATCCTTGGCTACAAACATTTTGAATAAAATTGGTTTGTCTTACCAGAAATGCTGGCGTTTGAAGAACATCAACTACTGAACTCACTTCACCTAAGGGCGTGTCTTCATGAACATCAGTTAAAACTGCAACACCAACTTCTGATTTAACTTTTTCAAGAATCTGAAGACCTTTTTCTATCCCCAAGCCACGAAAACTCTCTGCACTGGTTCTATTCGCCTTATCAAAAGATGATTTATATATAAAGTTGATATC
The DNA here is from genome assembly GCA_902509905.1 of uncultured Gammaproteobacteria bacterium. Lineage (GTDB taxonomy): Bacteria > Pseudomonadota > Gammaproteobacteria > PS1 > Pseudothioglobaceae > Pseudothioglobus. The sequence goes on along the minus strand of CABWZI010000008.1, from coordinate 63,356 downwards.
TAACTCTTCACAAACTTTCTTAAGATAGCTCGCACTCTCCATTGCTAAGGCCTCTGATTCAATAACGCACGGCCCAGCAATCAAAAAAAATGGGTGCTCTATCCCTGCTTGAAAATCTAGTAAATTCATGAACTTTGCTCAATACATAAATATATAAGTAAATTATATTCGTTTAAAATAGGCATAGTTACAAAATCCTTAGAAGCATGGCACAAAAAACACCTGACATTCTTAAAAAAATTGTTTCTAGAAAGCACGAAGAAATTACAGATTCAATAACTAGAGTCCCGCTCGAAAGAATGATTGAATTGTCTTCTAGTGCTGATAAAGCTCGAGGGTTCTATATGGCTTTGCACAATAAAGTCCAAAAACAAGAGAGCGGCGTTATTGCTGAAATTAAGAAAGCTTCTCCGAGCAAAGGCGTTCTCAGGGAAGACTTTGATCCCGTTGAAATAGCAAAGAGCTATGAGTCGGGAGGGGCTAGCTGCCTTTCCATTTTAACTGATCGCGATTTTTTTCAGGGAGATCCTTTATTCTTAATTAAAGCAAGAGCAGCGGTAAAGATTCCAGTCATTCGAAAAGACTTTATTATTCATCCCTATCAGGTCTATGAATCTAGAGCTATTGGCGCAGACTGTATATTATTAATCGCATCCTGTCTTGATGATGAGGAATTGAAAGATTTAAGTGATTTAGCTACTTCACTTGGAATGGATACGCTGGTTGAAGTGCATGACCGAGACGAGCTTAACCGAGCCTTGAAATTAGACTTACCACTGCTTGGGATAAACAATAGAAACCTTCGTAATTTTGAGGTCACTCTTCAAACGACCATTGACTTACTCTCAGAAATTAGCGATGATAAGTTAGTAATTACAGAGTCGGGCATCAAAACCAAACAAGATATCGAATTGATGCATCAGAACAATGTGTTTGGTTTTTTGATTGGTGAGACCTTTATGAAGGATCCTAATCCTGGTCATAAACTTAAGGAGTTTTTTAAATGAATATATCTGTAAATTGGATTGATGGAATGCTTATGGTGGGTAAGTCTCATAGCGGGCATAGTATTACCATGGATGGCCCACCAGAAATTGGAGGAAACAATCTTGGGGTCAGGCCAATGGAAATGCTTTTACTGGGTGTTGCTGGTTGTACTATGATTGATGTTGTCACTACTCTAAAAAAAATGCGTCAAGACCTTACAAATTGTGAAACTAAATTGAGCGCTGAAAGAGCTGACGAGCATCCAAAAGTTTTTACTGATATTCATATTCAATTCATTGTCAAAGGACAAGATTTAGATCCAAAAAAAGTTGAAAAAGCAATCACACTGTCAGCTGAAAAATACTGCTCAGCATCAATAATGTTGGGGAAAACAGCCTCCATTACTCATGATTTTGAAATTGTAGGATAATATTTGTCAAAAGGCCTGTTTCTAAAAACTCGTTCAATATATTTGCAGTATAATATGCCTTCTTCGGAGAGGTGGCCGAGTGGCTGAAGGCGCTCCCCTGCTAAGGGAGTATAGGCTTTAACTCCTATCGAGGGTTCGAATCCCTCTCTCTCCGCCATACTTTTTATTGCTCAAACAACTTCTAATCTTCATCTAACATTCACGCCCATTTTTTATAATGTTGTCATGAAAATTACAAAAGCATTGCACTGGTTTCGTCAAGACCTTAGATTAACTGACAATCCAGCCCTTTACGAAGCCTCTAAGCATGATGAAGTATTACCTATCTACATTCTAGATGACTTTAATTCTGGTGAACATTCTATGGGTGATGCTAGCCGATTTTGGCTTCATCACTCTCTGAATGATCTCAGTAACAACTTAAATCAAAATTTATCTCTTTATGAAGGCGATCCACTTCAAACATTATTAGATATTATTAATAATTTTAAAATTGATATTGTTTATTGGAATCGTTGTTATGAGCCATGGCGTATTAGACGTGATACTCAAATCAAAGCTGAACTTGAATCCAAGGGGATTTTAGTAAAAACATTTAATGGATCTTTACTTTGGGAGCCATGGACAATAAAGAAAGACGATGGTTCGCCATATAAAGTTTTTACTCCTTTCTATCGCAAGGGATGTCTTAAATCAGAAGAGCCTAGAGAACCACTTCCTAGGGTAGATACTTCAAATTATTTTAACGATAAAGATAATTCTCTTAATCTCAATGATCTATCTCTACTCCCATCAAATAGATGGGGTATCCCAATGCAATCATTTTGGGATATTGGAGAGAACGGAGCTTTTAAGAGGTTATCCAAATTTATTGAAAATGGAATTGAACAATACAAAGAAGGTAGAAATTTTCCTGCAAAGCCATTTGTATCCAGAATTTCTCCTCACATACATTTCGGTGAGCTGTCCCCAAATCAGGCATGGTATTTAGCTAAGGAAAAAGGCAGTGATAAGAACATTGATCACTTTTTAAGTGAGTTAGGATGGAGAGAGTTTTCCTATTGCCAGCTATTCTTTAATCCTGACCTGCCAACAAAAAACCTTCAAACTAAGTTTGATCAATTCCCATGGGAGCATAGTTCTAAAAATTTGTCAGCCTGGCAAAAAGGTCAAACTGGTATACCAATGGTTGATGCAGGAATGAGAGAGCTATGGTTGACTGGCTCAATGCACAACCGAGTTAGAATGGTTGTGGGCTCATTTTTAGTCAAAAATCTTTTGTTAGATTGGCGTCATGGTGAGCGCTGGTTTTGGGACTGCCTAGTTGACGCTGATCTTGCCAGTAACAGCGCAAGTTGGCAATGGGTGGCGGGCTGTGGGGCAGACGCTGCACCATATTTCAGAATCTTTAATCCAGTAACTCAGGGAGAAAAGTTTGACCCTGATGGACAATACATTAAAGAATTTATTCCTGAATTGAAAGACCTACCTAATAAATACCTTTATAGCCCATGGGAGGCCCCAAAAGAAATTTTAGATAATGCAAATATTACCCTAGGTAAAGACTATCCATTTCCAATTGTAAACCTCAAAGCTTCAAGAGAAAAAGCGTTAGATGCGTTTAAATCATTAAAGAAAGAAGAGGCTTAGATTCTATTTCTATCTTTACTTTGTGCCAAAAATCTTATCTCCAGCATCTCCCAACCCGGGCAATATATAACCATGATCATTAAGTGAATCATCAATTGCTGCAATAAATAGATCTACATCTGGATGTAATTTCGTAACCCTCTCAAGACCTTCAGGTGATGCAACCAAAAACAAACCGATAATTTTTTTACAGCCTTTTTGCTTCAAGAGATCAATTGTTGCCAGGAGAGTTCCACCAGTAGCAAGCATAGGATCAATAATTAATGCAGTTCTTTGATCAATATCGGTGATCACTTTGTCAAAATAAGCAACCGGATCTAACGTTTCCTCATCTCTGTATAGACCTACTACACTCACTTTAGCATTGGGGACAAGGGTTAAAACTCCATCAAGCATCCCAAGACCAGCACGCAAAATAGGAACAACTGAAAGTTTTTTACCACTGAGCATTTGAGTATTAATTGGCTCCCCTTGCCAACCATTGACTTCTCTGTTTTCCAGAGGTAAGTCTCTCGTAGCTTCATAAGTCAAAAGACTTGCAACCTCATTAGCAAGCTCACGAAATTGTTTTGTACTAATGCCTTGCTGCCTAAGAAGGGCAATCTTGTGAGCTATTAATGGATGATTTATTGCATTGAGAGGCATCGTGAGTCCTAAAAGTTAATCTTAATTTATTTTGATTTTACATGTTTATACAAAATGTAATATTATTCTAAAACTCTTAGGAAGATAATAAGTAAGATATAAATTTTAAATAAAGTCTTTTTGAAATGAAATTTGGAATTTTAGGTGAAGCAAAAATCGCAAGGGAGCATGTCGTTCCTGCAATAATTAATGCTGGACATGAAGTCACTCACGTCGGAAGAAGAAAGCCAGGGCAGTCTGCCCTACCCGCAATCTATGGTGATGCCATACAGACTGATTATGAAAGCCTTATCAATGATCCATCCATTGAGGCAATCTATAACCCCCTCCCCAATCATCTTCATGTCCCCTACTCAATTGAAGCACTTAAAAACAATAAACATGTCTTATGTGAAAAGCCCGTTGCACTCAACCTAAAAGAATTAGAGCATCTTGAGAAGGCGGCCAATGAGAGCAAAGCATTTTTCTATGAAGCCTTTATGGTCAGAAGTCATCCACAATGGCAATGGCTTCAAAATCTTAATATTGGTAAATACCAGTCATCTCACTTTATTTTCAGCTACCCTAAACAGCCTGAGGGCAATGTTCGAAATCTCATTAGATATGGAGGCGGCCCGTTATTTGATATTGGTTGTTATGCCATCTTATCGGGCTGTATGATCTTCAAGGGAGAGCCTAAAGTTCTCTCAGCAGTTGCCACAATGTGTGATCAATACGAGACCGAAAAACAGGTTGATGCAACCCTTAGATGGCCGGACGGGGAAACACTCAGCTTTACCGTTTCGGCTGATGCGGCTCTTTGTCAATCATTCACTGTTCTGGGTTCTGATGGATGGGCAGAATTAAATGTTCCAGTCAACCCCCCAGAAAAAACATCTGCCAATTGGTCTGCTGGAGGACTTCATGAAGGAAACTATGTTGAATTTCCAGCATGTAATCAGTATCAGCTTATGGTTGAGGAATTTGTGAAGCGTTCTGAGTCTGGAGATAAATCAGACTTCATCTTTTCAAAAATTGTAACTAAAGCAATTAATGAAATTCAAACAATTGCTGGCTTAACTATTTAATAAATTCATCTAGAATTGAAAAGATTGCGAATCAATATTTCATTATTGATTCCGGCACATGGTATCTTATAACGCTATGAAAACTGACACTCCATTTGTTATTGCTGGGCGAACTTTTAACTCAAGACTTCTAGTTGGTTCAGGTAAATATAAAGATCTTAACGAAACAAAATTGGCAACAGAAAATTCTGGCTCTGAAATCATTACTGTGGCCATTCGAAGGACAAATATTGGGCAAAACGTGAATGAAGAAAGCCTTCTAGATGTCATCTCACCAGAAAAATACACGATTCTTCCCAATACTGCAGGTTGCTATAATGCAAAAGATGCAGTAAGAACTTGCCTTCTTGCAAGAGAGTTATTGGATGGTCATAATCTAGTAAAGCTGGAGGTTCTTGGAGATGAAAAGACACTTTATCCCAACATTGTTGAAACGCTTGATGCAGCAAAAACACTAATCAAAGAAAACTTTGATGTCATGGTCTATACCTCTGATGACCCTATTGTTGCAATGGAGCTTGAAGAAATTGGGTGTTGTGCAATCATGCCTCTAGGCTCTCTCATTGGCTCTGGTCAAGGTATATCCAACCCCTTTAACATTAAATTAATAAAAGAGAGCTCTAACGTGCCCGTTCTTGTAGATGCTGGCGTTGGCTGTGCAAGCGACGCTGCCAGAGCAATGGAGCTTGGGTGCGACGGCGTTCTAATGAACTCAGCTATTGCTAATGCAAATGATCCTGTATTAATGGCAAGCGCAATGAAACATGCCATTATTGCTGGAAGAGAGTCATACCTTGCTGGCAGAATGATGAAAAAAGCCTTTGCTAGTGCAACCTCTCCATTGGAAAATCTTATCTAATTACAATCTCCACTCATGAATTTTTCAAACAAAATAAGTGATCTTGAAAAAAATCACCTATTGCGTTCTAGAAGAATTGCAAATAGTGCCCAAGGCACAAAAATGAAAATTGATAACAAAGATATTATTAATTTTTGCTCAAATGATTACTTGTCTCTTGCGAATCATCCAAAGATCAAGGAAGCCCTAGTTCAAGGTGTTGAGAAGTATGGAGCTGGATCAGGTGCATCGCATTTAGTTAGTGGTCATTCTGAGTCTCACAACCTACTTGAAGAGTCTTTAGCAGAGTTCACAGGGCAGGAGAGTGCACTGTTATTTTCATCAGGCTATAGTGCTAATCTTGGAATATTTTCTGCTCTTAGGGATGAGATAGAATGGTCAGTTCAAGACAAATTAAATCACGCTTCACTGATTGATGGATGCCGTTTAGTTGGCCTTCCAATTCAAAGGTACCATCATAATAATCTTGAGTCTCTTGCTAACAAAATAAAAAAACAGTCTGGCCCCGGACTTGTTGTTACAGACAATGTCTTTAGTATGGATGGAGATCGAGCGAATATTCAAGGAATTGCTAAGATTATTGACAAATCTAATACTACTCTTATGCAGGATGATGCACACGGCTTTGGTATCTTTGATCCAATTATTCCAAAGCACTCTATCTATATGGCAACTCTTGGAAAGGCTGCAGGCGTTATGGGGGCTTTTGTTTCTGGAGACAAGGACTTCATAGAGTTTCTGATTCAAAAATCAAGGCCTTACACTTATACTACTGCACTGCCAGCTAGCCTATGTCATGCTCTCCAAAAAAGTCTTGAATTGATAAGCCAAGGAGAACAACGAGAGAAATTAATTAATAATATCCAGCATTTTAGGTCTATGGCTGGACAACTTGGACTGAGTTTTGAAGAATCAAATAGTGCAATTCAGCCACTCATTATAGGCTCTAGCTCGAAGGCTTTATTAATTAGTGATGTCTTATTTAAGGAAGGGTTTTTTGTGAGCGCAATTCGCCCCCCCACGGTCCCCCCTAATTCGGCAAGACTTCGTTTTACTGTTGCGGCTAATCATACACTTAAACAAATAGACGCTCTACTTGAAAAGGTCAATGATGCTATGGCATAGAACAATTGGCAAAGGTCAGAACTTAGTTTTATTGCATGGGTGGGCTTTTAACAGCGATATTTTTATTGAGTTAGTAGATAAATATAAGAATGATTACTGTATTACAGTAATCGATTTACCGGGTCATGGAAGAAGTCCAGATGTTGAGGGTGACATTGAAGATTGGTGCAACGAAATCATCAGGTTTATTCCTAAAAAGTCTATTCTCTTAGGATGGTCACTGGGCGGGTTACTCTCTATTTTTATAGCTCATCAAATTAAACTTAAGGAACTGATTTTAGTTGCTGCAAGTCCATGCCTTGTGAACAATGATAACTGGGATTTTGGAATAAGGCGTGAAGTATTTGATCAATTTGCTGAGAATCTCAAAGTTGATAGTACTAAGGCACTCAAGCGTTTCGTGAGTCTGCAAAGTAAAAATAAATCTCAAATCCAAGAACTACATCACTCTATTCAAAAATATCCAGCCTCTCATAGCGCTTTAAATGATGGTATAGAAATAATTACGCAGTCCGACTTAAGGGCAGAATTTAGAGATATCAATATTCCAAAGAAATGCATTTTAGGAAAACTTGATACACTTGTCCCAGCAAAAATTCAACATTGGTATTCTGATGCTGAGACCAAAACTCAAGTCCTAAAATCTGGACACCTCCCATTTTTAGAAAATAGCTTTTATATCTAATTTTGATTGAGTCACAGCTCTGCATCAGCTCTAATAGATATAAGGATTTTGGTATAATTTAAGTAAATTATTTCACCAATAAAAAAATGAGTGCATTAGTCGGAGTCATTATGGGTTCCAAATCTGATTGGACCACAATGAAAAATGCCACGGAAATACTGGAAGAGTTAGGTGTCTCCTACGAAGTTAAAGTAGTTTCGGCTCATAGAACTCCTGATTTAATGTTTGAATATGCTGAAACAGCAGAGGCAAGAGGCCTAAAAGTCATTATTGCAGGTGCTGGAGGTTCTGCTCATTTGCCGGGAATGGTTGCCTCAAAAACCGTTGTCCCAGTCTTAGGGGTTCCAGTTCAATCTAAAGCTTTAAGTGGCCAAGATTCTTTATTATCAATCGTTCAAATGCCTGGAGGTATTCCAGTTGGGACTCTTGCTATTGGAAACTCTGGGGCAAAAAATGCTGGCATTCTGGCAGCTCAGATTATAGGAAACCATGATCAGACTGTAAGAGATAGAGTATGCAAGTTTAGATCAGATCAAACTCAAAACGTTTTAAATAATCCAAACCCAGAAAATTAGAGTATGAAAATTGGTGTTCTTGGTGCTGGTCAATTAGGAAGAATGCTCGCACTATCTGCCTACCCTCTTGGTCATAAAATGAGATTTTTAGCATTAACTGAAGAGGACCCGTCATCCCTACTTGGCAAGACTTTCATTCATGACAATAATCCAGATGTAATCAATAAATTTTCTGATGACTCTGATGTTGTAACTTATGAAAGTGAAAATACAGATCTCACTATTGTCAATGAAATAGCTAAAACTACTAAGATTTATCCTGGAGACTTGTCTCTTCATTTAACTCAACACAGAGGAAGAGAAAAAACTTTGCTGCAAAAATTAAGTATTCCTTGTGCACCATTTGCATTGGTAAATAACTTTTCAGATTTAAGTCAAGCTATCAAAAATATCGGCCTTCCTGCTATTTTAAAAACAACAAAAGATGGATATGATGGAAAAGGTCAATTCCTAATTGAAACTGAATCTCAAATGAATGATGCTTGGGAAGCGATGTCTGGGGTTGAGTCTATTCTTGAAGGCTTTATTAACTTCAAAAGAGAACTATCGCTCATTGCAGTTAGAGCAATTGATGGCAGTCTAAAATTCTACCCTTTAGTTGAAAACTCTCACCATGAAGGAATCTTAAGACTGACAATGGCTCCAGCACAAGAGATATCTGATTCACTTCAAAAAAAAGCTGAAAGTTATATGAAGCTGCTGATAACTGAAATGAACCATGTTGGCGTTTTAACTCTTGAATTATTTGACTCAGATGATGATTTGATTGTTAATGAGATTGCTCCTAGAGTTCATAATTCTGGGCACTGGACAATTGAAGGGGCACAAACTTCTCAGTTTGAAAATCATATTAGAGCAATTACAAACAGCCCGTTGGGTGATACATCAGTTAAAAGTAAATTCAACGCAATGATTAACATTATCAGTAAGCATGGCCCAACAAACAAGGTTCTTGAAACTAGGAATGCTCACTTACATTTGTATGATAAGAAGGAGCGAGAAAATAGAAAATTAGGTCACATAACAATTACTTCTGACTCTTACAAAGAACTTCAGAAATCAATTGAAAATCTTAGTAGCTATCTACCCTAGTCCTCATTGAGATCTAGCTCACTTCCATGCCTCTCTAACTCTTCATGATAAAACTGCTCTGCAAGCTTTTCTTCATACTGATAGGCTGATAATTCACTCACCTCAACTTCTGCTAGAAACTGGCAAACATGGATCATTTCATGGCACATCGTAATGATAAATTTTTTCTGATCTAATGACTCTTCAATCTCGATGAAAAATTTTCCATCGCCCTCATAATCTGTCCATGCCAGAGCGTCTTGAACCTTATGGATAGTGAGGTCTATAGTAGGAAGGTTGTTCTTATTAAATAAACCATTACAGCAAAAATTAAACAATTGTCGCGAGAGCTCTATTTGTTCCTTATTGCCACCATGAATGTAAATCATAGATTAATGATGTATCTATTTAAAAATGCTTTTCTAGATAATTAATTATATCGTCAGACTCATAAAGCCAACTCACTTCTCCAGCATAATCAATTCTGAGGCATGGAACTTGTACTTTGCCTCCGTTCAATTCGAGCTCTTTTCTGAAATCACCTTGCTGAGCATTACGAGTCTCTAGTTTTAAATTTAATCGTTTAATTGCTCTTCGAGTTTTGATACAAAAAGGACAAGCATAGAATTCATAAAGCTTAAGTGACTCAGTTTGATTATCAACCTGTAATTGTTTTTCAGAGCTCCTTTGAACAACTCTTGGCTTAATCATCCAGTCTAAGAAAATTAAAATTCTTCCAGAACCCTCTCTAAGGAGCTTTAAGATTAATCTCATAGACTTTGCTTATAAGCAATCAAAGTATTTTCAAGCAAAGTAGCTATAGTCATTGGGCCAACTCCTCCAGGAACTGGTGTTATTGCTCCAGCTGTATCTTTAATAGCATCATAATCAACATCTCCAACAAGCGAACCATCCTCTAAACGATTGATTCCTACATCGATCACGACTGCTCCTTCCTTAACCCAATCACCTTTAACCATCTTTGGAATGCCAACGCCAACAACGAGGATGTCAGCCTCTCTTACTTTGCCTGGGAGATCCTTTGTTTTGCTATTACAAATTGTGACAGTACCTCTAGCATTTAACAGCTCCATCGCCATGGGTCTTCCAACAATATTGGAAGCACCAATGACCACACAATTCATGCCTTCAATCTGACAATCAATTGACTCTAACATTGTCATTACACCTTTAGGTGTACAGGGTCTCAAATGAGACTTATTTTGCATTAACTTGCCAATGTTCTCACTATGAAAACCATCAACATCTTTTAGTGGAGAAATATGTTCAATGACTTTGTTTGCATCGATATGTTTGGGCAACGGAAGTTGCACAAGAATACCATCAATCTGTGGATTATTATTCAATCGCTCCACCTCTTCAAGTAACTGCTCTTCAGTTATGTTTTCGGACTTAATAATCTTGTCAGAAAAAAAACCAGCTTGTTTGCAAGCAAGCTCTTTATTTCGAACATAAACAGCTGATGCTGGATCTTCACCAACCAAAATAACAGCAAGGCCTGGTGGACGCTCAAAAGTACTTACCTCTTCAGCAATTTTTGAACGAAGATTTTTTGCAATTTCTTTACCGTCAATAATATTCATTATTTAAATTCCTTTTTTACTTTTTTTAAATCACTCTCTGTATCCACACCTAATCCAGTTTCAGCTGTAGAAATCTCAACATGTATATCAAACCCGTTTGCTAAAAAAGTAAGCTGCTCTAATTTTTCAGCAATCTCGAGGCTAGATACTTTCATCTTAGAATGCCCTTTTAAGAAATCTGCTTTATAGGCATACAAACCAACATGCCTAAAGCAAAGATCTAAATCTATCTCACTGCTAGATCTAAATGCTGGAACAGGAGATCTTGAGAAATATAAAGCTTTTCCGCGCGAATTATATACAACTTTGACGCAGTTCTCGTCAAAGTATTCCTCTTGCGAATTAATTTTTTCACACAAAGTTGCCACACTCATACCTGAAGTAGCTAGGTTTGAAGCCACTTGATTCAACGCTTCAGGAGCCATCATTGGCTCATCACCCTGCAAATTTACAATGATTTGATGATCCTCAAAGTTCAAGTCAGAAACGACTTGAGACAAACGAGATGTGCCTGAAGTATGCTTCAGACTGGTCATACATACCTCGGCACCAAAGTCTAGTGCAACTTGCCTTATTTTCTCATCATCTGTTGCAATGATCACTCGTGCAGCATTGCTCTTGATTGCATTTGAGTATGTGTGCTCAATAAGAGTTTTCCCATTAATGTCCTTTAATAGTTTTGCCGGTAATCGACTTGAAGCGTATCTGGCAGGAATAATAATGGTAAAGTCCATTATTTTGAGGGTTCTATTTTTCTGGCTTCTTCAACGAGAAGAATTGGAATGCCATCAATAATTGGATAGGCTAATTGACTTTTCTCACAAATTAACTCTTCACCAACTAGCTCTAAAGGCGCCTTACTAAGGGGGCATACGAGCATTTGTAATAAATCATTATCAATCACAACTTTGACTCCAACTGATGATAAAACTCAGGTTCTATTTTTGCGTTTACATCCAAGTGCCACATCGCACTAGATGCAAACTGAGAACATTTTACACAATCCTTAGAAGTCATTAGGATTGGATATTCATTATCAAAACTCAAATCTTCTTTCTTAAACTGGTAATGATCTGGAAATGGTTTGGCTATGATGTCAATTCCAAGATCTTCAAGAATTGAAAAGAAATTATTAGGCTTCCCTATTCCAGCAACTGCGTAACATCGCCTCCCCCTAAAAAATTCAAGATCTTTCTTTTCACCTGTAATTAAGTTTAAAAAGCCCTTGTACTCTAATTGACTAGAAATTTCTCCATCCAAAGATGAGCCATTATTGATTATAAAATCGACAGAATTAAGTCTATTTTTTGAGTCTCTTAATGGGCCGGAAGGTAGAAATAAGCCATTACCTAACCTGCTCTTTCCATCAATAACCGCAACTTCAATATCACACCCCATAGAATAGTGCTGAAGGCCATCATCACTAATAATAATGTCTAGTTGATATTGTTGACTCAAATACTCAACCGCTTTGATTCTTTTTTTTGATACTGCAACTACAGCATGAGTTTTCTGCTTAATTAATAAAGGTTCATCACCACACTCCATTGGATTACTTGCAGGCAAAACTTCTAAAACCTCCTTAGAATAATTACCACCATAACCTCTAGAAACCACCCCTACCTTTTTATTTCTTGATTCAAAATAATTTACAATTGAAATCACAATTGGAGTTTTACCGGTTCCTCCAGCGGTTATATTACCAACCACAACTACTGGTACATTTGACTTTTTAACATTCAGAATACTGGACTTATATAGCCAAAAGTGTATTCTAGAAACGGTATAAAAAACTAAAGATAAAGGAAGAAGTAAAAAGTTGATAATGCCAAACTTGCTATGGTTTATAGAACTTAGATTGCCTAACATTTTGATGACTTTAATTACTTTAAAAACATTTATTATGACAAAATATTCTGACCATGAGTGTTGAATTTCAGATTTCCAACCAATATTTAAGATCAAACCGAAAAAAAGGTTTTGTTTCTTTCATTTCAGGCGTCTCAATGATTGGTCTCATTTTGGCTGTAATGTCCTTAATTACAGTCATGTCTGTGATGAACGGCTTTCATGAAGAACTAACAAACAGAGTTCTCAATACCATTTCTCACTCATATATAACTGGGTCAGATGATACGATTGAAAGTTGGGATGATATTCAAATAAAAATTAATTCTAATGATCGCGTTATCGCCTCCTCACCTTATGTTGAAGACTTTGCTTTAATGACCTCAAAGAGCGCAACTCAAGGAGTTAGCGTTCGAGGAATCATTATTGACCAGGAATCTTTAACTTCTGTCCTCTTAGATGATATTAAATATGGATCGCTGAGCCTTGAGGAAAACCAATCCTCTGCAATAATTGGTGTGGGATTGGCAACTCTGATGGGTACTGGAGTGGGTGACGAAATAACTCTTATCGCACCAGCGAGAAATGCACTGGGCATTCTAGTTCCTCAATCTCAAAGCTTTATTATTAGTGGTATTTTTAATGCTGGACTGAACGACTATAACAATGGATTAGCTTTTATTCACCTTTTTGATGCTCAGGATTTATTTACTCTTGGCAATAAAGTTTCTGGAATTCGACTCAAGGTTGATGATCTATTTAAAGCGAATCAAATAACAAACGAAGTTGTAGGATCTTTAGGTGATGGCTATTACGGTGTGGATTGGATGCAACAACAAAAGCATTTTATCAGGGCATTAAATCTTGAAAAACAGATGATTGCTATTATCCTCTCATTAATAATTGCGGTAGCTGCCTTCAATATTGTCTCTATGATGGTGATGGTAGTCACGGATAAAAAATCTGATATTGCAATTCTTAGAACCCTAGGGATGACACCAAAAAGAATCGTTAAAATTTTTTATTATCAAGGGATCAGTATTGGCTTAATTGGAATAAGCATAGGCACTATTCTTGGATTACTTTTAGCAGTTAACATCGAGTCAGTCATTTCTGGAATTGAGAGCATTATTGGATTTCAATTTTTTCCTAAGGATGTCTTTTATATCAATCGTTTTCCATCAAAGATTATGCCAAGTGATGTCATTAGTATTGTGATAGGTTCTTTTGTTTTAGTCATTATTGCAGCCATATATCCAGCAAAACGTGCAGGTAGAATTAATATTTCTGAGGTATTGAGACATGAGTGATATTATCGAGTGTCGGTCCTTATGTTTTAATTATGGTGATGGAGATTCTAAGACATCTGTACTTAATAATTTAAACTTTAAAGTTGAAACTAATGAAAAAATAGCGATCGTTGGTCAGTCAGGCTGCGGTAAATCCACTCTCCTTAATTTAATGGCTGGTCTTGATACACCATCAGAAGGCGAAGTACTCATAAATAACATTAACATCTCTAATCTAAAAGAACGCCAAAGAACAGAACTTAGAGCAAAAAATCTTGGCTTTGTTTATCAATTTCATCACTTGCTTAAAGATTTTTCAGCAATCTACAATACCGCTCTCCCTCTTCTTATTAATGATGTTGATAAAAATGAAGCACTAAAAAAAGCTGAAAATATCTTAAAAAAAGTTGGATTAGAAAATCGTATCACCCATAAACCCTCTGAACTTTCTGGTGGTGAGAGACAGAGAGTTGCTATTGCAAGAGCAATGATTACAGAGCCTGCCTGTCTTTTAGCTGATGAACCTACTGGTAATTTAGATGAAAAAAATGCTCGAGATGTATTGGATTTGATTATCGAGCTTAATAACAATCAAAATACAGCGCTTTTGATAGTTACCCATGACCTTTCTATAGCCAATAAGATGTCAAGGCGTTTCGATTTAACTGATGGCAGCCTTAATGAAAGATAAAGTAATTCTTGTCATAATCGATGGACTAAAGTATCAGACTGCAATTGAACAGTGTGGTTATTTAGAAGCCCTTGTGGAGTCAAAAAAGGCACGAAGAATGAAAATGATTGCAGTTTTGCCTACCTTATCTGCACCAATCTATGAAACGCTTCATACAGGACTTGAGCCTTTGGAGCATGGCATAACTTCTAACGACAATCTTCGTAAATCTAAATTTAAAAATATCTTCGCAATTGCTAAGGCTAGCGGATTAGTAACAGCTGCTGCCGCGCACTCCTTTTTTTCCACTTTGTATAATGAAGATCCCTATATTCCGATTAGAGATCAAGAGGTTAATGATCCTGATCAAGCTATACAGCATGGACGTTTTTATTCAGAGAATGGTTATTCAGCGTTTAATATTGCATTACCATCAGATCATGATTTAATGAATCAAGCGAGTATGTTGGTTAGTCGATATGAGCCCCACTATCTAATGATTCATTCTTGCAGTTGTGATTCTATTGGTCACAAATTTGGAGGAAACTCACTCGAATACGCAAAGCAAGCATGGCAAGTGAATAATCAATTAGCTCAACATGTTCCTTTTTGGATCGAGGAAGGATACCGAATTTTAATTACATCAGATCATGGATTTACGGACTCTGGTAATCATGGTGGTAGCAGTGAAATTGAAAGATGGACGCCTTTTTATGACATTGGTCATCCAATACCTGGTGTAGGGAGCAAAGAAGTCTCTCAACTTTCGGTAGCTCCCAGTATTTTGTCAATACTGGGGCTCAGTATCCCTAAAAAAATGAATGCACCGCTGATTGATAAATAAAGAGCTCTGAATCTAGGCTAAAAACTGAATCATAATTCCTGCAGCGATTGCAGATCCAATAACGCCGGCGACGTTTGGACCCATTGCGTGCATCAATAAGAAGTTTTGAGGGTTAGATTCAAGACCCACTCTGTTTGAAACTCGAGCAGCCATTGGAACTGCAGAAACACCAGCAGAGCCAATCAGTGGGTTTATTTTTGTTTTGCTAAATACATTCATCAACTTCGCCATCAATAATCCACTCATTGTTCCGATAGCAAAGGCAACCATACCTAACAATAAAATTCCTAAAGTATCTAGTTTTAAGAACTCTGCTGCAATTAATTTAGAACCAACAGCCAGTCCAAGAAAAATGGTCACAATATTAATGAGAGCATTTTGAGTTGTATCACTTAAACGGTCAACCACACCACACTCTTTCATCAGATTTCCAAAAGCAAACATTCCAAGAAGAGGGGCGGCATCTGGAAGCAGTAAACCAACAAGCAACAATAGCATGATTGGAAATACAATTTTCTCAGTCTTTGACACTTCACGCAGTTGTACCATTTGTATTTGACGCTCTGTTTCTGTCGTAAAAAACTTCATAATTGGCGGCTGAATGAGTGGCACTAGTGCCATATAAGAGTATGAGGCAACTGCAATAGCACCAAGCAATTCAGGAGCTAATTTTGAAGCAACATAAATAGAGGTTGGTCCATCCGCACCTCCAATAATACCAATCGCTGCTGCTTGCTTTAGACTAAAGTCAAATATACCTAGGGATGTCAACGCAATCGCACCTAACAACGTTGCAAAAATACCGAATTGTGCTGCAGCTCCCAGAAGTAAAGTCTTGGGATTGGCCAAAAGTGGTCCAAAGTCTGTCATCGCACCAACACCCATAAAAATGATTAAAGGAGCTATCCCGCTAGCAATTGCAATAGTATAAAAAGTGTACAACATTCCATCCCTATATCCCAAATCACTTACAGTTTGAATTGCCAAAGCGTGCTGAGCACCAGAACTTTCTTTAAATGCATCATAAATCTCTGAAGCTGTATTCCAACTCGCCAAATTAAGGCTGTTAGCCAAAGCACTTAAAACTTCAGGATCAGCTGCATAAATTGCACTTCCCATAGCAGATAAAGCAAGCCCAGCACCAGGGATATTACTTAAAATTGCACCAAATCCAATTGGCAGTAAAAGCAAGGGTTCAAATTTTTTTACGATTGCAAGGTACAACAACAGAAGACCAACTAATATCATCGCCCCAGAACCAAAGTCTAGCTGATAGAGCCCAGAGTTTTCCAACAGAGTGTATAAATTTTCCATAATTGATTAAGCTAAAGAAATTATTGCTTGTCCAGCAGAAACCTGATCACCCTCACTAACATTGACGGCTACAACTGTTCCTGATCGAGCAGCTTTAACTTCAGTTTCCATTTTCATTGCCTCAAGAATAACAAGCGTGTCTCCTTCATTAATTTGTTGGTTTGGTGAAACCAAAACCTTCCAGATATTACCAGCAAGTGGTGCTGGAATGTCTTCAGCATTAACTGCAGGTGTTGCTGCTTGAGGCGCTGATGCTTGAGGCACTGCAGATGCCTGTCCAGCAACCTGGATTGAAGAAATATCTCCACCAGATTTCACTTCAACAACATACTCTTGGCCATTATGTTTGACTGTATAAACAGCATCTTCTTTTGGCCCTTCACTTGGAGCCTGCGGAACTGGCTCGAAGAAATCAGGATTATTTCGATTTTCTAAGAACTGCATTCCCACTTGCGGAAATAGAATGTAAATTAACAAATCATCAATTTTTTCATTTACTAGTTTGATACCTTTTTCTGCAATGATTGAATCGAATTCTGCTTCCAAGGTATCCATTTCTGGATCAATATTATCTGCTGGACGACAGGTAATTGCCTCACCACCATCAAGAACACGGGCCTGAAGTTCAGCATTGACAGGCGCAGGTGATGCGCCATATTCACCCTTAAGTATTCCTGCTGACTCTTTTGCAATTGATTTATAACGCTCACCCAGTAAAACATTCATAACAGCTTGAGTACCCACAATCTGAGATGTTGGTGTTACAAGAGGAATATAACCTAGATCTTCCCTTACGCGTGGGATCTCTTTTAATACCTCATCGAGTCTATCTAGAGCATTATTCTCCCGAAGCTGGCTTTCCATATTTGTTAACATGCCACCAGGCACTTGAGCCAACAATATACGAGGATCAATACCTTTCAATGAACCTTCAAATTTGGCATATTTTGGACGCACCTTTCTAAAGTAAGCATCAATCTCTTCTAACTGCTCCATATCGATGCCAGTTTTGCGAGGACCATGATCCAAAATTGAGACCACTGCATTAGTCGAAGAGTGCCCATATGTCATGCTCATCGAAGCAATTGATGTATCTACACGATCAATGCCCGCCTCAATTGATTTAATTAAGGTTGCTGTTGAGAGGCCTGTTGTTGCATGGGCATGAAGCTGTATAGGAATATCAATTGCCTTCTTCAGTTTTTTCACAAGGTCATAGGCAACATAAGGCTGAAGAAGTCCAGCCATATCTTTAATACAGAGTGAATGAGCGCCCATATCTTCAATTTGCTTAGCCATATCAATCCAAAGCTCTGTAGTGTGAACTGGACTAAGTGTGTAAGAAATAGTACCCTGTGCATGCTTACCAACTTTTACCGTTTGGTCAACCGCTGTTTTTAGGTTTCGCATATCGTTCATTGCATCAAAAATGCGTAAAACGCCAACACCATTTTCTGCGCAACGATCAACAAAATTCCTTACCACGTCGTCACCGTAATGACGATAGCCTAATAAATTCTGCGCTCTAAGCAGCATCTGCTGCGGCGTATTAGGCATCGCTTTGCTAATTTCTCTAATTCTATCCCAAGGGTCTTCACCCAAAAACCGGATACATGCATCAAAAGTAGCGCCGCCCCATGATTCAGTTGACCAATACCCCACTTTATCTATCTTTTCAGCAATTGGCAGCATATCATCGATTCTCATCCTAGTTGCGAAAAGTGACTGGTGCCCATCTCTTAAAACAAGTTCAGTAATTCCTACGGGTTGTGTGTTGACATCATTTGACATATATTAAGCTCCAGTATGCAATTTAATTGCTTTCTCAATGATTGATTTTGTATCCTCATCTATTAAATTATCCGTTTGGATTGGTGCAACAGAATTACTGGGTGCAAAAGGCTGGATTTTTAAGACAGCAGCTGACATAAACCTAGTCAGAACCACCATTAAAGCCAAAAATACAAATACAAATCCCATCCCAAAAAGGGTTAGGTTGATTGCTTCACTAAGTAAATTATTGTCCATAATAGATAGCCATAAAAAATTGATTCTATGGTTAAAATTTTAATATCGAATAATTAGTTTTAATCCTATTGATACCCCAAAAATCAATTATATGAATAATCTTTCAATTCATATTTGGTACCAGTGGACGGGCTCGAACCGTCACTCCCGTGAAGGAACCGGATTTTGAATCCGGCGTGTCTACCAATTCCACCACACTGGCATTAATTAGGTTTATTTGTGTCTAAAAGTAATTCTTCCTTTTGTCAAATCATAAGGAGTCATTTCAACAGTAACCTTATCGCCAGGCAATATACGTATATAGTGTTTACGAATCTTTCCAGATATGTGAGCAAGAACGTTGTGTCCATTCTCTAATTCAACTTTAAACGTTGTATTAGGTAGCTTCTCCTTTACTACTCCCTCTAACTCAATGTAATCACTTTTTGACATATATTCATTCGATATAATATTAAAACCAAGATGTATTATACCTAAATACTTTTTATTTTTATGATGCTAAGCCCTTAAAAGACCATTATTAGAAAGAAAAAAACTCAATTAGAATTGAAAAAATAGTATCCTTCATTTGAAAAATTCAGAAAGTGTTATTTATTTCTACTTATAATTAAATTGATTTAGATAATGAATATTTTGCTCATTAAATCTATCTAAATCTTCATCAGCTAAAACCTGCTTCCAATCAGTTTTTTTACGAACCCATTTTCCATCATTCTCTGCTATTTCATTTCTTGATGGTAAATAGTTAGAAATTATCTCACGTTCCAAAAAAACACTAATCTTTTCAAGAGAGTTTTCAAAATCATCAAGAATATCTTCATATCTCAACAACAAAGTATTAGGTCTTGAGAGAGGCCTCCAAAAGTCAAGATGATCAGACCATTTACCAAACTTATGATTACCATCAATGATATTTCTCATTGGTACTTTGGGGTTAGTAAATTGCCAGAAGCTCGCTGCGACTGCTCGACCATCTCGAACAATGTAAATTGAAGAATTATCACCCTTGTGTAATGCATGAGTTTTAATAATAGGAAGATTACCTTCAGGAAATGAGATTGACCGATCTGCATTTTGCTCAATATGGCCAACATATTCCTCCAGCTTTTTATTCTCACCAAAATCTTCACTGTAAACACTTCCAGTTTTTAAATTAAAGCAATGGAATAAAATAGTTCTGACTAAGGTATTACCGCTTCGGGGGTATGATGCTAACCAAATAGGCTTCATTACAAAAAACCGAGTATGTTATTAATATGTTTGACTATTATTGGAGAAAAGCAATAAATAATTAAACTAATGAATATGCCTTTTAGAGTGGACCCAACCCTGAAGTTTTTGAAAATCTGTCTTCTTTTCGGGTTGTACAATTTTTTCAAGTTCAACAAGCCTATCATTAAGTTCATTAAACGCGTTTGTATAGTGTTTGCTCTTAATAGATTCTTGATAAAGCTTAGACTTAAGAGTTGCAATGACTGAAACTAAATCTTGATCATTAATTGCTTCATTAATCAATGAATCTGAATTTAGCTTGGATTGAGTATCTTGGAATCGCTTCTGATAATGCGTTGATTCAGATGGGTCATTTCCAGATGATAAAAAATCATCAGTAGCTAGATTACTTGGATTAAATGGAATAACTCTTTCAGAAATGTTTAAGTCTTGGAGGGAGCCACGAGTTGTAGGTTGTTGGACGGTGAAGCCACTAACACCCAGTAAGCGTGCAACCCATGAAATTCCAAATCTTATCACCTGAACTCCTGATATAGTTTTGTATATGTTACCCAAACAATTTATATTTGTGGATTTTTTTATTACTTTTTATTAACTAAAAGATTAACTAAATCCTCGTCTGAAGGATTTTCCGTAACCTCAATATTTTTGAAACCATGATCCATTGCAAGAACTCTGAGCCTTTCACTAAAAACAATAATTTTTTTTGTTAGGAGCATTTGAATAAAATCAACAGAAATACTATGAACTAAACGCATAATATTTACAAGGCTCTCTTCACTAGTGGCCATAAGAACACCATTAGAATATTTCATAAATCTCTCAAATGACTGACTATGTAAAAATGTTAATTCGCACTGAACTCTCTCGTAAACTTCTAAATAATCAACTTGATTTTTAATGCCAAGAGTATTTTTCAAAGTTTCAGAGCCACCCTTGCCTCTAATAATTAGGATTTTATTGTTAGACAAAATTAGACACTCTTTCATCTTTAAAAGCTCCTGGCTAGAAGCATTTTTCTTGGGGTAACAGTCAACTTTGATATTTTTTCTCTTGAGTTGGTTCGCTGTAGCCGGTCCAACTGCAAAAACTTTCGGAGAGGTTAGAAGTAATTTATCAAAATATGCTTGGCCATAATTAACCGCATTTACACTTATAAAAATTATGACATCATATTTGTATGTAAGAAAAATAGGTTTAAGTTTTTTTATCTCAAAAGTTGGAAACAAAGCGAAATCAATTTCGTTAGATACCAGAAGTGATTCAAGGTTTTTAGATTGCACTATTGGTCTAGTAATCAGTAACATACATGCATTATAAATACATTTAGTAAAAAACTTTTCTTTTCATTTCTTTTGAATAGCCCAAATTGAATCAAATAACTTCACGAGTGTTTGTTTATTTCAAACTGGGTTGACTTTATAATGGTCAATAAATTTTATTAATACAATAATATGTTAATTTCCATTTTATCTCTTTTAATTGGCTTTGTTTTGCTCATATGGAGCGCAGATACGTTCACAGACAATGGAGCTAAAATCGCTAGAATCTTCAATATTTCTCCGTTGATTATTGGTCTACTAATTTTTGGGTTTGGTACTTCTGCACCTGAAATGTTAGTCTCAGCTCTGGCGGCATTCGACGGGCACCCTGAACTCAGCATTGGAAATGCTTTTGGTTCTAACATTTTCAATATAGGTTTAGTCCTAGGAGTAGCTGCAATTATTTATCCGATAACGGTTGAAAAGGCAGTTTTAAAGAAAGAGTGGGTTTTTCTATTTCTTTCTTCCTTGGTTGTGGGTTTTTTACTGATGGACGGCTTCTTGAGCTTTTTAGATGGATTAATCCTTTTGGCTTTACTTTTTCTATTTCTTTATTACGTTTTTAGTGAGTCTAAAAAAGGAAACAATAGTGAATTAGAGGTTTCAGAAGAGTCGATTGATAAACAAGACAAGGGAAGGGTATGGACTCTTCTATTAGTCTCAGCTATCATTTTAGTGTCTAGTGCAAGGCTTGTTGTTTGGGGCGGAACTAATCTCGCTCTGGCTTTTGGTGTGAGTGATTTAATTATTGGGTTAACAGTGGTTGCTCTTGGAACCAGTCTCCCTGAACTTGCCGTTGTAATTAGCAGTGCTTTAAAAAGACAACATCAAATGATTATTGGAAATATTGTTGGATCTAATTTATTTAATACCTTGGGTGTTCTAGCAATACCGGGATTAATTCTACCTTTTCAGATCCCTGAAGAAGTAATGAATAGGGATTTCATTTATATGATTGTTCTTACTCTGTTAATCCTAGTTTTATCATTTAAACTAAAAATAAACCGATTTGGGGGCATAATTCTTTTAGGAATTCTAGTCTCATATCTTTACCAACTAATTTGGATTTAAAATTAAAAAATCTTAATGAGACTAGAGATTTAGCAGAAACAATTGCTAAGTGCTGCTCTAAAATAAAATCTCCCTGCGTAATCTATTTAGTTGGTGATTTAGGAGTTGGAAAAACTACTTTTGCTCAATTTTTTATAAGATGTTTTGGCTTTGATAAGGTCAAAAGCCCAACTTATACATTAGTGGAATCATATCAAAATGATCAAGCAGATATCCACCACTTTGATTGTTATCGACTAACTGATCCTGAAGAGTTAGAATATATTGGTATTCGAGATTATCTTAAATCAAATAGTCTTCAGTTAATTGAATGGCCAGAATTAGGAAAGGGATCAATAGCAAATGCTGATATTTCAATCAAACTTAGCGGCAATGGAGACTCTAGAGAAGCTCAAATTTTATTTGAATCCAAATTAGGCAGAGCAATTCAAAAATGCGCAATTGGATAAGTCTTCTTTTAATTTTTTTCTCATCTATTGCTTCTGGGGAAGACAAAACAACACTCTATGATTTTAGATATTGGTCTGCGCCTGACCATACTCGAATAGTTATCGATAAAGACGAGGATACTCTTTTCAATATTAACAGCTCTAATGATTATGTGATTATTAGCTTTGATGATGCGGAAGTTTTATCTGAAACCTTTTCAAATATTTTTTTTAAAGACGATCGGATACAAAAAGTAAGAATTAAGCGCGAAAAAAGCACCATCAAATTAATCGTTCATATCAATAGTAAATTTAATGTAAAGCACTTTACTCTCATCCCAAACGCTAAATATAAACATCATAGACTGGTAGTAGATATTATTGACTCAGAACCAAAGCCTACAAAAAAAATCTTAGGACCAGTCAAACCGCCTTCGATAAAAAACCAACAAATTATTCTGGTTGATGCCGGTCATGGAGGCGAGGATTCTGGAGCAGTAGGAAGAAATAAGTCACTAGAAAAAAATGTAAATTTGGCAATAGCAAAAAAACTTGTAGCCATCATTAATAAAAATAAGGATTTTAATGCGGTACTAAGTAGAGGAGGAGATTATTATATTCCCCTCACAAAAAGACTAACCATAGCCCAAAAACAAAAGGCATCGATGTTTATTTCTATTCATGCCGATTCAGTTGAGAGCGTTAGTGCAAAAGGAGCCTCTGTCTATATATTAAGTGAAAAAGGGAATAATAGTAAACTAGCTAGGCAGCTCGAGGATTCGCAAAACGTGGTTGATCAGTTTGGTGGCGTTGAGAAAGTCATTGACAATGATCAATTTTTAAAGAATATATTGACTGACTATTCTCGAAAAGATAAAGAGAAACAATCATTTCAATTAGCTCAAGAAATAATTTCTCAACTAAGTAAAGTTGGTCCTATTCACAAAAAAATACCTCAAAAAGCTAACTTTGTTGTCCTCAAGTCGCCTTCTATTCCTTCTGTATTAGTTGAGACTGCTTTTATATCAAACCCTACTCAAGAAAAACGCTTGACTAACAAGAATCAACAAGAAAAAATTGCTCAGTCAATTTATGAAGGGATAGTAAGTTTTTATCAAAAACTTGATTAGTCTTTTTGCTTTAATGACTCACTAAGAACAATTGCATCACTTACCAGCTGATGAACGCTTACGACCATGTAAGGATCAAAATCATAATTTGGTAGAACTTTTGAAAACTGTGATTTACAAATAGCACAAATAGCAGCTAAGGTGTTCACTCCACTTTCTTGCTCACTTTTTCTGAGTGCGTGCATCCTCGGTTTAGCGCCTTTTATTCTGAGGTCAATAAGGTCATCAGTGAGAAGTCCCGCACCACCACCACAACAAAAAGTAGAGGACTTTATTGTATTTTTGGGCATATCTATAAAGTTATTGCAGGCAGCTTTTATTACCTCTCTAGGTAAGATAAATTGACCATTTTCTATGTCACCCATATTACTGCCTCGAGCAACATTACAAGAATCATGAAATGTGACTACTCGATGGTCGTTGTTTGATTTTTCAAATGTTAATTTATTATTTTTAATTAAATCATAGGTAAATTCAATCATATGTTGAGGCTGAGGATATTGACTATCAAGTTGATTTTGAAGTCTCATGGCATACTCATCCTCTGCACCAGTGCCTATACCAGAGAGAGTATTCCAAAAACTATATGCTACTCGCCAAGCATGTCCACACTCTCCAATAATGACTCGCTTTACATTTAAATCCAGTGCGGCCTTTCGAATTCTGAGAGCACCTTCTCTCATGACATCATAATTCCCAATAAACATTCCAAAGTTGGCGGCCTCTGAAGCATAGGAACTTAGCGTCCAACTGACTCCACTCTCATGAAAAACTTTTGCATATCCAATGAGCCCATCAATATGAGGCTCAGCAAAAAAATCAGCTGATGGTGAAACCATCAATATTTCAGAATTTTTAATATCTATAGGCAACTTAACATCAACACCAGTATCTTCTTTAATCTCTTCTTCAAGATCCATGAGGGTATCTTTAAGCGCAGGCTCAGGCATCCCAAGATTGTTTCCAATTTTCTTGACTTTACCTAAAATTTGATTGGTATATTTTTGACCCACTCCAATGACATTCATCACCTCTCTTGCTGCCATTGAAATCTCTGCAGTATCTATTCCTGACGGACAGAATACAGCGCATCTTCTGCATTGTGAGCATTGATGAAAATAGTTATACCAATCATTCAACATATCTTCATCAAAGTCCTTAGCTCCAACCAGTCTTGGAAAATACTTTCCGGCAAACGTAAAGTGTCTTCTGTAAACACTTCTAAATAAGTCCTGTCGCGCAACTGGCATGTTCTTTGGGTCAGCTGTTCCTAAAAAGTAGTGGCACTTATCTGTGCATGCACCGCATTTCATACAGCTATCCAAGAAAACTTGAACCGATTTATATTTCGACTTAGTTTCAGCCATTTTATTGATGGCGACTTGTTGCCAATTCTCAACCTTTTCTCCAGGAAATCCAAGCTTATTTTGAATCTCAACTGAAGCCTTAAATGGGCCATCACCAGCCATAGAATCTTTTCTTATTGATGGCGTTTCAACATATGTTGGAAGTTTAATTTGATTATCAGTTGACAAGATTATTTATCCTTTAAATTTTTGGATTCAAGATTTATTTCCAAATTATCTTCTTTTTTAGAAGCCCAATCAGAGAGATGCCTTTTCTTTCGTGCATTATCCACCTGATTAAAGGTAGGTGCAAAAAATACACCTGGTGCGTGCAGTAACTTAGATAATGGGAAAATAGCAATAATACAAAAAACAGGAAGAATATGGAATACAAAGATAATTTCTCCAGGCAATTCTGACCACTTAAAGGTAATCAAACCTGATGCAAAATTTTTAACCATAAGTATATTGGGATGATAATTCGCAAAAGTCATCATCATTCCAGTTAAAGCAATAAATATAAATACGAGCAACATCAGGTAATCGGAAGGTGCAGATATGTAACGAATCCTATCAACAAAAACTCTTCTAGCTAGCAACCCTAAAAGACCAAAAATGAGTGGATAAGCGGCATATTTTAATGATTCAGTTTTATAAAGAATCAAAGGCACTTCACCTGGCCAAAAATAAACTAAATGTCGAAAAAATAATAAGACCAAAGCTAAATGAAAACTCCATCCAAAAAGCCAGGTCCATTTGTTGGCTTTGAACAGGCTTGCAAACAAAAAAATCTCGCGAAAGTATCTTAACAAAACTCCTTTTTTATCCAGTGCAGATGGTGCAATTGGAATCTTAAGTGGAGCAGGCGTTCTCCTATATTGAATCAGTTTATATGATAATCCAGATATAAATATCAGGGCAGAGACATAAAAAAAGAAAATTAAAAAAATACTTATCAGTGACATATGACTCTATCTCTTAGATAAAAAATGGAAGTCAATGCTTTGTGGCAAAACCAACAATGTTTATTCAAACACAGCCTGTTGGTTTTGGCAAACCAGCGAATCGACATCCTTGCTTTGCAGGGCCATATGGAAAAAGTGAATAAAGATATCGAGAATTTCCCTTGTCATTTCCAAGCTTTTTTGCAATAGCTTTTGTAAGAACTCTTACTGCGGGAGCAAACTCATATTCCTCATAATACTCCTGAAGAAAATTGATGACCTCCCAATGCTCAGGTGATAGCTCTATTCCGTCTTCCTCTGACATAGCCTGTGCAATATCAGCTGTCCAATCAGACACCTTAAGCAAGTAGCCCTCTTCATCAACCTCTGCACCTAATATTTCTGCCATAACTGTTATTACCTTTAAGAATTTGCTAAAAAATCATTCACACTCGAGGCTACTCCTCGGCCTTCATTTATTGCCCAGACGACCAATGATTGGCCTCTCCTGCAGTCACCTGCCGAAAAAATCCCATCTTTTGATGTTTTATAATCCCCATGTTCGGATAGGTAGTTGCCTCTCTGATCAAGCTCGATTTCTGAATCGTCACTTAAATAATGTTCTGGAGATAAAAAGCCCATCGACAACAAAACGAGTTCAGCATCCCAAGTTTTTTCAGTTCCTTCAATCTCAGTTAACTTGCCCTTAATCAAATCGACGTTTACTGTTTTTATACCTTTAACATTGCCATCAGTATCTTTTATGAATGCCTTAGTAAGAAGCTGGTAATGTCTTGGATCCTCGCCAAAAACTTGACTCGACTCTTCGTGGCCATAGTCTACTCTATAGATTACCGGCCACTCTGGCCATGGGTTATTGTCTGAACGATCCTCAGGAGGGCGACTCATTAATTCAAAATTAATGATTGATTTAGCACCCTGTCTCAAAGAAGTTCCAATACAGTCAGTCCCAGTATCACCACCGCCTATAACAATCACATTTTTACCTTTTGCAGATAAATCACTTTGATCTGGCTGACCACTATCAAGAAGGCTTTTGGTATTTGATGTTAGGAAATCCATTGCAGGATAAATGCCTTTTGCATCTCTGTTTTCTGCTGGCAAGTCACGCGCTTGAGTGGCGCCGGTTGCAAAAATAACAGCATCACAAGTCTCCTTAAGCTCTTTGGTAGTTAAATCTTTTCCAATATCTACATTGGTTATAAATTCTATTCCTTCACTCTCTAACAATTGCACTCGGCGCTCAACAACATCTTTACCAAGCTTCATGTTGGGTATACCATACATCAATAGACCACCAATTCTGTCACTTCTCTCATAAACTTTCACAGAGTGTCCCATTTTATTCAGCTCATCTGCAGCTGCAAGACCTGCAGGGCCTGATCCTACTATTGCAATATTTTTTCCTGAGCGATACTCAATCACTTTGGGCTTAATCCATCCTTCTTCAAAGCCCTTATCGACAATTGCTAATTCAATATTTTTAATTGTAACGGCAGGGTTGTTAAGACCAAGGACACATGAACCTTCGCATGGAGCAGGACATACTCTTCCGGTGAACTCAGGGAAATTATTAGTTTTCTCAAGGCGCTCTAGTGCCTCTTGCCATTCGTTTTTATAAACTAGATCATTCCATTCAGGAATTAGATTATCAATTGGACACCCATTTGATGATTGACAAAAAGGAACACCGCAATCCATGCATCTTGAACCTTGTTCTTGAAGTAGATCTAAATTATGGCTACCTGAGAAAATTTCATCATAATCATTTATGCGAACATCAACCTCGCGATATGACTCAACTTGCCTGTCTAGCTCTAAAAATCCAGTTGCTTTACCCATGCCTTCCTTTTAATTTTTGTGCGCAACATTATCTCATAATATCATGAAAAACATTTAAAAAATAACATCAATAACATCTATTTTTAAGAGTGATTTAAGACAATAGATTCTTGTGAAAATACTAAAAGATATGTATAATTAGCGCTTTTTTTCAAACCCAATATAGGTGCAATCGTGAATTTAATTGATCAAATTGAAAGTGAGCAACTCAGAACAGACATTCCTAAATTTTCTGCGGGTGACACGGTTGTTGTTCAGGTGAAAGTTCGCGAAGGAAATCGCCAAAGACTTCAGGCCTTTGAGGGTGTTGTGATTGCCAAGAAAAACAGAGGGTTAAACTCTGCTTTTACAGTTCGTAAAATCTCTCATGGTGAAGGCGTTGAGAGAGTCTTCCAAACTCACTCTTCAATGATTGACAGCGTTACTGTTAAAAGAAGCGGTAAGGTTAGAAAAGCTAAGCTATATTATTTACGAGGTCTTACAGGTAAGGCTGCTAGAATTAAAGAAAAGCTTAATAAAAAGTAATTCTTAATCAAATTTTAATGCCAGCACTAGCTGGCATTTTTTATCTTTTTTAAAAAATTCTTAAGTAGAATAAATGGTGATGAATAATCAACTCATTGACCAATTTATTGATTTCTACTGGCTAACCACTGGAGCGAGTCAAAATACTCTAAGCGCCTATCGCTCTGATCTTAATATTTTTAGTAAATGGCTTAAGGATATCCCATTTGAAAATGTTAATAGAGTCTTGGTTAATGAATATTTCTCATTTCGAAAAGACTCTAAGCTAAGCGTCTCATCTCAATCACGAATTCTCACCTGCCTCCACTCATTCTTTCAGTATTTAATAGAGCATCAAGTCATCACTAATGATCCAACAGATCAAATGAATTACCCGAAGTTAGATAAAAAGCTACCTATTTTTTTAAATATTCAAGAAGTAGAAAAGCTAATGAATACACCTAATATCAATTCTACTATTGGTCAAAGGGATCGTGCTATGATTGAACTTCTCTATTCTTGTGGTCTCAGGGTTTCAGAACTTATAAACTTAAGTTTTCATAATATCAATCTGAAAGACGAGTTTATTCGTGTTCATGGAAAGGGCAACAAAGAGAGAATGTTGCCGCTTGGTGAGATTGCAATTGATTATTTAGGTGCGTATGAAAAAAATGTCAGGCCCCTACTTTTAAAAAATGGCCAATGCGATAGTTATTTTCTGTCAAATCGTGGAAGCGCGATGTCAAGGCAAAATTTCTTTTATATTATTAAGGGATATGCCGCTCAAGCTGGAATTGACAAACCCATCTCACCGCACTCACTGAGGCATGCCTTTGCTACTCACCTTGTTCAAAAAGGAGCTGACTTGCGCTCAGTTCAACTGATGCTTGGTCATAGTGATATCTCAAGCACTCAGCTCTATACCCATATTCAGAACGCGCATCTCAAAACTCAGCATCAGAAACATCACCCTAGAGGGTAGAAAAAATTCTCAAGTTGAATCTAAGTTATCAACCTTATAGAGTAATGACTTTGTAAGGGACCTTAAAGACTTTTTTGGTTTTCCATTGTGGTCAAAATTATCATCAGATAAAAACTCCTTGAAACAACATTCAAGTTCTTTCCATTCTTTATCAATCATTGCAAACCAAGCAGTATCACGATTTCTTCCCTTGACAATGGCCATCTGTCTAAAGACTCCTTCGTAAGAAAAACCAAGTCTTTGAGCTGCACTTCGCGATCTTAAATTTAGAGCATTGCATTTCCATTCATATCTCCTATATCCATTATCAAAGGCCCACTTCATCATAAGAAACATAGCTTCGGTTGCCTCTGTTGTTCTTTGTAAAAGTGGTGAATAATTGATGTGCCCAACCTCTATTGACCCATCCTTAGGATTAATTCTCAAATAGCTAGCTATACCTATCGCTTTTTTTAGTTTTTTACTAATAATTGCAAAAAAAACTGGGTCTTCTTTACCCTCAAATGACTTTATCCATTGAGAATATGTTTCAAGACTTTCAAACGGCCCATAAGGAAGATATGCCCAGTTTGTACCATCTTTATCAATTGAGTTTGAAAGAAAAAGCTCTTCAGCGAACTGGCTTGCAATTAGAGGTTTCAGGGTCACCATTCTCCCATCAATTGAGATACCTTTAGGATGCGGAGGAACTTGAAAATCGCCAACTAAATTGCCCTGTTTCATTTGCTAAAAATCCAAAGAATTAATGATTTAATTGATTCTAAATCAGAATAGGTATAAGCATTTGAATGATTTAGAACCAATTAATTACTAGCTGCTGCTCCAGAATTGATGAGTTTGATGATGAGTTAATTTATTTGCATCTGATAAGTGACAAAATCTATTGGCTTAGAAATCTGGTTATAAACTTTTCGAGCCCTTGAGTTATCAGTAGCAGTGATCCAACGAACATAAGGCCAATCATTTTTTTTAGCTTGTATTTTAAGCTCACCAAATAATAGTTGAACAGCTCCAGTTCCCCTAAAGTCAGGATGCACGAAGAGATCGTCTAGGAAACCAACAAGTTTTCCTCTTAGTGGTGAAGGCATTTCTCTGTAATGCATAAATCCAATTAACTCATTTTCGATAGATTTTACTCCTATAGAATAAAACTTTACTTCAGGGCTATGTATCCATGACCAAACAGTATCAAGAATATCTTGGTTCATTTTCATTTCATAGAACTCTGCATAGCCATCATAAAGCTGTGCCCATTTGTCTTTGTCATTTAGATTTAACGCTGCAACCTTCATATAAATGGTTATTTTAATTGATTAAATACCTCTTCAAGTCTCTGGACTGCTGAGTCTACATCCTTGAGCTTGTCTAGACCAAAAAGCCCAAGACGAAATGTTTGATAGTCCTCTCCTTCATCGCATTGAAGCGGAACACCAGCAGCAATTTGCATACCTAAATCTTTAAACTTAGATCCATTATGCAAACCCTTGTCTGAGGTGTAACTGACAACGACTCCCGGAGCTAAAAACCCATCTGCAGCAACGCTGATAAAACCATGTTTTTTTAGTAGAGACCTAACCCTATCTCCAAGCTCTTGTTGTTTATCTCTAGCATTATCAAAACCAAACTCAGCCGTTTCATTTATGGTGTCTCTGAAGTGTTTGATTGCGTCTGTCGGCATAGTAGCATGATAGGCGTGCCCACCATTTTCATAAGCCTGCATCATTTGAAGCCATTTTAGAAGATCACATGAGAAGCTTGTGCTTTGAGTTTCGTGTATCCTCTCAGACGCATTTGAAGATAACATGACCATGCCAAAAGCTGGAGATGCACTCCAGCCTTTTTGCGGCGCACTAACCAAAATATCGACACCGCATTTCTGCATATCAACCCATATAGCGCCAGATGCAATACAATCCAATACAAACATGCCTCCAACAGAATGGACGGCCTCAGAGACAGCTTTTATATATTCATCAGGAAGAATGATGCCTGCTGATGTTTCAACATGAGGTGCAAAAACTATGGCTGGCTTTTCGGATTTAATTTTATGAACAACTTCATCAATATCTACTGGAGAAAATGGCTCTTGACTACCAGGATTTTTACGAGTTGCTTTCAAAACAGTTAATTTTGATGGAATTTTTCCAACCTCTAAAATTTGAGACCAACGATAACTGAACCAACCATTTCTTATGACTAAGCAATCTTTGTCATTAGCAAATTGCCTAGCAACAGCCTCCATGCCATAGGTTCCACCGCCAGGTACAAGAACTACCGATTCTGCGTTATAAACTGTTTTGAGCGATGATGAGACGTCATTCATTGCTTGCTGAAATGAGCTAGACATGTGATTGAGTGATCTATCTGTATAGACTACTGAATACTCCAGAAGTCCATCTGGATCAATATTGGGAAGTAAACCTGGCATTCTTAAATTCCATTCAGAAAAAAAATTACAATTCTACACAGAAATAAAAAATGAAGACAAAGAAAAAAATTAAAACATTGTTCGCTGTATTTGAATTATGCTACAGGTATTGGACGTTAAGAATTTCGTATCTTATGTCGCCTTTGGGTGCATTTACAGTGACCTCGTCGCCTTCTTCATTTCCCATTAAGGCTCTAGCTATAGGAGAATGGCAAGAAATTTTGCCTTTTTCAATGTCAGCCTCATCCTCACCAACAATTTGATAGACAATTTCGCTATCGTCAGACAAATTTAATAAACTGACAGTCGTTCCGAACACACAGCGACCATCTTGATTCAATTGCTTTACATCAATAATTTGCAAACGAGATAATTTAGACTCTATTTCTTGAATTCTTCCTTCAACAAAGGCTTGCTCTTCCTTTGCAGCGTGATATTCAGCATTTTCTTTTAGGTCTCCATGCTCTCTAGCTGTGGCAATGTCATTCACTATTCTTGGGCGCTCCTCATCCTTGAGTCTGAGTAACTCATCTTCAAGAAATTTAGCGCCACTAACCGTTATTGGTATTGTTTCCATAGATCAATTATGAATAGATTGTAAGGACCTAACAACTAACTTATCTTGGGTTTTCAATCCATCAAGCATTGCAAAGGCAGCAGCAACTGTTGTCGTGCAAGGTATCTTATGGATCAATGCTTGACATCGAATCACTGTAGCGTCTTCTAGGCCTTGAGTATCATCTGTGGAATTAATAATAAGGCTGATTTCTTCATTTTTAATAGCATCAACAATGTGCGGAGACCCTTCTGAAACTTTATTTACCATTGTACATTCAAGACCAGCTTGTGAGAGTATTTCTTGGTTTGTACGTGTAGCAACAATCTCGAAACCCTGACTGATAAGCCTTTCACCGAGTTCAACTAATCTTCCACGATCTAGTGTTCTAAGACTCACAAGAACTTTTCCGCTTGTAGGAACTACATCACCGGCTGCAAGAAAGGCCTTGTCGAAAGCTGAAGGAAAGTCTTTTCCAACACCCATCACCTCGCCAGTTGACCTCATCTCTGGACCCAAAAATGGATCTACTCCTAAAAATTTATTAAACGGAAAGACTGACTCCTTCACAGAATAGTGCTCAGGAATAATTTCACTCGTAAAGTTTTGCTCTTCCAAAGAAATTCCAGCCATCACTCTCGCAGCAATATTCGCCAAGGGAGCTCCAGTCGCTTTTGATACAAAAGGAACTGTTCTCGAAGCTCGAGGATTGACCTCGATAACATAAATTTCTTCATCCTGGTATGCAAGCTGAGTATTCATTAGCCCAATAACTTTCAATTCTTTCGCCATTAGCTTGACTTGTCTTCTCATTTCATCAAGAACACTTGAGGGAAGAGAATGTGGTGGAAGCGAGCAAGCTGAATCTCCTGAATGAATGCCTGCTTGCTCGATATGCTCCATTATGCCTCCAATAACAATGTCTTTTCCATCACTAATAACATCGATATCAACCTCAATTGCATGATCTAAGAATGAGTCAAGAAGCACAGGGGAATCATTGGATACCTTGACAGCAGTTGTCATATAACGCTCTAGGCTCTCATTATCATAAACAATTTCCATTGCCCGACCGCCCAAGACGTAAGATGGCCTAACAACTAGAGGAAAACCTATCGAGTTAGCTATTTCTACTGCTTCATCTTGAGATCTTGCAGTATCATTCACTGGCTGCTTAAGGTTTAACTTTTGAATCATCTTCTGAAAACGTTCTCTATCTTCAGCTAAAT
This sequence comes from uncultured Gammaproteobacteria bacterium, assembly GCA_902509905.1. Taxonomy (GTDB): domain Bacteria; phylum Pseudomonadota; class Gammaproteobacteria; order PS1; family Pseudothioglobaceae; genus Pseudothioglobus. The sequence continues at coordinate 29,629 of CABWZI010000008.1, read as the reverse complement.
CAATAGAATCAGGACTAGTCCCAATAATATTTGCACCACTCTTTTCAAGGGCTGCTGCAAGCTTCAGTGGAGTTTGCCCACCATAATGTACAATGATGCCTTCAGGTTTTTCAATTTCGATAACCTGGAGCACATCCTCAAGTGTCAGTGGCTCAAAATAAAGCCTATCTGAGACATCATAGTCGGTTGAGACCGTTTCTGGGTTACAGTTAACCATGATAGTTTCATAGCCAACTTTTTGAAGCGCCAATGAAGCATGAACACAGCAGTAGTCAAACTCAATGCCTTGTCCTATTCTATTTGGACCACCACCTAAAATCATTATTTTTTTGTTATCTGATGGGTTTGCCTCACACTCTGACTGATAAGTTGAGTAAAGATAAGCAGTTTCAGTATCAAATTCAGCCGCGCAGCTATCCACCCTTTTGAAAACAGGTTGAATATCAAGTGCTAGTCTCTTTTTACGAAAGACCTCTTCAGTACAATTCAAGATTTCAGATAACCTCTTATCAGAAAAACCTTTTTGCTTCAGTTCTCTAATGGTTTCAGGTTGGATATCACCAATCTCTTTACCTTCGATTGACTTTTCTGACAAAACAATGTCTTCGACTTGAGCCAAAAACCATGGGTCAATCTTTGATAGTTCGAATGCATTTTGAAGAGTCATACCCATTCTAAAAGCATCTGCCAAATAGAATATTCTTTCCGCTCCAGCAGAGAGAAGTTCACTTCTTATTTTTGCTTTAGAGTCATCAGCAGTAATATCTATTATTGGGTCGAGGCCAGACTTGTCAGTCTCGAGTCCTCTAAGTGCCTTTTGAAGAGACTCCTGGAAGGTTGAACCCATAGCCATGACTTCGCCAACTGACTTCATTTGTGTTGTTAACCTGTCATCTGCCTGGGGGAATTTTTCAAAAGCGAATCTTGGAATCTTGGTAACGACGTAATCAATTGAAGGTTCGAATGACGCAGGAGTCTTTCCCCCAGTAATATCGTTATCAAGTTCGTCTAGTGTATATCCCACGGCAAGCTTAGCTGCTACTTTTGCAATAGGAAAACCAGTCGCTTTTGATGCTAAAGCAGAAGATCTGGAGACTCTTGGATTCATTTCAATAATTGTCAATCTACCATTATCTGGATTGACAGCAAACTGAACGTTTGAACCTCCAGTGTCAACTCCAATCTCTCTGAGCACCATGAGTGAAGCGTTGCGCATAATCTGGTACTCTTTATCGGTCAGCGTTTGAGCTGGTGCAACTGTAATCGAGTCTCCAGTATGAATACCCATTGGGTCAAAGTTTTCTATTGAGCAGATGATGATGCAGTTATCTTTGTTATCTCTAACTACCTCCATCTCGAACTCTTTCCATCCAAGAATAGATTCTTCTATGAGCAACTCATTGGTTGGAGATAGATCTAAGCCACGTTGACATATCTCAACAAATTGCTCCTTATTGAAAGCAACCCCTCCTCCAGAGCCACCCATTGTAAATGAGGGCCGAATGATTGTTGGGAAGCCGACTTCCTCTTGAACTTTTAAGGCATCTTCAAGAGAATGTGCGATGGCTGCCTTAGGCATGTCAAGACCAATTTTAAGCATCGCCTGGCGAAACAATTCTCTATCCTCAGCCTTATCAATTGCCTGTTTATTTGCACCAATCATCTCTACGCCGTGTTTTTCAAGAATACCATGACGATCAAGATCTAATGCACAGTTCAGAGCTGTTTGCCCACCCATAGTTGGAAGAAGTGCATCAGGTTTCTCTTTTTCAATGATTTTCTCAACAGTTTTCCATTCAATTGGCTCAATGTAGGTTGCATCAGCCATTTTTGGGTCAGTCATAATGGTGGCAGGATTTGAATTAACCAGAATAACTCTGTAACCCTCTTCACGAAGAGCCTTGCATGCCTGTGCGCCAGAATAATCAAACTCACAGGCCTGTCCTATGACAATTGGCCCTGCTCCGATGATTAGAATACTTTTAATGTCCTGTCTTTTAGGCATATCTAAATAAAATAAAATGAAAAGTTAAGATTCATTGTTTCATAAGCTCTATAAATTCATCAAACAAATAACTAACGTCATGTGGTCCAGGTGATGCTTCTGGGTGACCTTGAAAACTGTATGCAGGTTTATTCTTAATTCTTATCCCCTGAATACTTTGATCAAATAATGAGCGATGGCTAATCTCAATCGATTCGGGCAAGTCTTTTTCAGAGACTGCAAAGCCATGATTTTGCGAAGTAATCATCACTCTTTCAGACTTTAAATCTTGAACAGGATGATTTGCGCCGTGATGGCCAAACTTCATTTTTTCTGTTCTGGCGCCAGATGCCAAGGATAAAAGCTGGTGCCCAAGACATATTCCAAAGATGGGAATATTCCTCTCTAGTAGTTCTTTAATATTTTGAATTGCATATTCGCATGGCTCAGGGTCTCCAGGACCATTAGAGAGAAAAACACCATCCGGATTCATAGCTAGCAGGTTATCAAGTGAGGCTTGTGCGTTAAAAACCGTCAGTTCACATCCCCTATCTACCAGCATTCTTAGTATATTTTTCTTCACACCATAGTCGTAAACAGCTACTTTAAATTTAGAAGACTCTTTATTAAAAGTGGAATTAGCAATATCAAATGTTCCTTGATTAAAGGAGTAGGTTTTAGAGGTAGAAACAACTTTAGCCAGATCCATATTTTTAAGGCCTGCAAAATCTTTTGCATACTGAATTGCTAAACCTAAGTTTATTGAATCTCCTGCCATAATACAGCCTTTGAGTGCTCCATTAATTCGAAGATGTCTTGTAAGGGCACGCGTGTCGATATTAGATATCGCAACAATATTATTGCTCGAAAGGTAATTATCAAGACTCATCTCTGAGCGCCAATTACTTTGCGCTAAAGGCAGGTCTCTGATGATGAGTCCTGACGCATAAACATTAGAAGACTCCTCATCAACAATGTTGATTCCTGTATTGCCAATGTGGGGATAGGTTAAAGCTACTATCTGTTGACAATATGATGGGTCAGTCAGAATTTCCTGGTAACCTGTCATTGCAGTATTAAAGACTACTTCACCGACTGTGTGACCAATAGAACCAATTGATTTTCCCCAAAAAACTTTGCCATCTTCTAGTGCTAATATGGCAATTTGAGGCAAAGTATTACTCCTTTTTGGGGTTCAAAACACGGGAAATTTTACCATGTGTTGATCATTAAATTATCTTGAATTTCACAAACCAATGTTATAATTTAATTTAATAAATAAACTCGATATATTTGTGAAAATAATAGTCAATGGCGAAGAAATATCAATTCCAAAAGATTCAAATATCCAAGATCTTGTTGCTGAATTAGGTTATAAAAATAAAAGAATCGCCATCGAAGTTAATGAGGTAATTATTCCAAAGTCGAAACATCAGTCTTACCTCTTAGAGAGCTCAGATAGGGTTGAGGTCATTAATGCTGTTGGTGGAGGTTAAGGACTATTCTATGTCTTAGGTGTTTCTTGAAGCACTAATTCTGAACCACTCACTCTTATTGTCAGTTTTAATATTATTGAAATTTTTGGAATAGCAATCTGTAACTTTCTCGACTTGCTCCTCAAGAATTCCTGATAGAACAATAGTGCCATTGGGTTTGACTATTTCTGAAAATAAAGGCTCAAACTCAATGATAGGGTTAGCAAGAATATTGGCCATTAATAAATCGCAAGGCTTATATTTAAATTCTTCATCAGTATGAAAAGTTTTAATGACTTCTTCACAATGATTTTTTTTAACATTTTCATAACTTGAAGTTACAGCCTGAGGATCATTGTCTATAGCTGTAACCCATATGGCGCCTAATTTTGCAGCTGCAATAGCTAAAATTCCTGTACCGCAACCAAAATCAATGGCAGTTAAACCAATTGGAGGATTTTCATCTAAAAACTCTAAACATAGACTTGTCGTTTGATGAGTCCCAGTTCCAAAGGCTAATCCAGGGTCCATGTTAATAACTATTGCATCTTCTGAACTCATTTTTTTTGAATCCCATGATGGGCAGACCCAAAGATTTTTTCCAAACTGCATAGAGGGAAAATCCTTTTGACACTCCTCCTCCCAAATCTTATCCTCTACTTTTAAAGAGTCAACGATTTTAATATTACAGCTCTCACTTAATGTGCCAGCAACTAGATTAATATCCACTTCTGATTGGAATAGGGCTTTAACTTGAATTGACTCCCAAAGAGGAGTCTCCCCGATAGGAGGTTCAAAGATTGCATTGTCTTGGCTATCAGAATAAGAGATTGAAATACTCCCGAGACCCATTAAAATCTCCGAGACTAGATCAGCTTGCTGCTTATTGACTTCAAAAGAGATTTGATTCCAATGCATTGATTTAGTTATACTGGAATCACTATAAGTATTATTTTTATCCAATCAGATCTTTGACTGAATTTAATGCATCTTTTAATTTCTCTGGTTCAGTGCCTCCACCCTGAGCCATGTCGGCACGTCCTCCACCTTTACCGCCGATTTGAGATGCTACATGATTCAAGATAGTGCCAGCTTGGTATTTATCAGTTAGGTTTTTAGTAACAGCAGAGATAAGTGAAACTTTTTTTCCTGACACCACTGCCAGAACAACGACTGCGGTTCCTAACTTGTCTTTTAATTTATCTGCAAGATCCCTTAAGTCTTTAGCAGAAACTCTTGAGACTTCAGTTGCAAGAAGCTTAATGCCATTAATTTTCTCAGCTTTGGAAATTAAATCAACACTCTGATCACTAGCTAATTGTTTTTGAAAATTTGTAATCTGCTTCTCAAGGCTTTTTTGATCAGAGATTAACTGCTTTATCTTTTCAAGAAGATTAACTGAATTAGATTTTGTGAGGCTAGCAATCATGTCCAAATTATCCTCATTAATCTTATCAAGCTTGTAGGCTTCTAGACCAGTAACTGCTTCTATCCTTCTGACTCCAGAAGCTATGCCGCTCTCAGAAATAATTTTAAATCTTCCAATATCGCCCAATCTTTCAACATGTGTACCGCCGCAAAGCTCAACAGAGAAATTATCATCTCCCATTGAAAGAACTCTAACATTTTCTCCATATTTTTCACCAAAAAGAGCCATAGCACCTTTTTTCTTGGCTGACTCAATGTCAGTCTCCTCAGTAATGACTTCAGAATTTCCTAGTATTTGTTTGTTTACTAGAGCTTCTACTTGATTGAGAATTGATTTGGATACAGCTTCGTCATGAGAGAAGTCAAATCTCAATTTATCAGGCTCAACTAGAGAGCCTTTCTGATTGACCTTATCACCAAGGATAAGTCTCAATGACTCATGAAGAAGATGGGTGGCAGAATGATTTCCCATAATCTTCTTTCGTCTGTCAATATCTACGATAGCATTGACTTTATCTCCAACTTTAAGAGAGCCTGAATCTAAAATGCCAAAATGCTCAAAAGCACTTGATGCTTGCTTTTGAGTATCCGAAACTTTGAATTGTGAAGTCTTATTGAATAAATTACCCTGGTCACCCACCTGCCCTCCAGATTCTCCATAAAAGCTGCTTTGATCTAGAATCACAATTGCCTCTTGTCCTTCACTAAGCTCATTAACAGACTCATTATTTTTAATAATAGCAGTAATAGTAGCATTATTATCAAAGTAGTCATAACCAAGAAACTCTGTTGGATTTTCTATAACTACTGATGATTTTTTGGACTCAAAGTCGCCAGCCTTTCTTGCACGCTCTTTTTGAATATTCATTTCAGAATCAAAGCCTGCCATATCAATCGTTAAACCCCGCTCTCTTGCAACATCAGCCGTTAGATCAACAGGAAATCCATAAGTATCGTAGAGCTTAAAGGCCACTTCACCAGAAATTTCACTTCCTGAAATATCTTCAATAGCACTCTCAAGAATGCTCATTCCGGTATCAAGAGTTTGAATGAAACGCTCCTCTTCTTTTTTGAGGATTTGCTCAACTTGCCCCTGATTAGAAATAAGTTCAGGATAGGCTAACTTGTTCTGGCTTGAAAGAATTGATACCAACTTGTAGAAGAATATTTCACTGATACCCAACTTGTGCCCATGGCGTATAGCCCTTCGAATAATTCTTCTCAGAACATAACCTCTTCCCTCATTTGAAGGGCTAATCCCATCAACAATCATAAATGCAGTTGATCTAATATGATCAGCTATGACTCTTACTGAGGCATGAGTGGATTCGATACCTTGCTCTTTTGGAACTAGTGCTGCAACTGCATTCGTTAATTCTTTAAAGCTATCGATATCATAATTATTATTTTCGTGCTGAATCACTGCAGCTAGCCTCTCAAGGCCCATTCCAGTATCAACTCCAATTGATTTTAAAGGAACCAAGGTTCCGTCTTGCTGACGGTCAAATTGCATAAAGACTAAATTCCAAATCTCAATAAATCTGTCGCCATCTTCCTCTGGTGTTCCAGGTGGTCCACCTTCTATATGATCTCCATGATCATAAAAGACTTCACTACAAGGGCCACAAGGCCCTGTATCACCCATTTGCCAAAAATTATCTTTTGCACCGCAGCGAGAGATTCTTTCCAAAGGAAAGCCAATCTCTTTGACCCAAATATCAGCAGCCTCATCATCATCCTCAAAAACACTCACCCAGAGTTTATCTTTTGGAAGGCCAAGCTCTACAGTTAAAAAATCCCAGCAGAAACGTATAGCTTCACTTTTAAAGTAGTCACCAAAACTGAAGTTACCAAGCATTTCAAAAAAAGTATGGTGGCGGGCTGTATATCCAACATTATCTAGGTCGTTGTGTTTTCCACCTGCTCTAACGCATCTTTGACAGGAAACTGCCCTATTAAAGGGTGTCTTTGCAGCACCTGTAAAGAAATCTTTAAAAGGAACCATTCCTGCATTAACAAAAAGCAAAGTATTGTCATTATGAGGAACTAAAGGGGCGCTCTGCTGAATTGAATGTCCATGACTCTCAAAGTAAGTTAGAAATTTCTGACGTATTTCAGCAGTTTTCATTTCAAAGTTGAATAATTTATAAATGAGATGATTATACTCACAGCCCTAGTTAGTAAGCAAAAAACTCTTGAAAGCGATCACATAAATTTATTTGAACGTCATTTTCAAGTTCTCCTAATTTTTTGATAAAGCATAATTTTTCTATCGTTCTAATTTGATCAATCATGATGAATCCTTTTGCCCCTTCAAAAATGCATTCGACTCGACTAGGTATTGACTCAAATGATGTAGTCATAGGGGCAACTAGCAGGCTAGGCAGTTTATTCAACTCATCTGGAGTGACTATAGTGCACAGACCAAGATTATCAACTACACGCCCAAATTCTGGATTTTTCATAATTAGCCAGACTTCAAAGCGCCTCATGAGCTCTTACTCCACTCCCAATCAACGCTCAGATCATCAATATCAATTTCCCAACCCACTCGAACTTTTTTTTCTGGTGTAATCAGAAGACCACTATCCATCACAACATATTCAAGCTCTTTACCCTCAAGATTAGCTAGTGCAATGAGTGGCTTAGGTATTCTGACACCCTGTGAATTGCCTATTTGAATGATTTTAGCCATAATGTAATTATATTGTAATTACATTATAAAAACAAGCAATTTAGATTATAGATTCAAGGCTACCTGCGCCCTCTCTCAAAATTAATATTTCATCTTCGGAGATATCTATTACTGAAGTTGGCTCTGGAGGACAGTGTCCTGAGTCAATAATCAGATCAATTGAATTACTCAAAACTGTCTTTATATCATTACCATTATAGAATTCATACCCCTGCATTATGAGGGATACACTCATCAAAGGATCTTCCAAGTCCCCTAGAATTGCCTGAACTATCGTATTACTTGAAACCCTAACTCCGATTGTCTTTCGATTGCCATTGAGAAGACGATTTGGTATATCCTTAGCACCTTCAAGAATAAATGTATAAGCCCCAGGAAGTATTTTTTTTAACAACCTAAAACCTGAATTATTCAGCTTTGCATATTCTCCAACATGAGACAAATCTTTTAGCATTAATGTAAAGTGGTGATGTCTTTTTAATTTTCTAATCTTTACTATTCTTTCCATCGCAGCTTTATTGCCAAGAGCACACCCTAGGGCGTATCCTGAATCAGTTGGATAGGCAATAACACCACCCTTCTCAATTATTTCTGTGACTTTATTAATAAGCCTCACTTGAGGGTTTTTTGGATGAATATCAAGAATTAATGCCATTACAAATAGCCCCAAATAGCTCTGCTATTATTTGGTAGATCAGCTAAATTACCAATTTGAACTCTCTGATTTGGCCATCCATGAAAATCTGAACCAACTGATGCAAGTAAATCGTATTCTTCGATCCATTGATTTCCAAGAGAAATTTCTTCTGCAGAACTATTGGCATTAACAACCTCAAAACCATCCCCATTTGCTTCTTTAAAGTCATTAAGCATTTTTTTTATTTTCGTATGAGTCATTCTATACCTGAATGGATGAGCAATTAAAGCCTTGCCCCCAGCAGAATGTATCCATTTGATAACCTCATTAAAATCCTTCCATTCAACCCTTACTCCACCAGGTTTTCGACCTGACAAATATCTTCGAAAGACAGACTTCATGTCCTTGCAATAACCTTCTTGAATTAACATCTGAGCAAAATGCGTTCTTGTGAGCATGTTTCCACCACTTATCTTTTGAGCTTTCTCTAATGCATCCTTAATTCCCGAACGCCATAAACCTAAAGCTATTTTTTTAGCTCTTTCCTTACGCAAGGTTTGATTAAACTCCAAACCTGTTTGGAGAAAATCATTATCAATATCAATTCCTAAGCCTACAATATGAATTGCACTATTTCGCCAAAATGCAGAGATTTCCACCCCATTAACCAGACTAATACCTAATTTATGTGCTTCATCCTTAGCTTCAGCAATTCCATCAGTATTATCATGATCAGTTAAGGAAAATAGATCACAATTTGCTTCGCTTGCAAGCCTAACAATCTCCTTAGGCGATAGAAAGCCATCAGAAAAGTATGAATGATTATGTAAATCAACTTTCATTATGATTCTCATTATAGGCTAAAACACTAAAGAACCATAAATTGCTTAAACAATCAAAATCTAAGAATATTTATCAAAGCCTGAGTTATGAACATGCTTATGTTTCATAATTAACTATAATATTAAGCTTATTCATATCAATATTAAATATGTGCGGAATAGTTGGTGGCGTTACAGATAAAAATATTACTCCGCTTCTTTTAGAAGGTTTAAATCGTTTAGAGTATCGAGGCTATGATTCATCTGGCCTAATTGTTCTTTCTCAAAAAAATTCTTTTGATCGAGCAAGGTCAGTTGGAAAAGTTAGTAATTTAGAAAAAAATCTAAAGTTAAGGAATAAAGAAATCAATGGAAATATAGGAATTGCTCATACTAGATGGGCTACTCATGGCGAGCCATCAAGTCGCAATGCTCATCCACACATATCAAAAAACACTGTGAGTGTAGTTCATAATGGAATTATTGAGAATTATATTGAATTGAAAAATAGCCAAATAAGGCAAGGTTATGAATTCAAATCTGAAACTGATACAGAAGTTATTGCGCACTCAATTGATTTAGAAATGAATTCATGCACTTCTCTTGTTGAATCAGTTCAAAAAGCTGTTAAATCCTTGCAAGGTTCATATGGAATTGGAGTTATTTCATCAAAATATCCAGATCAAATAATTGCTGCAAGAAAAGGCTCTCCCTTATTAATTGGAATTGGTGAAAATGGAAACTATATTGCTTCCGATCAAATGGCCCTATTGTCGACAACAAAAAAGTTTATCTATCTTGAGGAAGGTGACATTGCTGAAGTTAAATTAGATAAAGTTACTATTTATGATTTAAATGGAAAAATAGTGAACCGCCCAGCTCAAGAATCCAAGCTTAAAGCTGGGCAGGCTAACAAGGGTAATTTTGATCATTTCATGCAAAAAGAGATTTTTGAGCAACCACAAGCAATAAGGGATACGTTAGAATCTCGAATCACTAATAATTCTGTTATTTCTTCATCTTTTGGTCATCAGGCAGATGAAATTTTTAGATCAATAACTCAAATTCAAATTGTTGCCTGTGGGACCAGCTATAATGCAGGCCTTGTTGCAAAATATTGGATGGAAGACATTGCAAAAATTCCATGTAATGTTGAAATAGCCAGCGAATATCGATATCGACGCCCTATTATTTTGGATCAAACTCTTTTTATTGCTTTATCACAAAGTGGTGAAACAGCTGATACATTAGAGGCTCTTAAAATAGCTAAAAAATTAAACAATACATTAAAATCTCTTTGTATAACTAACTCACCTGAATCAAGCCTTACTAGATTATCTGATTTAACATTTTTAACTCATGCTGGCCCAGAAATTGGAGTGGCAAGCACAAAAGCTTTTACTACACAACTAGTTTCTCTAGCATTATTACTCTGTGCTATTGGTAAGCTAAAAGGCAGCATAAGTAAAATGCAAGAAAGCGAAATTGTAAGTGGTTTAAAAAAATTGCCTGGACTTATTAATGAAACACTGCTTCAAGAAAAACAGATAATGCATTTGGCAAAACGCTTCAAAAATAATAGTAGTGCTTTATTTTTAGGAAGAGGAACTATGCATGCAATTGCTATGGAAGGAGCATTAAAACTTAAGGAAATAAGTTATATTCATGCCGAAGCATATCCTGCAGGTGAGCTTAAACATGGGCCAATTGCTTTAATTGATAAAAATATGCCTGTGATTGCGATTGCACCAAATGATGAACTTTTAGAGAAACTTAAATCTAATTTACAGGAAGTAAAATCCAGGGGGTCGCAAATGATTGTTTTTGAAGATGAGAGCTCAAAAGTTCAATCCATGGATGCCATGGAAGTTATTCAAATCACTTCAAACCTTGGCAGAATAACTGCACCTATTATATTTACCATACCACTTCAGTTACTTAGCTATCATGTCGCACTTGAGAAAGGCACAGATGTTGATAAGCCGAGAAATTTAGCAAAGTCAGTCACCGTTGAATGATTTGGGTGTACATTAAAATTGGTGAATTTGGTTAGTTAACAGTCTCCACTGATACACTTGAACTTAACTTCCATCCTCAGTATCACTATCCTCATTACTACCTGCGGTACAATATTTACCATTAAAAATTTGACAATAAATCCAAATTATGACCACTAAAGAAGCAAAAATTAATACTAGAGACGAAACATAGGTGTTATGCAATGGATTAATCGATGCATAATCTGGACTTAACCCAAACACCAATACATAAATAACAAGTAATAAAGGTCCATATAGTAATAATTTTACAAAAATAGGGAATCTTTTATAAAAATAATCAAATAATTTAAAAATAAAAACCCATAGAATAAGACCCAAAATTATCAATCCAAGTTCCCAATTTGGATGGATAGATTTGACCTTAAAAAATAATGAGATAAATGGAGGGTATGTAAATATAAAGAATAAAACAACTAACTTTAATGCTAAACATCCCGCACATCCCCTATCTGTAAATATACTCATAAATAAAGATTATTTTGAACTATGAATTAATTGTACTATTCTATTCAATCAAAAATATAGTAATTCACCTCAAATCTTGAAACCTTAATTGGGAAATGTTGATTTCTGATCTGTTCATTCATTAGATCTCTCTCGTGTTTTCTCTTTAAGACTGAGATAACTGATGAAGAGAACCAGTTCTTCCCTCTAAGGGTCTTTATTCCACTCTGATTCAACCATTTTGATATCTTTCTGTAACCCCACCCTTCTCTATCGTGAAGATGATGGATAAGAAGATAAATGATCTGTTGTCGTTTAGTGTATTCTTTTTGGGAAATGAGATTATTGGATTGAAATTCCATTGAGAACTCTAGACATGGGATTACTGATTCATATAGGGGTCCATACGGAAACAATTTGTTACTGTTGAGTAGTTTTGCATGGACCCTTTTAAAGGTTAGAGGTAGAAGGTAGAATACCTTTTATGTTTAAAGGATGGATTGGGGAACAGAGAACAGAATTAAATTTATGGTTTAGTTTAGATAAAGAACTATACCGTCGATTTCATTAAGTCTAGTGTAATGCTTGTCAGGAATGGAGACTGGAGACCTTAAAACTGGTTGATAGAAATATGATCTCTATGGGAATAAGGGACTACCCTGAAAACTACACTGAACTTAATCAAAAGATAGTTTTTTTAATGCCTCCAAAAAGGGTACACTATGAAAAAAGGGTACACTATGAAGTAGATGCCCAAAAAAAGGTCTAGAAATCAATCTGTTATAATTAACTTTCTATTTTTATTGGTGCTGGCTTCTTTGCATTTTAATTAAGGATAGTTAATACTAATTGGAATTGAATGGAAAATTTAGTTAAAACTTACTTTGAAATATTTTCTAATAAAGATATTAAAGGATTAGATAATATATTTTCAGATGATGTTATTTTGCAAGATTGGGAAATACTTGCGAAAGGGAAAAAACAGGCTCTAGATTCAAATAAAAATATTTTTGATTCTGTTGAAAGTATTTCAGTAACTTTAAACGATCTTTATTTGAACGAATTGGTTGCAATTTGCTTAATTGAAATAATTATTAATAATGAAGAAATACTTAAAGTCATAGACATTATAAAATTTAATGATGAAAATAAGATTATTGAGGTTTCAGCATACAAACAATAATAATTGACAAAGAAAACATATTTCAAAGAAAGATATGTTTAATTCTTTCATAATAGAGTCTTTTTTTACTATGAGTTAATTCTACTATTCTATTCAATCAAAAACATAATAATTCACTTCAAACTTTGAAATCTTACTTGGAAAATGTTGATTTCTTATCTGCTCATCCATTACATCCTTTTCATGTTTTTTTTAAGACTGAGATAACCGATAAAGAAAACCATTTCTTTCTTGTATGGGTCAATATGGAATTTTATTCAACCTATTGGATATCTTTTGATATCCCCGCCCTTCTCAATCGTGAAGATGTGAAATAAGAAGATAAATGATTTGTTGTCGTTTAGTGTATTCTTTTTGGAAAATGAGTTAGTTGGATTGGAATTCCATAGTGAACTCGAGATGTGGAATAACGGTCTCATTTAAATGTACATACGGTTTCAGTTTTTTACTGTTGAATCAATCTGGTTTTGCATTAAATTTGGTGAAATTGGTTGGTTAACAGTTTACACTCTCTAACTCTTCTTACTTTTCCAAGTTCCGCCATATTGATAGGTATCCTCAAACTTTGTTTTTACATCTGACAGACATTTCTGACAAAGAAATGCCCAATCAGTCAACTCTTGATATTTACATCTATATAGTATAGCGTTTGAGTTATTACAGACATTACAATCTTTAGTTCTAGCCCTCACAGATAATGAATTATTGCACCCACATTGAAAAAAGGAACTTAGATTATTGTTAAGATAAATTTTAATAAAAACAAAGAAATCACTTTATTTGAATGACAACTTGATGGCCTAATGTATTAAATGCTTTGAAGATATACTCATCTTCTCTAAATACTTCTTTTAGTGCTTTGTATTCTCCAAATTCCCAGCCAGCATAATTGTAAAGTTCATCAAAAATAATAATTGCACCTTTATTTAAAAAGGGCTTAAGTCTCTCTAAGGCATACTTTGTAGATGGATATGTATCCATATCTAGATGCACAAAATTAATTATTGGGCTATTATGTTTTAAAAAATCATCTAGCGTGTCTTGAACAAATCCAACAATTGGCTCAACATTTGAATTCAATTTAGGTATTTTTTTATTTAAATTAAAATGCCCTTTTTCCATAAAATACCCTATCCAGTCTTCTCTTAATCCTTCAAAACTGTCAAAAGCATAGATTTTTTTTACATATTTAGAAAAAAAATTAGATGAACTACCCTTCCAAACACCGAGTTCTAAGTAATATAATTCACCATCAAAATCATTTTGAATTGCACTTTCTATTGCAAACCTTCTGATTTCCCAAGTTCTTCTAAACAAAACTGATGTTTTAAAACTTTCTTTAAAATGTTCAAAGTTTTCTTTGGTAGAGTTTTGATTAATAAGTGAATCTATAGAAACCCCCTTAACGACCCAATAAACAAAGCGATACAACAACATAAAAATATATTTGTAGGCATTTTTAATCATGATGTTTATTTTAAAAAATAAATTCAATTATAGATACTATAATTCACAAATTTATCAAATTTTTTCTTTGATTTTTCAAATAAATATTAAGGGGCATCATTTAACAGCAATCTAATAAAATTAATCTTAATATTAATAATTTAATCTAAATCAAAAAATAATTTCTCTGGTGTAACATAACTATTTATTCATTTAATATGTAATAAAATTAATGGTTAATAAATGTCTTTTCCCTGCTGCTGGTTATGGAACTCGTTTTTTACCAGCTACAAAAGCTGTTCCAAAAGAAATGCTCCCAGTCGTTACAAAACCTTTATTACAATATGGCGTTGAGGAAGCTCTATCTGCTGGTATTACTACAATGGCAATTGTGACTGGTAGAGGTAAAAGAGCTATTGAAGATCACTTTGATAACTCATATGAACTTGAATCACAATTAAAGGGCACACCAAAAGAGCATTATTTAAATGATATAAAAAAGATTATTGAGATATCAACTTTTACTTATGCTCGTCAAAAGAAAATGTTAGGGTTGGGTCATGCTATTTTAACAGGAGAGCCTCTAATTGGAGATGAGCCATTTGCTGTGATTCTTGCTGATGATCTATGTGTTTGCAATAATGATAGTGTTACTCTTCAAATGATCGAATTGTTCAACGAATATAAATGCCCTATAGTAGCAATTGAAGATGTACCAATAAATAAAATTAATCAATACGGAGTAATTTCTGGGACATTAGTCGAAGGATCTAAAAGAATCTATAAAGTAAAAGAAATGATAGAAAAACCTGAAATAGATAAAGCGCCTAGTAGTATGGCTATTATCGGTCGCTATATACTTACTTCTGAAATTTTCGAAATCTTAAAAAACCTTAAGCCTGACAGGAATGGTGAAATCCAAATTACTAATGCTCTAAATATTCAAGCTAAGCAAGGAAAAGTCTTAGCTTATAAATTCGAAGGAAAACGCTTTGATTGTGGAAACTTCAAAGGGTACCTTGCAGCAAATAATCATTTTGCAAAAGACAAATAATATTTAAAAAATTATTGTTTTTTATAGTCTGATACTAGTTTTTTAATTAAGGGCTGAAGCTTTTCATCATCTCCCAAAATTGCTTTTTTATTTAATTTTATTAGAATTGGCTCTAACTTGTCCCAAGGCATCATTTCCTCTTCAGCTCTGATGATTAATGTATTCTCAGTAGATGAAAAATTTCCTCCAACCAAGAGTTCTTCGTATAACTTTTCACCAGGCCTTAAACCAGTCAATTGAATTTCAATATCACCTTCTGGATTACTTTTATCTCTTAATTTCAGACCACTAAGATTAATCATTTTAACTGCCAAATCATAAATCCTTACTGGCTTACCCATGTCTAATACAAAAACCTCGCCACCTTCAGCCATTGCTCCAGCCTGAATTACAAGCTCAACTGCCTCAGGTATGGTCATGAAATAACGAACTACATCAGAATGAGTAACTGTTATAGGACCACCTTCATTAATTTGTTTTCTGAATAAAGGGATTACAGACCCACTTGAGTCAATTACATTACCAAAACGCACCATAGTAAAACAAGTATTGTGAGATTTTTGTGCCAAAGCCTGTAAAACCATTTCAGCACCTCGCTTACTTGCTCCCATTACATTTGAAGGTCGGACAGCTTTATCAGTAGAAATTAAAACAAAAGTCTCAATATTCGAAAGAATCGCCGCTTCAGCAATCTTCAATGTACCAATTGTATTATTTAAAATTCCTTGGGACTGATTAAATTCTACAAGTGGTACATGTTTGTAAGCAGCTGCATGATAAATTGTTTTAACTCCATAATAAGTACAAATTTTTACTAATCTATCTTTATCTAAGACTGACCCTAAAACAGGGAAAACCTCTATATTAGCTCTATTTAAATTTATTAGCTCATGTTCAATTTGATAGAGCGCAGACTCACTAATTTCAAATAGAATTATTTTTTTTGGTTCGAGTGTCAAAATTTGTCTACAAAGTTCTGAACCTATTGAGCCTCCAGCACCTGTAACCATAATTACTTTATTAGTAATATTCTTTTTAAATAGTATCTTATTTGACTTGACTACCTCCCTATTGAGTAGATCATTCAAATCTATTGCTAATAAATCTTTAACTTCGACTTTTCCTTTAGCTAGCTCCGATACTGATGGCAATGAACGAACCAAAACAGGATACTTCTCCAAAAAATTTATAATATCAAGACGTACCGATCTTGATATTGAAGGTAAAGCTATAAATACCTCTTTGATATTTTTTTTATTGATTAATTCGTTTAAATCTTCTCTTGCATAAACCTTAAGACCATTAATAGTTTTAAGGGCAAAATCACTAGAATCATCAATAAATGCTATGGGGTTATAGTCATCTGACTGATTCAATGCTGTAGATAATTGCCTTCCAGCAGATCCAGCTCCATAAATAAGGACATTATTATTACTTTTTGCTAATAAAAGCCAACGAATGAAAAATCTAGAGCCAGAGATAATTAAGACAATTAGCAACCAATTTATCAAGACAACAGAGCGGGGAATAAATTCAACATCTACCATAAATGTTGTCAAACCCCATAGTACTGCATAAATTGAAGAACCCTGGAAAATCCTCCAAAGCGCTTTAAAACTTATGTAACGAATAACATCATTATAAAAGCCATAATTATAAAAAATAGGTATGGCAATTAGAGGCGCAAGCAACATTATAATAAGCGATTGATCATCACCTCTTGGGAAATAAAAATAACCTAAACGGATTGAAAAAGCAGCAAATAAGATAGTTAATACCGCGATAATGTCAAAAAATACCATTATCATTTGCTTTATTTTTCTTGAGAGATGAAGAAGAGTCTGAACCATTGTAGAATTATAGATTAACTTAACTATAACTCACAGAGATTTAGCATTGGGTTAACTTATTATTCTTAATTTTTGATATATTTTGAAGCAACTTCAGTTAAAACTGCACAAGTTTTAATAACTTCACTCTCAGTTAAAGTCGGGTGAACTAAGAACATTAAACTTGACTCTCCAAGCTCTTTGGCGACAGATAGTCTCTCTTTAGGTATAAAGCTTGTGTTTTCAAATGCCTTTTCTAAATAGACCTCAGAACATGTTCCAGAATAGCAGGGAACTCCTTTTTTATTAATTTCAAGCATTATTTGGTCACGAAGAACTCTATCTCCATTGACAAATATATAGCACTTATATGCTGCATGATCTATATGACTTGGAACAGAAGGCACTCTAAAAATCTGGCATTTTCGAGCAGCATTCCAAATAAGCTCAGCGTTTATAAGACGCTTCTTATGCCAATCAAACATTTTTTTAAGCTGTATCCTGCCAATTACAGCCTGTATTTCAGTCATGCGATAGTTTGAACCAAAAGATTCATGAAGCCATCGAAAACCTTTAGGATGATTTTTTTGGTAAACAGCGTCATAACTTTTTCCATGATCCTTATAAGCCCACATCTTACGCCACAAAGACTCATCATTAGTAGTAACCATCCCACCTTCACCACCAGTCGTCATTATCTTATCTTGACAGAATGACCATGTACCAATATGTCCAAAAGAACCTACTGATTGACCTTTAAATTTTGCTCCATGTGCTTGTGAGCAATCTTCAACAACCAATAAGCCGTGCTTTTGTGCTAAATTCATAATTAAATCCATTTCACATGGCCAGCCTGCTAAATGAACACAAACAATTGCTTTTGTTTTTTTAGAAATTTTTTTTCTAATAGAATCGCAAGTAATATTTTGAGATGAAAAACTAACATCAGCAAAAACAGGGGTGGCACCTGTATTTACAATTGATGATATCGAGGCAATAAAAGTTCGAGATGTTACAATCACTTCATCACTAGGGCCAATATTTAATGCATTTAAAGCAGCATCTAATGCAAGAGTTCCATTGCCTAATGCAACCGCATATTTTGATTCAAAAAATTCTGCAAACTCACTCTCAAACTTCCTACACTCTTGACCTGTCCAGTAGTTAGTTTTATTTGATAATAAAACAGCTTGAATTGCATCAGCTTCTTCTTTTGTATGCATTGGCCAGTCATTAAACTTAATATCCATCAAAATGTAACCATCTTATTCTTCATTAAAGTCATTCCTCTTTCAAGGTCAATTGTGGGATTAAATTCAAAAGAAAATTTTGCTAATTCTGAATTTAAGTTAAATCTAACAAAATGTTTATTATTTGGACTATCATGAATCGATATGCTACCACTCTTTGAAATAGATATTGCTATTTGAGCAACTTCTAAAATCGAGTTAGTTTTATTCGATGAAATATTAAAAATTCCCCATGATTTATTAATATATGCCTGCCATGCAGCCTTAGAAACATCAAGAGCGTGTATAAAATTCACTTTATTTTCTGGCCCTTTGATAGGAATAACTCCCCCAGAAGAAGCAATATCTAAAAAATTTTGAATCAGTTTATTAGATGGCAATCCATACCCATAAAGAGACGAAGGTCTAAGAATAATGCATTTCAAATTATTTTCTGACCAGAATTTAAAAATACCCTCTGCAAGCAGTTTTGAGTAACCATATAACCCTCCATAACCATTGACTACTTTAGAATCACTCTCTTCAATACGAGTTGCATGTGGATTCTTGTAAACAACAGAGCTAGAAAGAAAAACAATTGCAATATTCCTAATGCTTGCCCATTGCGCTAGATTCATACAGGAACGAACATTTGTATCAAAAATCTGATTTGTTTGTATAGAGGTTTGGCTCACAACATCAAATGGGAGCTGAGCAGCAAAATGAAAAATAACTTCAACTTCTCCAAAAATATTATCTAATTCATTAAAGCTTTTCCAATCAGTTAAATCCCATTCTTTTCTAGTTACTGATTTAAAAGGAATACCGTTTTTTTTTAAAAAATGAACCATATGACTGCCAGTCATACCATTAGCTCCTGTTACTGCAATCATACTCATTGAAAAAGTTGAAACTGTTGGATTTCGGATGGATTTAAAGTGCCATCATCAGAAAGTTTTTTCAATGAACTTTTTTGCACTACAGCTTCTGACCAATATCTTAATAAAATTGAATTGTAGTCAATATTAATATCACATTCAAGCCCAAGGTTTTTTTTCAAGTAAAACTCGACGGGATTGAAACCAATTTGTGCACAAAATGGCGTAGTTCCTGAAAAACGACTATTAATTTCAAAGATTTTAGGATTCCCATTTGTATCTAGTCTTAATTGAAAATTACAACCCCCATCAATATCAAGCTCTTTAGCTACATCTGAAACATATTGCTCAATTTTTTTGGATTTTTCAGGAGTTGCGCGATAAGTATCTCCAGCACGTAAGATTCTTTTTAAAGCCAAAACGGGTGACAACAATCCATTAACTTTAACTACGGTACAAGTATATTCTGCATTATCATCTCCAATGCACTCTTGAATTAAAATATCCTGGGGATTTTTTAAATGAGCTTTCAGTTCAATTAAGTTATTTACTTTATAGACACCATTGGAGCCATATCCGACACATGGTTTGATAATTACTGGAAAAACAATATTATCCTCATCAGCATCTTGCAAATGAATTGTTTTAGGATAATGAAAATTATTTTCTTTTAAAAACATAGCAGTTTTATACTTATCATGAGCAATATTAATTACTGCTTCAGATGAAATTACTGTATGCACACCAAAGGTATCCATAATCAATTGTTTATTTTTAGAGCAAAATATTAACTCAACATCAGTGCCAGGAAAATAAAAATCTATCGATTCCTTTATAAAAATTTTACTTAAGCTCTCTAAATATCTATCTGAGTCGTATTTGTCAACCAAATAAGAAGCATCTGCTGTATACAAACCAGTAGCAAACTCACTAATATCAGCAGCGACAACATTAATTTTAATATTCTCAATCATTCTTAGTGACTTAATAATACCCTGTCCAATACCACCGCCAACTCCTGTGACTAATACATTCATTCCAAATTATCCATTAAAGTAATTTAGCAATTTTGCCTCAGTATCGGCACTAAACTTAGCCTTTTTAATAAGATTGATTGAATTGATGAAATCAATTTTTAAGTTCTTAAAGCCTGCCTTTACTAGTTTTTTGTTATCAAAATCTAAAACAACGTAACCCAGACCTTTTCCTCTAGGCTGGCCTACTGATCCAGTATTAATTATCAACTGATCGATATTATCATAAGAGCTAAATTTTTCCATTTCTACCATTACATCATCTTTTTTACAAATGAAAATTTGTCTATGAGAATGACCAAATACTCCTGCAAAAAAATCATTTTTGCTTAATATTTGAAATGATTTTTGCAATTTTTGCTCGTCTTCAATATAACTCCAATCTCCATATTTAAAAGGGTTTGCATGAGCGAAAAAAACATTTCCATAAAAGTAGTTGTTTTGCCAAGAAAAAATTTCATTCAACTGAATATTTCTAATTGTTTTCATTGTCCAACTTAAAGATTCTTGAACAAATTTTGGTGGATTATATGTTTGGCTCTTTAAATTACTACTATGATCAAAATACATCTGATCATGATTTCCCTTTATAAAAACAACTTTATTGATTTTATTATATTTCTTTAATAAATTAATAACTTCAATCGGTTGGCAACCATATGTGAGAATATCTCCCAATACTATTAATTTATCTACAGCTTTACTTTTTAATTCATTGAGAACAGCTGACAGTGCATCTGCATTGGCATGAATATCTGAAATGACAGCTATTCTAGTTTTCATTTTTGTCAAACCTTGGCATAATATCCAACCCTTCTGGTGAAATATCTTTTCGATTTATCACTTTTTTTACTGTCAGCCATAAGATTTTTATATCTAATAGAAGCGATTGATTATCGACATACCAAACATCTAATTCAAATTTTTCATCCCAACTAATTGCATTTCTTCCATTGACTTGAGCCCAACCTGTAATTCCTGGCTTTACTTCATGCCTCCTATTCTGTATTTCAGAATAAAATGGCAAGTAGTCCACAAGCAATGGCCTAGGCCCCACAAGGCTCATATCACCTTTTAGTACACTCCATAATCCAGGCAATTCATCTAAACTTGTTGATCTCAAAAATTTTCCAAATTTAGTTAGTCTTTCAGTATCAGATTTCAATTTTCCTTCAGAATCAAATTTATCCATCATTGTTTTGAACTTGTACAAGTAAAAAACCTTTCCATTTAATCCTGGGCGTTCCTGTTTAAAAAATACTTCAAAATCTGACTTGAAAAAAACCAGTATTGCAATAAGCAAGAAAACAGGAATTAATATTGGTAGAGTTAAAAATATTAATATTAAATCAAATGAATACTTATACTTTCTCATTTTTTCTTCTTTGCGATATCCTTGATATTCTTTGCCTCAATGAATAGTCCAATACTTCCTCAACTTCTTTCACTAGTTTATCTTTATCAAATAGCTTTTTAGATAAATTTAGGGCGTTCTTTGATGACTCTTTAACTAAACTTTTATTTCTCAAAAAATCATCAATAAGTTTGGCTGACTGTTCAATAGTTTTGCCATAAGTTACAATTCCTGATTTTGTTTCATTTATTAAATCTGCCTGCCATCCGCTTCCATTTATTAGTAAAGGCGTTCCACTAGCAAGTGCATCAAAAAATTTGTTAGCAGAGTTATTCCATAGTTCTGGCAAATCTATAACTAGATTACTAGCGAGGTCTGCAGCTGCTAATACTTCTGGTAAATCCTCCTTTTTAATACTTGGCTCAATAAATAGATTTATATTTAGTACATTTTTTTCTTCGGCATAAGATTTTACAAAATCATATTCTCGCCCATGGCCAATCAATAAAATCGTTACATTAGAATTCAATAATGCCAAATGCTCTGCAACATCGACAAGGTAAGTTACTCCATTAATCAGGCCAAAGGTTCCAGTGTATACCAATAATGGTGAGCCACGGTACCACTCTCTCTTACTTCGAAATTTTTCGGATGAAAACTCTGCATTAAACAATTCCAAATTGGAAAAGTTTGGAATTACAAAGACTTTATTTGCATCATATCCCGTAGCAATTACTCCATTTTTCATCCCTTCAGATAATGCGACAACAGCTTCAGATTTTTTATAAGTATATTTTTCTAAGAGTTTTGCTAAAAACTTAATTAATGAGTTTTTTATAGCACCAATTGCAATAGGTACCTCTGGCCAAAGATCTCTAACTTCAAATACCATCGGTATTGACTTTCTCCATGAAATATATATTGCCGGAATTGCAATACTTAATGGAGCGCTAGTTGCATAAATGATATCACCGCTCACACTTGAGCCTTTTTTTGCTGAATGAAATGCAAATAAAAAAAATGACTTTAATCTTTTTACATAGCTTAATTTATTTGAATAGGGCAATTGCAACCAATGGACATCAATTCCATCTTCATTAGTGTAACCCCATCCTGCCTTATCTGAAACCTCTCTCGAAGAAGTAAGCATGGTAACGGTATGTCCATTATTAACTAAAGATTTTGCAATATCATAAGATCTTACGCCACCATGCATTGAGGGTGTATTAAAAAATTGGTGAAGATAAATAATTTTCATAAAGCTTAACTGATTGATTATAAATATTCATTCCAATTTCGTAATCCAATATCATACATCCCAGTAAAGATAGTCATAGCAAGCAACGCTATAAAGGATATAGAAAGGTATATTGTATTTGAGCTTTTATTAAATATACTACCAAAAGAGAGAATGTAAGGAATTAACATCATCATTCCTAATCTTTCATACTCCCAATTTAATCCACTAAATAAAATTGCTGGAGAAAGAAAACTATAATAATATAAAGTCAAATTTATTGGGCCAGTTGTAAGATTTTCATAAAAAAAAGATAACGTTATATAAAAAAAAGCAATCATAAAAAATGCAGCTCTAAAATCTCCTTCAATTATCTTTGAGGGACCATTATCATCGAGTATATTGAAAATGAAATTAATGGCAATATATAGTGCAAAAAAACCAATAACTCCAATGAGACTATTAATCAATTTTCTTCTAGCTAAATTATCAAACTTCAAAGTATCACTTAAAAAGGTTGCTAAAACAATAATCATAGTCAGAATTAAACCACTCTTATGCATGAAGACCGAAATAAGGCAAAAAAATAACATGCTAATATAGTTTTTTTGAGAACTAGAAATCAAAGCCAAAAATATGAAGGACATTGTCAAACCTTGCCTCATAGCATTAGAAGTAGACATTATGATAGGCCAGGTGTGAATTGATATTAGATAAATAAAAGCAAAAAAAGCAAAAGAGTAATTTAACTTTAACTTAAGTTGATTTCTAATGAAAAAACCTACTGAAATTGAAAGAATGAAAGTGGTTAAATGGACACCAATGTGAACCCCATTAATACTTAGTGTTGCCACTCTATATCCAAAGCGATCAAAAAACCCACCCCAAATTAAATTAGGCTTATGATAAGCTGCGAAATAATCAATTCCATATCCATAAATACCGGAACCAACAATCAATGCAAATATCGTTGAAACAAAAAATATTAGCAAGGAAGAACTACTTATATTAACTTTTTTATCTGTTAACATTTTTTAGAGCTACAAAAATTGACTTAAATACTCCAATTAAGAAAAAATTAAACTTAGCTAATGGTGGAGCCACTCTATAACTTAATTTAAATTTATTTATTATATTAGAGCTAGATTTGATGCTAAAAAAAGTATCGAACAAACCTAATTTTAATGGACTTGTTTGCTGCATATAAATAAACGCAGATGTATAAAGAAATGTTTTAAAACCGAATTTTTTTACTCTCATCGAAAATTCATCATCTCCTCCATAATGCCTAAAGGAAATTGAATCATAATTACCTGCTCTCAAAAATACTTCAATAGGGTGCAATAAACATCTTCCTGTAAGAAAATCAACCTCTTGACCATAATTGGAACTGATATTTTCAATTTTTTGACCTATAAAGACATGTCTTGTCCAATTAAAAAACCAGCTTTTAACAATCGTACCAGATTTTAAAATTCTTCCTTCATTGTTAGGATCCAATGAAAGCGCACCTACTATTGCTTTTCGATTTTTTTGCTCACAGAAACTTACCAATTCACTAATGGTATTTTCAGCAAGAAAAACATCATTATTTACTAGCAAAATATAGTCATTTGAATTGAAACTTTTTAAAATATATTCAATTCCATAATGAACAGCTCCACCCCAAAATAATGAACCAGTTCCATGGAGGATTGTTATTTCTGGATAGTTTTTTTTGATCCATTCAGATGTACCATCAGATGATCCATCATCTATCAAAACAATACTTAGTGCACAAAATTTTTCGTTTTTCTTAATAGATTCAATACAAGGCTTTGTTAATTCTAGCCGATTAAAAACAGGAATAACTACGTGTATCATTATTTTTAAGCCTTGATTACGTTTTCATAATTTTCTAGATATACACCTCTTGTATCAATAATAATTTTTGCGTGTTTCTGTATCAACTCATAGTCAAATTCATCATGATCTGTAACTAATAAAATTAAATCATTATTCGCTATATTTTTTGGGGTGAGATTAAGACTGTTTAGATCAAAAGAATATTTTCTAATTTTTGGGAAAAATGGAATTAGAGGGTCACTATATTTAATTTTTGCACCCTTGGCAGTTAGAAGCTCCATTAATTTAACTGAGGGGGATTCACGCATATCATCTACATTTTTCTTATATGCAATTCCAAGAATTAATATATTAGCATCTTTAACAGGCCTTCCATGATTATTAAGTGTATCAATTACCTTGTCTAAAACCCAAAATGGCATATTAGAGTTGACTTCACCAGCAAGTTCAATAAATCTGGTACTCAAATCATATTCACGTGCCTTCCATGTCAAGTAAAAAGGGTCTATAGGTATACAATGGCCACCTAGGCCCGGCCCAGGATAAAAAGGTGTAAACCCAAAAGGTTTTGAAGAGGCAGCTCGAATAACCTCATGAATATCTATGCCCATTTTGTCAGCAACAATTTTCATTTCATTAACTAGTCCAATATTTACAGCTCTATAAATATTTTCCAATAGCTTTGTCATTTCTGCAGTTTTAGAGGAGCTTACAGGTATAACATTGTCAATAGCAAGTTCATAAAGTGCTTTGCCAACCTCAAGACAAGCAGGTGAAAGACCTCCAACTATTTTTGAAATATTATGAGTCTTGAAATCTTGATTTCCAGGATCTTCTCTCTCTGGAGAATAAACTAAAAATATGTTCTCTCCAACCTTTAAACCGGTTGACTTAATCAAAGGAAGTAATTCTTCTTCAGTTGTTCCAGGATAAGTCGTACTTTCTAGTGAAACAATTTGACCCTCACGAAGAAAGGGTAAAATAGTTTTCA
This sequence comes from uncultured Gammaproteobacteria bacterium, assembly GCA_902509905.1. Classification (GTDB taxonomy): domain Bacteria; phylum Pseudomonadota; class Gammaproteobacteria; order PS1; family Pseudothioglobaceae; genus Pseudothioglobus. Next base: position 4,005 of record CABWZI010000008.1, on the reverse strand, counting down.
TGGTCCCTAAAATAAAACTTAAATCTGGTTCACGATATTTATTTAGAGGAGTTGGGACGCAAATAATAATTGCATCAACTTCAGTAATTCGGGAAAAATCGCAAGTACATTCAAAGCCTCTTTTAATAGAGTCAATTACTCTAGATGACGAAATTGTTTCAATATAACTTTCGCCATTATTGAGTTTCTCAATTTTTGTAGTATCAATATCAAAACCAATAACTGAAGCCCCTATCTCAGAAAATCTTAGCAACAGTGGCAAGCCAACATAACCCAAGCCTATTACACCAACAGTGGCATTATTTTCACTAATCTTTTTTATCAATTCATCCATAAATTAAACCATTTTAAATAAGGCCAAAAAAATCATTTGGAAATCCTTCAAATTTTTGACCTAAATAAATCATAACAAACTTTTGTATAAAACTTTATATTGTTCTGAAACTATATCGTAAGAAAATTTTTGAACTGACCTTTTGCGTGCTTTCTCAGAAATACTTTCAATAGCATCATTTGACAAAATCCATCGAATCCCGTCTGCCAAATCTTCTGTATCAAAAGGAGCAGCTAAATAACCAGTATTTTTGTGTTTTACAATATCTGATAAGCCACCAATTTCAAAAGCAACAACGGGGGTTCCACAAGATTGTGCTTCAGCGGCCGTTTGCCCAAATGCCTCTTTTCGGGAAGGAACTACCAACACATCAACTGCGCTGTAAAGTACACGTAAGGTGAGGTCATCATAAAGATGCCCCATAAAATTCACAGGAAATCCAAGCTTAAGTTTCTTTTTTGGAGTAGGTTGCCCAAAAATTACTAGCTCAGCATTCTCATTTAATTCACAAAGATGACTTAGTGCCTGAGCAAGCAAATCAAAACCTTTATGATATTGTGAGTTAGCACCATAAGAACCAAAAGCTATTAAGGGTTCATCTATTGGTAAACCAAGCAGTTTACGGGCAATTTTTTTTTCTACAGGCCTCCAGACATCAGTATCTAAGCAATTTGGAATCATTGTCACTGGCCAATCGTGCATAATTTGACTACTCCTTGCACAATCTGCTAGCCATTCACTTGGAGCAACAATATGGATTGGATTCTTCCAGTGCTTAAGTTTTCTTTTCCAAGTCCACCGATTAATATCCAGACCTCTGTCCTCACTAGGACGATTTAGTTTAGTATAGCCATCTCTCCACCGTTGATCCCAAGAAACGTGCTCTGCGCCACAAAAAGCCCACATATCATGAAGTGTCCACACTACAGGTTTTTTAATTTTACCAATATCTGAAATTGAAGCCATTTCACCACCAATCCAATGCAAGTGTGCGATATCCACCTCAGAATTATTAATAAGTTTGCCCCATGCTGAATGGAGAATTGCTGGAGAATGAAGTATAGAATTTTGAGTTTTCATTGTTTGCATAATTGGATATACAGAATGTCTTCGAAATTGAGCAAATGCTTTTCTTAACTTTCCATTTGGACCATTAACAGTATAATCACCAGATTTTGCATCATTAACCCACATTCGAGAATGAAGGCCATTCTTAATTAATGATTTATGAATTCGGAATGCCGCTCGAGCAGCTCCACCAGTAATATCAGCATTATTAAGATGAACTACCTTCATATTTTTAATTCTTTTATATAAGGAGATGGTAAATTATTTATCTGATTTCTAAGAATATAAATACTAGACAAAAACGTTCTTGATCCAAGAATGTATCCTTTACTAGTCATCAAACGATGAATGTCACCACTTCTTATTGTTTCAGCTAACTGCCCTAATTCTTCAACACATACAACCCAAGGGTAGATCTCATTAGCAAAAATATCTTCTAATATATCTATCTCAAAACCCTCAATATCAAGGTTCAATAAATTTATTTCTTTACTTCTTCCAAAAATATTCTTACAAGAAGCTAGTATCTCATTAATTTTAACCGTAGGAATATCGATAACCAAAGATGGCTCTCTTCCAAAATTTTCACTTAGTTCTTTGACTCTGGTTTGATCAAAGGTACTATTGTCTCTATTTTTATTAAAATAAAAAAATTTGAGTTTTTTTTCGACTTTTGTTTTTGATCCAAGGATTCCAGCATTGATAAATTTATCTCTATGTCGAAGAAATCTGTATTTAGTCTTTAGTTTTGGCAATGGATCAATGCAAACTCCTTTCCATCCTGATAAATAAAATAAAAAAGTGTTAGAGTGTTTTACAGGTTGATTTGATCCAATATCAATGTAAATACCATTTTTAATTCTACAAAGATATTTCATAAGAATAACATCTTCTCCATCTGAAGAAAAAGAAAAAGATGTTCCAGTTAGTTTGCAAAATTGCTTAATACTAAAATAAAAAGTCTTAATAAACATAAGCTAAAAATATAACTAAAATTCTAGTCATTCTACACAACACCTCTTAGAACATTAGATCCGTCAAAGTAATTATCAAAAATTTTCTCAGCATCTTTTATCGAATAGGTTCCATTCTTGACATTTGGCCAACTACTAATTTTATTTTTATTTATGATCGAAGCAATCCTTCCTTCAAACAGCTTATAATCACAGCATGCACAAATATAAGATCGATGATTGCCTGCATCACCCATAAACCATCTCCATTCATTTGAATCAATCATTATATTAATTTTTGGTAAATCATTATTTTTTTTTAAACCATTGTTTTTTATACTTAAATATAGTTTTTTCATTTGATTAATTTTGCTTTTTATTGACTCTGACGAATACATAGTTTCAATTATTGATAATCTAGAGTTATCATCAAAAATCAAGTTGTTATTAGATCTATTCTTATAGAAGGTATGAGGGTAATTTTCGAACTTTTCTTTAATACTTTGCTTTTCCCAAGGCATAACAACCGCCCAAGCAGGATAATTCATTAAGTTATGGTTTTTTAATTTAACTATATCTGATGCATTCAAATCCTTCTCTATTTTGAATGCATTTAATAAATTTTCAAATATAACTTTGTCATCTTCACCTTTAAAAATATCCATGCATAATTTACCATAAGGATCTTCTGTGAAATTCGCATTGAATGAGGTGCCCCTAATAGTTCTTCCCAAAGAGAAAGGAACTACTACTCTTGTAAAGGGTAAAAAGCGAATCATTGAAACTAAAGAGATGTACCCTTTTGATTCCTTACTATCAAGATTACAAAGTAACAAAGATTTTTTTAAGAAATCAGCCGCAATAATCAAAAAATTTTTTATTAATTGCATTTTTAAATTCAGTTATCTTGATCGATCAAAACAATCAAGAAAAGAGTTTGAGGAAAGATTTGTAATTTTTATTTTATTTTTTTTTGCTAACTTTGAGAGCAGGTACATTTGATAGAAAGAACTCCATTGTTGGTTAAGCCTAGTGTGAAGCATCTTCTTTGGTTCCCCTGGATATTTATGAGCTGCATTTTTTTGCGCATCAGTATTTTGATAAAAGTGTGAAAATGATGAATACAAATCATTTGTTTTCTGATCAACATAGTATTCTTTGAATAATGAAAAATCTGCGCCATAAATTTCTATATCAGCTCTCTTTCTGTAAATAGCATGCCAAAGTTCCAATACAAGTCCATTTATAAAATGTGGAGTGGTGATTTTTTGGTTGATAGAAAGTAAATATATTTTTTCAGATTTAAACTCAATATTGACAGACCTTGCACTTATTATTTTTATATTTTTATTCTTATCCAATCGCTCACTAACCCATTTAAATCCCTTTTCATGGCAAAGAATATTCATTTTCCAATCAACCTTATCTAAATTTTGGAATAACTTTATATTATCTTCTTTGATATCATCATTAACGCCTTGATCCCAAAATACGCGATCAGCAAGAACATAAAACTGCGGCTTTAATTTCTCAAAATAATCTGTTGACGCAAAATAATTTAATACATATATCTCAGATGTTTCTTTTTCTTTAACAACAAGTTTAATATCATCTTTAAGCGAAGGGCCATTTGCTAAAACTATAGTTTTA
>CABWZI010000007.1 GCA_902509905.1 uncultured Gammaproteobacteria bacterium | reverse complement strand
TATATTATGCTCTGGGTTAAAGCGATACATGTTTTTGGATTTGTTTCTTGGATGGCGGGGATGTTTTACTTGCCAAGGCTGTTCGTTTATCACTCCATGGCTGAGGATGAAATCAGTATAGAGCGGTTCAAGATTATGGAGCGAAAGCTCTATAACGGGATCATGATGCCGAGCTTTATATTAACTACCATAATGGGTTTCTGGATGCTTCAGAGCTATGCTTGGGAGGTCTATAGTAGTATGTATTGGCTTAAGATTAAGCTGTTGCTAGTTGCAATTCTTGTTGGGTATCACTTTTATTGCGGTTATTTGGTTGGCATTTTTGCTGCTGACAAAAATACTAAGTCCCATCTTTTCTTTAGATGGTTTAATGAATTTCCGGTCGTTTTTTTGATTTCTATCATTGTTCTTGCAGTTGTTAAGCCTTTATAAGGCAGTCTATGAATCAATATAATTCTAATACAAGCCATTCGCAAAAAATCAGTTTAAAAAATCCAATTGATTTTAGAAGTGATACTGTTACTCTTCCCTCTAATGAAATGCTTGAATGCATCGAGAATGCTAGGCTTGGTGATGATGTCTATGGTGAAGATCAAGAGGTCAATGATCTTCAAAAATATGCAGCAAAACTCTTAGATAAAGAGGCAGCATTATTCTTCCCTAGTGGCACTCAGAGCAACCTCACTGCAATGCTTTCTCATTGCCAAAGAGGTGATGAAGTCCTCATAGGAAAAAATTATCATACCAATGTATACGAGGCCAGAGGCGTTTCAGTCTTAGGCGGTGTTGGCATTTGCCCTATTGAGACTTCAGCATCAGGCTCAATGAACATTGAGGATATGCTCAATCAAATCAAGGATGATGATCCACATTATGCAGTCACTAAACTACTCTGCCTAGAAAATACCTTCTCGGGACAGGTTCAGCCTCAGAGTGAGCTTGATGAGCTCGCAAAGGAAGCTCATAGTAAAAAACTGAAAGTGCATTTGGACGGTGCACGACTATTTAATGCTCATATCAAAACTGGATTATCCATGAAACAATTAACAGACTCTTTTGATAGTGTATCAATTTGCTTATCGAAAGGACTAGGTGCTCCTTTGGGTTCACTGCTAGTTGCAGACCAAGAGACAATTGATAAAGCTCATCGACTCAGAAAAATGCTTGGAGGCGGCATGAGACAAGTCGGCGTCATTGCTGCTTGCGGTATGTTTGCTTTAAAAAATAACATTCAAAGGCTTCAGGAGGATCATGATAATGCTAAACTCCTAGCAAAGGGCTTATCTTCATTTGAAGAGATGTCGGTTGACTTTGGTGAGAGTCAGACTAATATGGTTTTTGTTAACTGTCCTGAGCCTCATAGAAAGCCGCTTGAAAAGTTTTTATTAGAAAGAGAAATCATTATTTCTAATCTGGATAGAGGCAGGTTAGTTTGTCATCTTGGAATCAAAGAGAAAGACATACTCTTTGTCATTGATGCTTTCAGAGAGTATTTTAAAGAGTCAGCTTAACTCAGAATCTGATCTAGAAAGGTCTTAGTTCGAACATTTTGAGGGTTATTAAAGAATTCCTCTGGTGTATTTTCTTCAACAATCTCACCCTCATCCATAAAAATAATCCTGTCAGCAACCTGCTTTGCAAATCCCATTTCATGGGTAACACAGATCATAGTCATACCGCTTTTTGCTAGTTCTACCATTGTGTCGAGTACTTCAGAAACCATTTCTGGATCCAGTGCTGAGGTAGGCTCATCAAAAAGCATGACTTTAGGCTGCATACACAAACTTCTTGCAATCGCCACCCGTTGCTGCTGTCCGCCTGATAACTGTTCAGGATATTTGTCTGCTTGTTCTGGAATTTTGACCTGTTTAAGGAGTGACATAGCCCTTTCTTTGGCTTCACTTTCATCAATCCCCCTGACCCAGTTTGGTCCCGCCATGCAGTTCTCAAGAACAGTCAGGTGCGGGAATAAATTAAACCCTTGGAAGACCATTCCGATGTCTTGCCTAACAATGTCAATATCCTTCATGGTTTCATGAAGCTCAATTCCAGTGACATGAATTTGCCCATCCTGATGAGCTTCCAATCGGTTTAGGCATCTAATTAAGGTTGATTTACCTGACCCTGATGGTCCACAAATAACAATTTTCTCCTTGGCATTGATTTCAAGATTGATATCTTTAAGAGCCTGGAAGTCGCCATACCATTTGTTGACTCCCTTCAGAGAAATGACCGGATTTTGATTTGTTATTTCGCTACTCATCATCAAGTTTTTTGTTGATATTTTCTTTCAATTCTTGCTTGTATCATCTCAAGAATAATGGTTAATCCCCAATAAATCATGGCCGCTGTAAGCAGCATCTCCATATGTCTAAAGTCTCTTTGACCAAGCGTTTTTGCAAGATACATCAACTCCCAAATGCCGAGAACTGAAACCAAAGAACTATCTTTCAGCATCGCAATAAATTGGTTTCCTGTAGGAGGAACAATAATAGGAATAGATTGAGGCAGAATAATCTTTCGAAGTATGAGTCCAGATTTAAAGCCTAGAGCCCTTGAAGCCTCCCACTGACCTTTAGGGATGCTTTGAATTCCAGCCCTAAAGATTTCAGTCATGTAGGCGCCATAACATAGTGAGAGAGCGGCAATTCCAGAAGGTATTGCATCCACCATAAATCCCAGCTGTGGGAGCCCTTTATAGATCAGATATACCTGTAAAAGTAGAGGCAGTCCTCTAAATAGTGAGGTATAAAAACTCGCTATAGCGTATGCAAATCCATTATTTGAAAGTTTAGCGATTGCTCCTACTATTGCTATTGCAGTCGCAATAACTATGGAAACCGCTGATATATAGATTGTTGTAAAAAGTCCCTTAGATATCATTAACCCAATTCTGCTCTGAATGAACGATAGCTTCAGATCAAACGAGTACGCAAAAGCTAGGAATAGAAGGAATAACTCAAACCATACAATCAAAATTTGTATCTTCAGTCTTGCAAAACTAATTGCAAGCAAGTTGAGCACAAAAATTACAGACAGAACAAAGGAGACTACAAAGCGTCCAAACAAACCGCTTTCTTCAGGATTTCCAATAACTGGAGATAAGAATTCACCAAAGATGGTATTGGTGAAATTAAACGCAAAGAAAAACGCCAATACCGCTACTGAAAGACCGATAAGAAATGCTGGTTTGTGCAGCGCCTTATCTTCAACAACGGTATCGACGAACATACCTTTCTCTTAAACTTAAGTAAAACTTATAGAATTACTCTTATGTTTAATATGCAACAGTGTAGTCGTTAGAGCTACCGTCTGCATTTTTAAACCACTTCATTGACAAAGTTGTCAAAGTGTAGTCTTTTTGCATCTCTGCAATAATTCTAGCAATCTCAGCATCTAGCTCAGGATCATTATTGCCCTTGTCAGTAGCAATTGATAAAGGCTCATAGAAAGCGTTATCACCCAAGAACTTAATAGGATAACCAGAGTCTATTGCATTTTGAAGCATAGGAACTGAATCTATAACCGCATCATTACGAACACCAGCTCCAAGACGCGTATCATCTAAGCAGGCTGAGCCATCAACCAGAGAAGTAATTGTTCCAGGAGTGACCTTGTATGTAAAGGCTGGAGCATCTAACATGTCAAGGTTTCCTTGAAGATACATTTCCCAAGTCGAAGCAGCTGTTGTACAAACATTTTTACCATTTAAGCCAGCTAATGTAGTCACTGGCGAATCAGTATGAACTGCAAACGCTGCTGGAGTGTAGTAGTATACAGCTGGGAAGTTTAGCACTTCAGAGCGGCTCGCAGTTGGCGTCATTGATCCAACTGACACGTCCCAACGCATATTCCAGTTACCTGAAGTAATGACATCCCATGCAGGAGTAATAAAGCGCGCTTCAACACCCATACGCTTTGCTATCTCTCTTGCAACATCTACGTCAAAACCTTCCATCTCACCTGCATCGTTAATATAAGAAAATGGAGCCCAGTTTGCATCAGTTGCAATCATTAGCTCATTATTATTTTTAATATAATCATAAACGACGCCTGCTTTAGCAGTCATGCCTATTGATAATAGTAATGCTGTGATAGCAATTGACGACTTTTTAAAGCCTAACTTAATACTCATTTATTTCTCCTTTATGTGTTTAAGAATTTACGAATCTACAATTGTACACATATTTTGATGTTAATCTAGTCATCAAAACGTATTAAGTTGCAAAAAATAGTTTGGTTCTAGGGCTTGAAAACCCCTGTGGACAGGTATCGATCTCCTCGATCGCAGATAATAGTGACAATTACCGCATCATCAACCTGTTTAGAGAGTTCAATTGCGGATGCCACAGCTCCCCCAGCGGATATGCCAGAGAAGATACCCTCATGCGTTGCGAGATCTCTGGTGGCTTGCTCTGCACTTGCTTGAGATACATCCATAATCCTGTCAACTCTTGAAGGGTCAAAGATCGTTGGAAGATAGCCCTCAGGCCAGCGCCTAATGCCTGGTATATGAGATTCCCCATCAGGCTGTATACCAATAATTTGGATTGAAGGTTTCTTTTCTTTTAAGTATTTTGAAACGCCCATAATAGTTCCAGTAGTACCCATTGAGCTCACAAAATGAGTAATCTCACCATTTGTATCGCTCCATATTTCTTGAGCTGTAGAAGACAAATGAGCTTTTGGATTATCTTCATTAGCAAACTGATTCAGCTGAAGACCTTTCCCTTCATCACTCATTTCATTGGCTAGATCTCTCGCTCCTTCCATGCCAAGCTCCTTAGAAACCAGAATGAGCTCTGCACCATATGCTGTCATCGCATCCCGTCTCTCTTGGGACAAGTTCTCCTGCATAATAAGAGTCATCTTGTAGCCTTTGATTGCTGCGACCATTGCTAAAGCTATACCGGTATTTCCACTTGTAGCCTCAATAAGTCTATCTCCAGGCTTAATATCACCTCTATTTTCAGCTTCGTTGATCATGTTCAGTGCTGCACGATCTTTTACAGAGCCAGCAGGATTATTTCCTTCAAGCTTTGCCAGAATAATGTTTGATGGATTTGGGTTCAATCTTTGAAGTCGAACAAGGGGAGTTCCTCCAACGCATTCATCAATTGTTTTGTAGTGCTGTTTGCTCATAAATCCTTAAATAGTATCATAAACTTTTACAGCCAGAAAAAACTACATATTATCAAGGATAGCTTTTTTAACCTCTTCCAGCGTTGGGCTAATATTAATCATTGCACCAGTATCACACTGTGATATTGCCGTATCTGGATCCTTAAGGCCATGACCCGTCAGAGTACAAACCACACTAGATCCGTCTGGAATCTTTCCAGACTCGATGTCTTTTAGAGCGCCGGCAACCGAGATAGCGGAAGCTGGCTCACAAAAAATTCCCTCTTTTTCAGTCAATAGTTTTTGTGTTGCAAGGATTTCTTTATCAGAAAAGCAGTCAAACCAGCCATTGGAGTCTTTGCTGAGTTTTAATGCCTTGTCCCAGCTTTGTGGGTTTCCAATTCTTATCGCTGTTGCGATAGTTTCAGGTTTCTCCACTCTTGAGCCATGAATAAAAGGGGCTGCGCCTTCAGCTTGGTACCCTAGCATTGTAGGTGTTGATGAGGCCTTACCCGCCTCAAAGTATTCATTATAACCCATCCAATGAGCTGTTATATTTCCTGCATTTCCAACGGGCAAGCAATGATAATCCGGGGCATGACCAAGCTCTTCAATAATTTCAAATGCAGCTGTCTTTTGACCTTGCAATCTAAAAGGGTTAATTGAATTTACAATCGAAACTGGAGCAAACTCTGCCACTTCTTTGACGAGCTGCATTCCATCATCAAAATTACCTTTAATTTGAATAATGGTTGACCCATGAATCATGGCTTGAGCAAGCTTTCCTAGTGCAATTTTCCCTTCAGGAATAACGACGAAAGCTTTTATGCCAGCTCTCGCTGCATATGCTGCTGCAGCTGCCGAAGTGTTTCCTGTAGAGGCGCATATAATGGCCTTTGAGCCACTTTCAACGGCCTTGGTGACAGCCATAGTCATCCCGCGGTCTTTAAAAGATCCTGTTGGATTTAGGCCTTCATACTTGATGTAAAGTTCAACTTGTGTTCCCATTTCACAAGGAATGTTTTCAAGTCTGATGAGAGGGGTGTTCCCCTCACCTAGGCTAATGAGGCGAGTTTTATCTCCGACTGGCAGCCGGTCTCTATATCTCTCAATTAATCCTGTATATCTCATATGTACCCCAAAAAACTTAGTCTAGTAATTCAATATGAATAATTTGAACGTCAGCCTGATTGAATTCACTTGCTTCAATTTTATCTTTAATGCTCATCACTGTTTTAGTGCTGACTTTGTCCGTAGTGATTGCAATGTGAGCATTATTGTTTTCATCCACTTGCTTTTGAATGAGGGCTTCAATACTCACGTTGTGATCATTAAATATTCCTGTCACCTTGGCAAGGACCCCCTTGACATCAGTCACTAAAAGCCTCAAAAAGAACTCACTATGAATCGAGTTGTTGTCAACGACTTTAATTTTTTGTTGTGACTTCCAGCCCAAGGTATGGTTACTGGTTTGATTATTGATAATATCATTGAGGTCTGCAATAACTGCTGAGGCTGTTGCTTCATCTCCTGCTCCGGGACCATAGTAAAGGCTTGTACCTAAGGCATCACTTTTAACCATAACAGCATTCATCACCCCATCAACCTGAGCGATGAGTTTATTGTTGGGAACGAGAGTAGGGTGAACGCGTAATTCAATCCCATTTTCAGCTCTTTTTGCAATTCCAAGATGCTTAATCGTATAGCCGAGCTCTGTGGCATGAAGAATATCCTCAGTTGAAATATTGCTGATACCCTTTGTATAGATTTTATCAAATTGAATTTCTGTTCCAAAGGCAATGGCAGCCAATATCGAGAGTTTATGAGCAGCATCAATCCCTTCGATATCAAAGGTTGGATCCTCTTCAGCGTATCCGAGTGCTTGAGCCTCTTTTAATACGTCATTAAAGTCTCTACCTTTCTCTTTCATATCCGTTAGGATAAAGTTACCGGTACCATTAATGATTCCAGCAACCGACTCAACGTTGTTTGCACTAAGTCCTTGCTCTAGAGCTTTAATGATTGGAATTCCGCCTGCTACTGAAGCCTCAAAGAGGAATCGAACTTTCTTCTTGTTTGCAAGCTTAATGAGTTCATTTCCATGGTTCCCTATAAGCGCTTTGTTGGCAGTGATTATATGTTTGCCGTTATTGATTGCCTTTTCAACAAGCTCCTTGGCAAGCCCAAAGCCACCAATAAGCTCGAGGACTACATCAATATCAGGGTGATTGACTACCTCAAATGGGTCTTCCGTTAAATGAATTTTTTTTGTATCGCAAATGCGTTTTTTAGAAATATCACGAACACCAGCGATAACAAGCTCTATCTCTACTCCAGTTCGTCTCTTGATAGACTTACTATTTTTCTGGAGCACATTTACAACGCCGCCTCCAACTGTTCCGAGGCCAAGAATTCCAACTTTCATTTTTGTAATTTATAAATTCGAATGCGACATTATACCAACCAGCGAAATGTCTCACTAGAAATCATGTTTAAAAATGTTGTGATAACGATTGAGTAGAATTATTCAATCGTTATCAAAAAAGAGCCTACTTAAGTCCACCCATACAGATATATTTGAGTTCCATGAAATCATCAATTCCATAGTGAGAGCCTTCTCTTCCTAATCCAGATTCTTTAACGCCGCCGAATGGAGCCACTTCGTTAGAGATAACGCCTTCATTAATACCAACCATTCCGTATTCTAAAGCTTCAGAAACGCGCCAGATACGATTTATATCTTGAGTATAGAAGTAGGAGGCTAAACCAAACTCAGTATCATTTGCAAGTTTAATTGCTTCGTCTTCTGTTTTGAATTTGAAGACGGGAGCAAGAGGTCCAAAGGTTTCCTCTGAGGCCATTTTCATTGAGGTATCGACATTACTAATAACGGTTGGCTCAAACATAGTGCCGCCATTCTCGTGAGGTTTGCCGCCAGCCACAATGACAGCACCTCTGTCGACTGCATCTGCTAAGTGATCTTTGACTTTGTCTAGAGCCTTAAAACTGATGAGAGGGCCTTGGTTGATTCCCTCATCCATTCCATAACCTACGTTGAGAGTTTGAACCGCTTCACCGAGTTTTTCAACAAATTTATCGTAGATGCCTTCTTGAACAATAAATCGATTTGTACATACGCAGGTTTGCCCTGTATTTCTAAATTTAGAAATAAGTGCACCAGATACCGCTGATTCTAAATCAGCATCATCAAAAACGATAAAAGGAGCATTGCCACCAAGCTCCATCGATACTTTTTTCATTGTATCAGCGCAGTTTCGAGTCAAGATTTTTCCAACCGCGGTTGATCCAGTGAAGGAGAGTTTGCGAACAATTGGGCTGTCAGTCAACGCCTTTCCAATCTCAGATGAGTTGGTTCCAACAACGACATTTAAAATGCCTTTAGGAATTCCGGCTTGATCTGCAAGTTCGGCAATAGCCAGTGCAGATAAAGGAGTCTCAGCGGCTGGCTTAATGACCACTGGGCAACCTGCTGCTAAGGCAGGCGCGCATTTTCTAGTAATCATAGCTATTGGGAAATTCCAAGGCGTAATGGATGCAACAACACCAATAGGCTGTTTGATAACCAAAATCCTTCTGTCATTGGCAGGAGTTGGGATGACATCTCCATAGGTTCTCTTGCCTTCTTCAGCAAACCACTCAATAAAGGATGCTCCGTATCCAACCTCACCTCTAGCCTCAGCAATTGGCTTTCCTTGTTCAGCTGTCATTAAAATCGCAAGGTCTTCTTGATTAGCCATGATAAGGTCAAACCACTTTTTAAGAATGCCAGCTCTATCTTTGGCTGTTCTGGCTCTCCATTCAGGCCAGGCATTATTTGCTGCATCAATGGCCTCGTCAGTCTCTTTTTTACCCATATCAGGAAGAGAGCTAATCACCTCATTCGAATAGGCATTGGTGACATCAAAGCGAGAATTCGCATCATCGCCAACCCATTGACCGTTGACATAGCCATGCTCTTTTAAAAGACTAGAATTCGTTAACATACTTAAACCTTGTTCATATTTATTGAAAGAGGCTAATTATAATAGCCTTGAGGATAAAAGTGTCCCTGAAACTGCTCAGAATTAGATAGTTTGTTGTTTTTGTCTCCTGCCAATAATCGATGCTGTGACAACGCCAAGCGTAACAAGCCCAACCAGTATTGTTGAAACTGCATTGATTTCGGGCGTAACTCCAAGTCTGACCATTGAATAAATTTTCATGGGCAGAGTTGTAGAGCCGGGACCTGATGTAAAGCTTGCAATCACAAGATCATCAAGGGATAGGGTGAATGATAATAGCCATCCAGAAATGACAGCTGGAAGTATGATTGGAAGTGTTATTAATATAAAAGTTCTGAACGGTGTACAACCCAAATCAAGCGCTGCCTCGGTAATACTGTCATCGTAACTAGACATTCTGGATTGTATAACGACAGCAACGTAGCACATTGAAAAGGTGATATGAGCAAGAGTTACAGTAAATACGCCTCTATCAACAGCAAGCGCTACAAACATGAGTAAGGTAGATAGACCAATGATCACCTCAGGCATGACCATGGGTGCGTAGATCATCCCTGAAAAAAGAGTCCTTCCTTTAAAACTGCCAAAACGAGTCATGACTAGGCCTGCAATGGTTCCAAGAATAGTTGCCATAGTAGAGGAGACAAATGCAACCTTGATCGTAACCCAAGCCGCATCTTTTATGCCCTGATTTTGCATCAGTTCACTATACCACTTTGTAGAGAATCCGCCCCAAACTGTCACTAGTCTTGATTCATTAAAACTAAACAGTATGAGCAATATGATCGGGATATATAGAAAAGAAAATCCAATGACTAGGGCAGCAATATTAAAGTTTCCAAACTTCTTCATGAGATTGCCTTTTCTTGTGACTTTTGATAAAGCATGATCGGGACTACCAACAAGGCTAACAATATTATCGCAACTGCTGAGGCTACCGGCCAGTCTCTGTTATAGAAGAACTCTGTCCACAGCACTTTACCAATCATAAGGGTTTTAGTGCCGCCAAGAAGGTCTGGAATCACAAACTCACCCATGACAGGAATAAAGACTAAAAAGCAGCCAGCAAGAATGCCAGGTATTGAGAGTGGAATAGTCACAGTCCAAAAAGTTTTAAAGGGTCTACACCCCAAATCTGCTGCAGCCTCTAAAAGGCTCATATCCATTTTTTCTAAATTAGCATAGAGAGGTAAAATCATAAATGGGAGGTAGGAGTAGACAATTCCTATATACACAGCAAGGTCAGTATTCATTATGATGAGAGGCTTATCAATAATGCCAATAGACATTAAAGCCAAATTCAAAAGGCCTTCAGTCTTAAGGATTCCAATCCACGCATAGACCCGAATTAGAAAAGAAGTCCAGAAGGGCAGAATTACAAGCATCAATAGGACTCCTCTCCAACGAGTTGGAGCCTTTGCAACGCTATAGGCAATTGAATACCCAATAATGAGCGTGAGTATCGTAGAGATAATTGCAATCTTTAAGCTAGAGAGGTAGGCTTTAATATAAAGAGAGTCGCTGAATAAAAATAAGTAACTCTCAAGACTGGCACGAATAGAAGGAAGTAAGGAGTCGCCCCACTCAAGAAGTGCCGTATAGGGCGGTATTGCCATGATGGGCTCTGCAAGACTAATCTTTAAAACAAAGATAAATGGCAGCATAAAAAACATTAACAGCCACAAATATGGAATTGCTATAACAGCTCGCCTTCCATTGAAAATAGATTTCAAGAGGCTTTGAGTTCTTTGACTAGTAAACATCAAAATTTAAGAGAGTAGAACAACCGCAGAGTGAGGAGCCCAATGAAGATAGACTTCATCCTCCCATGTCAGGTGATGCTCTTCAGTTCTGACTCGATTGGCACGAATCGCTTTGAGAATTCTACCGTTATCGAGCCGAACATGATATGTAGAGAAGCTACCACCATAAGCAATATCTTCGATCCTACCATTTAAAATATTGTACTGATCTGTTGGCTTCTTTTTTGAGATTTCAAGTTTTTCAGGCCTAATTGCGAACCACATTTCATCTCCAGTCGATGCACCGACCTCCTGTGTTGCAAAAACAATCGAGTCTGAATCATCTGAGTGGAGCTGAGTGCCTACATCATTTTGACCCTTGTAGATTCCCCTAAGAATATTAACGTCTCCAATAAAGTCAGCGACATCCTTATTGACTGGTGCTTCATAAATCTCTGTAGGGGTTGCTACTTGAATTAAGTTTCCTGAATCCATAACACCGATGCGACTCGAGACTGTCATTGCTTCTTCTTGGTCGTGGGTTACGATAACAAAGGTCACTTCAAGTTTCTCTTGAATATCCATAAGTTCGAACTGAGTTTGCTCTCTAAGTCTCTTATCAAGCGCTCCCAATGGCTCATCAAGAAGCAATAACTTAGGTCTCTTTGCAAGACTTCTAGCTAGAGCAACACGCTGACTTTGTCCGCCAGATAACTGATTCGGTTTTCTTTTGGCAAAATCTGTAAGCTCAACCAATTGAAGCATTTCCTCAACTCTTTGATTGATTTCATTAGGTGGGAGATTGTCTTGCTTCAGCCCAAAAGCTATATTTTTTTCAACCGTCATGTGAGGAAATAAAGCGTAGGACTGAAACATCATGTTGATGGGTCTCAGATGAGGAGGAATCTCAGAAATATCTTCACCATCCAACAGGATCCTTCCATTAGTTACTTTTTCAAAACCAGCAAGCATTCTAAGAAGAGTTGTCTTTCCGCATCCTGAAGGACCGAGTAATGAGAAAAACTCATTCTTGTAAATATCTAAATTGAGATTATCTATGGCTGTGAAGTCACCAAACTTCTTGGTTACATTTTCAATTTGAATATAGGGTTTTTGAGACGGGTCAAGCCATGGGTTGACCGAGTGCAATTCAGACATAAAAGTTAGATGGAGTAAAAACCTTCATGATGCTAGGCATCATGAAGGTAATTATGATTTACGATTACTGACCAGTAGTTACTTTAGTCCAAGTCCGAGTAATGACTCTTTGTGACCTGGCGTCATAAGTAGGACTAATGTATAACCCAGCCATGACTTCAGGCGTTGGATAAACCGCTGGATCATTTAGTAACTCCTCATCTAGTAGTGGCTGAGAAGCTAAGTTACCGTTTGCATACCATACATAGTTTGTAGCTGTTGCAATCTGCTCAGGATCCATAATCCAGTTGATGTACTTGTGAGCATTTTCAGCGTTTGGAGCATCCTTAGGTACTGCTAACTGATCAAACCACATGAGCGCACCCTCTTCAGGAATAGAGTATACGATTTCAACGCCATTTTCAGCATCCCATGCAGCATACTGCGCCATGAAGATATCACCTGACCAGCCAACAACTAGACAGATATCTCCATTTGCAAGAGCATCAATGTATTGCGATGAATGAAATTTTTGAATGTGAGGTCTAACTGCAGTTAAGACAGCTTCAGCTTTTGCTATCACGTCAGAGTCCGTACTTCTTGGATCCTCACCGAGATAGGCAAGTGCTGCTGGAATAATTTCAGTAGGCGCATTGAGTAAGTGAACACCACAGTCTGCAAATTTAGAAACTACATCTGGGTCAAACACCATTGCAAGGGATGATGTTGGAGCGTTCTCCATTCTTTCATTAATCATGCCTTCGTTATAACCGATTCCAGTTGTTCCCCACATATAGTTGACTGAGTAGTCATTGAGAGGGCCAAACTGCGCAACCTGGTCTTCGATATCACTCCACATGTTACCAATGTTGGATAATTTTGATTTATCAAGCTTTTGAAAAACACCAGCTTGAATTTGTCTCGCCAAGAAGCTACTTGATGGAACGACCACGTCATATCCAGAACCACCTGCAAGAAGCTTAGCTTCAAGAACTTCATTTGAATCAAATACGTCGTAAACGACTTTAATACCTGTTGCAGCTGTAAAGTCCTCGTTGACCTGTTCATCAATATAGTCAGACCAGTTAAGCACGTTAACTACTTCTTCTGCAATCGCTGTTTGAGCTGAGAATACAAGTGCTCCAGCTATAAACAGACTATTTAACTTATTTTTCATTCTATTTCTCCTTTTATTTTTACTTTTAACTAATTGGATTATATTAAATTTTTGTATTTAATAATCACCTTTTTTTAATTACAATTCAGTTTCTACTATAGATGTCTTAAATATGAATTGTATTCAAAATCAGTAACAGTGCTTTCAAACCTGCTAATTTCGTGTTCTTTTACAACTTGAAAAGACTTTTGGAATTCTTCTCCAAAAAAATCTTTTACAATTTTTGATTTGCTAGTTTTTTCAACAGCCTCTCGCCAAGTGATACCCAAATCAGCTTTATGCTGTGCATGAGCATTCCCAATCGTCTCTTTGCTTAGGGGATATTTATTTTGAATGCCTGAGAGTACACTCGAGAGAATTGATGCAAAAACTAAATAAGGATTCGAGTCAGCGCTTGGGAGCCTAAATTCTAATCTAGTAGCGCTTGGTGATGACTCTGGAATTCTGATTAAGGCAGTTCGATTTTCATGGCCCCAGCTGAGCGTTGTCGGTGCATGATCGGCATTATGAACTAGACGCCTGTAGGAATTTGAGTGCGATGCATAAAATGATAGAAATTCAGGTGTTGTTTTTAGAAGACCAGCAATCGCATCAGCAAAAATGCCTTGAGGTTGATGATTTGAATCAAGCTTGAATAAATTGCCACCCTTTTTGTCAATAATACTTAAGTGAGCATGCATACCATTGCCTGCTTCCTCTGAAAACGGCTTAGCCATAAAAGTGGCATTTAGGTTAAATTTTTTGGCGCAGTTCTTTATGGATCTTTTCATTAAAAAAGCTTGGTCAGCCATCAGAAGTGGGTCGTCATGATGAAGTAAGTTGATTTCAAATTGACCCGGGGCACACTCTGCAATTGCTGTCTCTGAAGGGATACCAAGTGATTTAGCACTTTTATCAACCAGATCAAAGAAGTCTTCAAAATCATCCATAACATTAAGGTTAAGTAATTGAACTTCTTTGAATCGCCTATTCGTTCCAGGAATAAGTGGCATTTGAGGATGTCCGTGTTTTGTGAGTTGGTTATCGATTAAATAAAACTCCATTTCAGGAGCAATGACCGGTCTAAGACCAAGCTCATCAAATCGATTCAATACACTTTTAAGTATGTTTCTAGGATCAGCATAGATTGGGTTTCCATCATTATCTTCCATACTGACAAGGCACTGGGCAGTTCGATTTGAGCTCCAAGGCGTTACTGCAAGAGTGTTTTCAACAACTTTGCAAGTTGCATCGCCATCACCTGTTGTCATTACCAGGCCTGTTCCCTTAGGATTATCACCCCAAATATCTAAAACATAGCTTGATACTGGCATTTTTAACCCACCACTAGCTGCCTTAATCAATGTTTTTGGAGAAGCGCTTTTGCCTCTAGAGATGCCATTGAAATCTACATATATGAATTCAATTTTTTTGAGTTCGGGGTTTGCGCCAAGAAATTTCTCTGCAAAGTTTTTCATAAATTATCTTAATTGATTTTTATAGAGTATTAATATTTAAAGACAAAATAGAAAAAAATTATTGTCAGAAAGTAAAAAAAGATTACACTATATCATCTAAAAGAAAAGAATGAAAAAGTATTGATAGTTTTTTAGTGATTTCAACTTATTTAAGGAAAGAATATGTCAGCAAGTACTTCAGCCCTTCAACAAAAAAATGCAAAGCATTTAATTCAATCATTTAGTGATTTAAGTTACATCAAAAATCCTGAGTCAACTCATATTATTAGTCGTGCAGATGGAGTTTATATTTACGATAATGATGGTAAAAAAATATTAGATAGTATGTCTGGATTATGGTGCGTTAATATGGGCTATGGGCAGCAATCAATCATTGAGGCAGTGAATGAACAAATGAAAGAGCTTGTCTACTACAATAACTTTTTTGGCTCCAGTCATCCATCAGCCATTAGGTTATCCGAGATGATTGCTGACAAAACTCCTGAGGGAATGAACAAGATTTATTTCTGTGGCTCGGGTTCTGAGGCAAATGATACAGTTGTCAGGCTTGCAAGACACTATTGGGCAGCTCGTGGGAATAAATCTAAGTCTGTAATCATTAGTAGAACAAATGCTTATCATGGTTCAACCATGGCAGGAGCTAGTCTGGGAGGAATGAGCGCTATGCATGCGCAGGGTGGTCTGCCAATAGCTGATATTGAGCATATAGATCAACCTTATTATTACGATGCATGTGTTGAGGCCGGTGGAAAGATTGATGCCGACGAATTTGGGCTAAAAATGGCGCAGAGTTTAGCTAATAAAATTGATGAACTTGGCGAAGATCGCGTTGCTGCATTTATTGCAGAACCAATTCAGGGTGCGGGAGGTGTTATTATCCCTCCAAAAACTTATTGGCCTGCTATTAGTAAGATTTGTAAAGAGAGAAACATTCTTCTAGTGGCGGATGAAGTGATCTGTGGCTTTGGAAGAACTGGAGAATGGTTTGGCTCAGGGCACTTCAATTTTAAGCCGGATTTAATGCCTTTTGCTAAAGGCGTAACCTCCGGATACTTGCCAGTTGGCGGAGTAATTGTAAGAGATGATATTGTTGATGTATTGGTTGCTGCAAATCAAGAATTTGCTCACGGTTATACTTATTCTGGACACCCTGCGTGCATGGCTGCAGCTGTTGCTAATCTTGAACTAATGGAAAACACAAATATACTCGACCAAGTTAAAAATAATACTGCCCCTTACTTGGCAAGCAAGTGGAAGGAGTTAGAGAATCATCCTTTGGTGGGTGAGTCAAGACAGCTTGGTATGCTTGCAGCTATTGAAATAGTTGAAGATAAAGAGAGTTGTAAACGATTTGAAAATAGTGGTGAGGTTGTTGGGATTTGTCGGGATTTATGTTATGAGAACGGCATAGTCATGAGAGCTATCAAAAATAAGATGGTTATAGCGCCGCCGTTAATTTGTAATAATGATCATATTGATGAAATTCTTGAAAAGGTGTGGAAGTGTCTTGATTTGACAGCCAAGTCAATCAAATAATTTTTTTAGAGTGCAATCATATTACCAGGCAACAAGAAATTTTGATATAGACCAGCCAGTCCTCAATGGAGAACATGATGTAGACGTTTGCATCATAGGCGGCGGTTATACAGGTTTATCATCTGCCCTTTACTTAGCGAATGAGGGCGTCAATGTTGTTCTTGTTGAGTCCAACAAAATTGCATCTGGAGCTTCAGGAGCTAATGGAGGTCAGGTGTCTGGCGGAATGAGGAGGGATCAATTCTATTTAGAAAAAGCTTTGGGATTTCAAAAAGCCAAGGCTTTGTGGTGTATTGGAGAAGAGGCAAAATACCATGCCAAAGATTTGATTGATAAATACAAAATTCAGTGTGACTACAAGAAGGGAATCGCTCACCCAAACCATAAGCAGAGATATTGCGAGGAGTCAAAGCGCTATGTTGATCATATGATTAATAAATATGACTATAAAGATATGACCTATCTGAGTGACAATGAAATGAGAGAAGTAACGGGTTCTGATACCTATTACGGGGGTAGTTTTGATGAAGGTGAGGCCCACTGCCATCCACTCAATTATGCTCTAGGCATTGCAAAGGCTGCCATAGCAGCAGGTGCCAAAGTCTACGAAAATACTTCTGCAATAGATTATAAGGTTCATGATAGCTATGTCAAAGTTCAGACTCAGAATGGCACTATCAAGGCCGATCGAGTTATTCTAGCCTGTAATGGTTATCTTGATAATTTAGAGAAGAGATTGACATCAAAAATCTTACCAATGAATAACTATATCGTAGCAACCAAACCTCTCGATGACGAAACAGTCCAAAAGATCAATCCAAGAGATATAGCCTTTGCTGACTCAAGATTTGTCATTAATTATTTTCGTCTAAGTGCTGATAAACGCCTACTTTTTGGAGGGGGAGAGAACTATTCAAAAAATTTATCCAAAAATATCGTGCCAATTGTAACTAAGCCTTTAGAGAAAATTTACCCATTTCTCAAAGACATCAAAATCGATTTTGCTTGGGGAGGAAAGCTTGCAATAACAATGAACCGCCTCCCATTCTTCACAACGCTTTATAACGACAAAGTCATATCAGCCCAAGGTTACTCAGGCCAAGGTGTCGCCTTAGCAAGCTATTCTGGAAAAATAGTTTCAGAGAAAATAACTGGAAATGGAGAGACTTTTGATATTATGTCTAAAGTTCCTAGACAAAGTTTCCCTGGGGGAAGATTTTTACGAAACCCAAGTATGAAAATTGGTATGCTTTATTATTCATTACTAGACAGAATATAAAGAGAGAAGTTTATGAGTATTGATGACTTTGAAGACATGAAAACGGACCAGGCTTTTACTAAAAAAAGTCTTTATGGAAGAGCTAATGAGATGACTTATGGCGGTGCTTTGAGTTTTCTTAGGCGCAAATACACAAAAGACCTTAAGGGTGTGGATATTGCTGTAAGTGGAATACCTTATGACGCTGCAACTAGTTTCAGGCCAGGGGCAAGATTTGGCCCCAAAGCTATTAGAGAGGCATCAGTCCAGCTCGCTGAGTTACTAGCTTTTCCTGATGGGATAGATCCTTTTAAGACGTTAGCAGTTTCAGATTATGGTGATTGCGAATTAGATTATGGTTTTCATGGCAATATCGTTTCTAAGATAGAAAATCATGCAAAAACTATTCTTGACGCTGGAGTTGAGATGCTCACTTTTGGAGGCGATCATTTTGTAACCTATCCACTTTTAAGAGCTCATGCTGAGAAACATGGTCCTATAGCTTTAGTTCATTTTGATGCACATACCGATACATGGCCTGACGAGGATGGAAGGCTTGATCACGGAACTATGTTTTCAAGAGCCATTAAAGAGAACTTAATTGATACTGAGCACTCTATACAGATTGGAATTAGAACTCATAACAGTAATACCAAAGGCGTAAAAATTCTAGACGCTCCATGGGTACATGAAAATGGAGTTAAGGAAGTTATTGCCAAAATCATTGAAACTGTTAAGGATCGACCTGCTTACCTTACCTTTGATATAGATGGTCTTGATCCAGCCTATGCTCCTGGTACTGGAACTCCTGTCGCAGGTGGGCTAACTTCAGCGCAAGCTTTGGGAATTATTAGAGGTTTGGAAAGTATTAACTTTATAGGCGCGGATGTTGTTGAAGTTGCACCTGCCTACGATCATGCCGATATAACAGCAATTGTAGCTGCAACGATTGCTCATGACTATCTAGTCATTAGAGCAAAACAAAAAAGAAACCAAGAGAACTAAACTAAATCAATAAATATAATGAAAATAGGAATACTTTTAGTAGGCAGAGCGTCTGATGATTTAGTCGAAAAATATGGTACCTATGCTGAAATGCTCATTGCTCTTATTAGCTCTGAAAAACATGATTTTAAATTCAAAACCTTTAATATTCTTGATTCAGTGTTTCCTGAGAATCACCTAGAGTGCGATGGCTGGATAGTTACTGGTTCTCCTCACGGTGTCTATGAGGATCATTCTTGGATTCCAAAGGTCAGTGATTTGATTAATGATATTTATCGTTCAAAGATTCCAATATTTGGAGTGTGCTTTGGACATCAACTTATTGCTCAGGCTCTTGGCGGTCATGTAGAAAAATCAATCAAGGGCTGGGGCTTGGGACTGCACACCTATGAAATCAATAATAAAACAGATTATATGGGTAATTTGACAGAGGAAGTAACTCTAAATATTTGTCACCAAGACCAAGTGCTTCAGGTTCCAGAGGGCGCAACGATTTATGCGTCTTCAGAGTTTTGTGAAAATGCTGGCTTTTATATCAATGATAAAGTTTTAACAATGCAAGCTCATCCAGAGTTTTTGGTTGACTTTATTAAGGCACTCTTAAGTGCGAGAAGGGAAGTAACCATTCCCAAGGAGTTTGTTGACCCAGCACTTGTAAAACTAAATTCTTCCCCTGATTCTGTTCAGTCTAAACAGTTTGCTGAGACAATTAGGCAGTTTTTTTTAGGTTAAATTGTTATAAGCTTTTGTTGCTTTTTCAGTAATGTATTTTCCAATTGGAATGGCTGATGTGGCAGCTGGAGATGGCGCATTGCAGACATGAATAGATCGCTTGCTTTCTGCAAATAAAAAGTCATGAACAAGGGTGCCATCTTCTAATACTGCTTGAGCCCTTATTCCTGCTGGGTAAGGCTTCAGATCATTCAGCTTAATTTGAGGGCTATATTTTTGTACTTCTTTTAGATAGCCCCTTTTAAATAATGAATTTTTCATTTCATATACGCCAGACCGAAAGTTCTTTTTTAGCACATTGTGGAACCCTCTAAAGGATAAGAACCCAAGAGTATCCTTTATACTGAAATTAAATTTTTTATAACCCTCGCGCTTAAATCCTAGAACTGCATTTGGACCAACTGTAATGCTTCCATCAATCATTCTAGTTAAATGCACACCCAAGAAAGGTAGATTGGGATCAGGGATTGGATAGATCAAATGCTTAACAAGGCTATTGTGGTGTTTTTTAAGTCTGTAGTATTCGCCTCGAAAAGGGATGATTTGAAAGTTAATTTTGATGTTAAGTAACTTTGCAACTCTGTCGGCCATAAGTCCAGCGCAGCAAATGAGATACTTTGAACAGATTTGCTCATTTGAAGTGATTATCTTGATTTGATCTTGATTCTCTTCTAAATTAACAACCTTTGTGTTTAGTAAAAATTCTCCACCAATGGATTCGAACTCTCCTATCATTTTTTTTGTGATTAATTTGTAGTCAACAATGCCAGTTGATTTGACTAGAATCGCTCCAATTCCAGCAATATTAGGCTCGATTTTATGGAGTTCTTCTTGATCTAATATCTCAGCCTCTATTTGATTAGCCTTGCATCTTTCAAATAGTTTGTTCATTCTTTCTAGCTCAAGAGCATTTGTGGCTACAAGTAATTTGCCACATTGCTTAAAGGGAATGTTATGAGTATTACAAAATGAAATTGTTTCTTTAAGTCCTTCTCTGCAAAACTCTGCTTTCAAACTGCCGGGCTCATAATAAACACCTGCATGAATCACACCACTATTATGGCCAGTTTGATGTTGTGCAAAAGACCCTTCTTTTTCTAGAAGCAATACTCTTTTTTCAGGGTGCTTGGTTTTCACTGAAAGCGCTGTAGAAACGCCAACAATACCTCCACCCAAAACAACATAGTCAAAGAGTTCGCCTTTAGACATATCGATAATATGAAAGAAATACTAAATGATTATATAGTCTGTTGATAAAGGTTAATTAAAAACACCTCTTTGGCGAAGTAGTTCACGATGAAGATTTTTATTGGCAGTAAATTTATCTCTTCCATGAAGCCAAAAGTAATTATTAATTATAAGCATGCTGCCCTCATTTAGTTTGACACTGTAGGTGGCACTATCATTCTCGAGAGATTCCCCTAACTCATAGAGGTAAAGACCCTGCTCCATGTTCTTCGGCTCAACAAATTGATCAATATATGACATCATTGGCTTTCCATTCTCATCTTCATCTAAGAAAATAGGATGAGTGGTCTTATAATCAACATTTTTACTTGATGGTGAGCCCCACTGAAGGTTTTCTTTAGCCAATGGGTGTTCATAAAACTTTTGCAAGTCAGTCCAATCATCAAGGTGAAGTAATAGCGACTCTCCACCCTCAACATTTGATTCTATGATTTTCTGCATGAGCACCCAGTCAGTTTTTTCCTGCACATAAGTCCCATCATTATGAAGCTCCATTCTTCTATGAGCTTGTCGAAGATAGCTATCACTGTTATCGTCATTTTTGACGCTAAATCTAGCATAGAACTTACCAGACATGGAGTCAAGATTTGGCATTCCAATTAAATGCGAAACTGCAGTTGAGAGAAGAATATTAAAGTCTATGAAATCCTCACTTTTAGTGTCCTCATCGCTAGCCCCCTCGCATTCTAATAATATTGCTCCAGTTGATCGATTATGAAGATTATCAAGAAGGAGGGAGCCTAATTTGTTGTGAGTTAGCTCATTGAGAGTATTGGCAATATGAAAGCGAAGAAAGGGCTTATATTCAATCGACTGGACATTAAATTTCTTTATAGCATTTTTGAAATTTTCAGTGATACCTTTTGAAAGTTTAATTACCTTTAAACGTGGTTGGCTCGGACTTGTTTCTTCAGTAAAGGATTGGCTATTTTGACTAGAGTTTGTCATAGCTTAATAGCAGTAAATTGAAGAGGCCTTGAAAATTTTGAAGGAATACTGTGCTCATTTTCAAAAAGAATTGGAGCTAAGGCCTTGAGCATATCTTCATAGACATCCCTTTTAAAATTAATTACCTCATCAACAGGCTTCCAATAATCTACCCATTTCCAGTCATCAAACTCAACATCATCATGTAAATCGAGAGAGATTTCATCATCACTTGAGTCAAGTTTAAGCAAATACCAGACTTGTTTTTGACCGATACACATAGGTTTTTGAGTTCTTCTGACGTGCTCATCTGGAAGTTCATATCTGAGCCACTTAGGAGTTTTGGCAATCAGAGTGACATGAGAAGAATCAAGGCCAACCTCCTCCTGAAGCTCTCGATAAAGAGCATCTAACTCAGTTTCATCTTCATCAATTCCGCCCTGAGGAAGTTGCCACCCGCTTTGCTTGAATCGCTTTGCTAATAGTATCTGTTTTTTGTCATTGGTAATTACAATACCAATATTAGCGCGATATCCATCGCTGTCAATCACTAGTCATTGCCA
Organism: uncultured Gammaproteobacteria bacterium; assembly: GCA_902509905.1. Classification (GTDB taxonomy): domain Bacteria; phylum Pseudomonadota; class Gammaproteobacteria; order PS1; family Pseudothioglobaceae; genus Pseudothioglobus. Next base: position 45,413 of record CABWZI010000007.1, on the reverse strand, counting down.
GAGAAAACACCCAGCAACTGAAGTAAGCTCAAAAACAGATTATAGATTGAAATATATAACGTGACAGTCGCCATGATGTAGTTGGTTTCCCCGCCATGAATAATATTACTTGTTTCATATAGAATCAAGCCGCTCATCAATAAAATGAAAGCAGCAGAAACTGTTAAAGAGAGCACTGGGATCTGGAAAAAATAAGCAGCAATTCCTGCTAGAAATGCCACGATAATTCCCGCAGTCAGAAAGCCAGCTAAAAAGCTAAAGTCTTTTTGTGAAACAATGGCATAGAAGGAAAGCGATAAAAATATTGCTGCAGTCCCTGTCATAGCCATTGCGACAAGCTCCGATCCATTAGAAAAGGCCGTTGTATAAGCGCCAATAATTGGACCAAGTGTCAAGCCCATGAAGCCAGTGAGTGCAAACACTGCTAGTATTCCAGAGGCAGAATTCCTAAGTTTTGTGACTAGAAATAATAACCCGAAGTAACCTCCAAGTGTTATTAAAAGCCCAAAATATGGCAAATTCAGATACATAGAAAGGTATGCCATTAAGCCACTAAAAAGAAGCGTTGCGGATAGAAGTTGATATGTATTTCTTAGCGTTCGATTAATCGCAATCGAACTTGAAGTTGTTTGAACGTTTGTTGGCATAATAATATTGTAAAAGTAAAAGTGTAAAATATAGTCAATTTTGGTCGAAAACACAAGGTTTTCATGAAACTTATTTTAGGAATGGGCATTACGGGACTGTCAGTTGCTCGATTTTTTACCAATAATAATGAGATTTTTCGAATTGCTGATTCTAGAAAAGAGCCTTCGCTATTAAAAACTTTCCAAAAAGAACATTTGCTTGATGATTGTTATATGGGTGAATGGAGTAAGTCAATTTTGGAGGACATTGATGAAGTTATTATAAGTCCTGGAATAGCTCAGTCAGAAACTATTGTTCAATGGATTAGAGAAAAAAAAATAAAACTTTTAAGTGACATTGAATTATTTGGGCGTCATTCGAATGCGCCTATTATCGGAATTACAGGTTCAAATGGAAAATCTACAGTCACTCAACTCTTGGGTGAGATGGCTTTAGCAAGTAGGTTAAATGCTGTTATTTGCGGTAATATTGGAAGTCCTGTTATGGAAAGCATCAGTGATACTGCAGATCTTTATATCGTTGAACTTTCAAGTTACCAGTTGGATTACACAAGTGAACTAGATTTATTCGCTGGAGTTATTACTAATATTTCACCAGATCACCTTGATAGATATCCTAACTATGAGGCCTATATTGCTTCAAAGCTATCAATTTACCCTTATTGTGAAAACGTAATTATCAACCTTGATGAGCCTTTACAAAGTGACATGGCAGGGGATAGTTATTTTGCAATTGAAAAAAATAATTCAAATTGTAGTTTTTTGGCAAGGCAAGCGGGTAGCTCCTATGAAGTTTTCTATAAAGACAAGTGCTTAGTTAGTAGTAATGAATTATTAGTTGTTGGAAAGCATAATATTGAAAATTTATTGGCTGCACTAACCTTGGGTTATCAATTTGGATTACCAATAGATGAAATGATAAAAGCAGCTAAAACTTTTAAAGGTTTGCCTCATCGATTAGAATTTATAACTTCGATTAACCAAGTTGATTTTTACAATGATTCTAAATCAACAAACGCTGTTTCAACTATAACTGCTGTTAATTCACTCCTTGAAAAATACAGTCAAGTAGTTTTAATATTAGGGGGAATAGCAAAAAAAGAAAATTATTCAGAACTCATAGAGTTAGTAAATGAAAAAGTTCAAACTGTTGTTCTTATTGGAGAGTCTAGTAAGGTTTTTTCTGAGCAACTTTCTGTCCCAACCCTAAAAATTGCAAGGTCCATGGAGGAGGCTGTTGGCCTATCTAAATCATTAGCTAAGGGTGGTGCTATTGTTCTCTCGCCGGCATGCGCTAGTTTTGATATGTTTGATGATTTTAATGATCGAGGAGATCAATTTAAGCATCATGTGATTGAAGGAAATTAACTGCTCTATTGATATCACTATGACTTAATAATAGTCCTTCCTTCTCATTCTTGAGCCAAGTGGATTGTCGCTTGCATAACTGTCTGGTAGCAACGATGGCTTTTTCAATCATCTCTTTTTTGTTATATTTCCCATCAAAGTAATTCCAAACTTGCCTATAACCAACACACCTCATTGAAGCTAAATCAAGATTAAGTTTTTTATTGTTCCTGAGAGTTTCTACCTCATCTAAAAAGCCATTTTTCAGCATATCAATAAAACGTTCTTCGATTCTTTCATGCAGCTCTGATCTCTTAGGCATCAGAATAATTTTTTTAATTTGAGCATTGAGTTTCTTGTGATTTTTTTGGCCCTGCAAGCTACTTAAAATTTCCCCTGAAAGATCATACACTTCGAGTGCTCTCGTTATTCTTTGAGAGTCATTAGGGTGAATTCGCTCAGCAGATTTTGGATCAATTTCTTTCAAATTATTGTGTAACTTTTCACTGCCATGCTTTTTCAGTAGCTCATTGAAATGTTTACGAGATTTATCCGTCGACGCTGGGAGGTTAGATATGCCATGCTCGAGTGCATTAAAATAGAAAGAGGTTCCTCCAACCAAAATAGGAAGCTTGCCTTCTTTGAAAGCTAATTCAATTTGTGTAGTTGCTAGGTCAATGAAGTCATTGACAGAAAAACTATCCTCAGGTTCACAAATATCTATGAGTTCATGTGGAAATTCTTTGAGTGTTTTTTTATCCGGCTTAGCAGTGCCAATATCCATGCCTTTATAGATGAGGGCTGAGTCAACGCTGATTAACTTTGAATCAATAGTTTTGCTTATTTCAATAGCTAACTCTGTCTTCCCAGAGGCAGTAGGCCCCATCAAAAATAAAACAAATTTTTTTGACCCAATAGTCATATCAATACTAAGCTTATATTTGTATGACCTACATTATAATGTCAGCTTTATTTCTTTATCTCTAAAACGATGTATACGGTTTTGAATCAGGTTAGTGGAAAATCTTTTCAATGCGGCAGTGATGAGACCGTTTTAGATGGCGCACTAAGCAATGGTTTTAACTTTCCATATGGATGTCAAAATGGATTTTGTGGTCAATGTAAAGCTGTTATTCTGAACGGTGAAATCGATTATGATGGGCCAACACCTGAGGCGATAACTGAGGAAGATCAGGATGCTAACATTGCTCTATTGTGTCAATGCAAAGCTAAGAGTGATTTGTATATTGCGGTTGATGAGTTAGACTCTCTTGCCAATATTCAGATACGAAGTATGCCTTGTCGTGTTGAAGAGGTCAATCATTTAAACCATGACGTAGTTCAACTGATTTTGAAGATTCCTGGGTCACAATCTCTTCAATATTTGGCTGGTCAGTACCTTGACATTGAGCATCCTGACTTTGATCCTAGGGCTTTTTCAATTGCTAATGCTCCGGTCAATTCAAATTTACTTGAACTTCACGTGCGTTTGGTTGAAGGAGGACAGTTCACAAACTTTGTATTCAATACCTTGACTGAGAAAACAATTTTAAGGATTGAGGGACCTAAGGGTAGTTTCTTTCTCAGAGATGATAGTGATTGCCCAATCATATTTATAGCAGGAGGGACTGGATTCGGCCCCATTAAGGCAATCATTGAGCATTTAATTTTGATGAATTCGACGAGGACTGTTTACTTATACTGGGGCGTTCGAACCAAGCAAGACTTTTATTTAAATCTGCCTGATGAGTGGAGTGAAAAACATGCTAATATTAACTTTATTCCAGTTTTATCAGAGCCTGATAATTCATGGAAGGGAAGATCTGGCTTTGTGCATGAGACTGTCATGAATGATTTTGAGGATTTAATTGATTTTGAAGTATACGCCTGTGGCCCTCCTGTTATGGTCAAGGCTGCTGCTCAAAGCTGTATAGACAATAAATTAAAGAAAGAAAATTTCTTTTCTGACTCCTTTGAGTATGCCAATGTGAGCACAGATAATGATTAGTATGCAAAGCCACATAGAAGATCAACTTCAGCTTGCACTTGAGCCAGAGTACTGTGAAGTGGTGAACGAATCAAGCCAGCATTCTGGGCCTGCAACTGAGTCTCATTTCAAGATTGTTGTAGTTAGCTCAGACTTTGATGAGATGAAGCTGATTGATAGACATCGTTTTATAAATAAGCTCTTCTCTGAAGAGCTTAAACAGATTCATGCTCTAGCAATGCACACCTATACCCCTAACGAATGGGAGAAGAGAAAGGCAGCGCCTGATTCTCCTGAATGCGCTAGCAAGTCCCAAAAGTGATTGTAAGATCACTACTTTTAATCATAGTTTTAGTTCTGTCTGGTTGCAAGGGCATAGTTGATAGTAACAAATTAGCCATATTCGAGCCTAATACTTCTGAAAGTGCTGGTTATTCTGATAATCATGATCTATGGAGAATCATTGCTGAAAATCAAGCAATTAATGTGGACGAAAATCCTAGAATTCAAAGTCATATCGATTGGATTACCCAGCGACCAGATTACTTAGCCAGTATCTCAAAAAGGGCTGAGCCCTTTCTGTATCTCGTTGTTTCCGAGGTTGAGAAAGAAGAGATGCCGATTGAAATCGCATTGCTACCAATCGTCGAGTCTGATTACTATCCATTTTCATATTCGCACGGCACGGCAACTGGCATTTGGCAATTTATTCCGTCAACCGGGAGAATGTATGGGCTTGATGAGGACTGGTGGCACGAAGATAGGAGAGATGTTCTTGCCTCTACAAAGGCAGCAGTGCAATATTTAAAAGATTTAAATCAAATGTTTGATGGGGATTGGCTTCTATCAATTGCAGCCTATAACGCGGGACCAGGAAGGGTTCAAAGGGCCATTGATAATAATATTAAGCAAGGTAAAAAGATCGATTATTGGAGCCTAGACCTGCCCAAAGAAACAGAAAAATATGTTCCAAAGCTTTTGGCAGTAGCAAAGGTTTTAAAAGATCCTGATCGCTTCAATCAGAAACTTACCATGATTGAAAATAAACCATACTTAGAGCCAGTTAAGTTACAATCCCAGTTCGATTTAGCCCTAATTGCCCAGTGGACAAACTTAAGTATTGATGAGATATACTCATTTAATCCCGGCCTTAAAAGATGGGCAACGCCTGAGACCCTGCCTTACACAATTTTGTTGCCTGTTGATGTGGTAGATGACTTCATTGAGACTTTATCTAACCAAAAAAATAGACCTAAGGTGAGTTGGACTCGCTATAAGGTGAAAGAGGGCGACAGCTTAAGTGTCATAGCTCAAAACTTTAATACTACAATTAACCAAATTCAGAGTGTAAATGACATTAAGAGCAACTTAATTAGAGCCAACAGCTATCTGATTGTGCCCTTGGCTAGAGAGAAAGAAGGCTATTACTCATTGTCTGAAATACAAAGAGAGAAAAGTAGATTAAATGCAACCAAAAATTCAGAAAAATTAATCTATAAAGTTGTATCTGGCGATAGTCTATGGAAGATTTCAAATGAGTTCAGTGTGACTATTAATGAACTTGTTAGGTGGAATAAGATAGCTCCAAAAGCACCTCTACAGATTGGTAAAGAATTAGTTATTTTGATTGATGATAAAGAGAAGACAGAGTTAGCTAAAATAACAAATACTGGAATTGATATAAATAGAAAAATAGTCTACACAGTTAAAAGCGGAGATAACCTTTCTTTAATTGCTCAAAGATATAAAGTTAAAGTCTCTCAGATTAGAGATTGGAATGACCTAAATGAGAAAGATATTCTGCAACCAGGAGATAAGTTAACTATTACAATTAATGTCGTAAATTCAAATTTATCATGAACAATATTCCAATTAAACAAACAATTCTTGCAACCTTAGCTTTCTCTTATTCCAATTGGCAAAAGATACTAGAAGTGAGTATATTTCCTCTTCTTGCTGCTATACCTTTCATAACTATATTGCCCGAAGTAATGGTGACTCTCCAAGCTCAATTATTTGGTGTGGGTGAAGTCCAAGAGTATCCGAGGTTCTATGAACTATATTTGATAATGTTTGACTATGCATACATGGCACTCATTATCAATATCTATAGACTGGTCGTTAAAGGTGATCAGGCAGTTGCAAGACTTGGCGTCGTTTTTCCAAATCTAAGGTTGGGTCGTTTTTTTCTATTGTTTTTATTTTTGTCATTAGCTACTCAGTTTCCAATTTTTATTTCACCTTTCTTGGTCCCTATTATTTATTTTTTACTCATTCCCATGTCTCTTAACCTAGTTGGTTTAGCAAATGATGCTTCCTTCACAAAAATCAAACTCTCCCTTAGTGTTCAATTTGGTGTTTTAATAATTAAATTAGGAGTTCCAGCTATACTGCTCGGCCTGATAATTCTCTTAGGAGTAGGCCAAGTGATCTTTTGGGTTGTTATGGGCTTGATTGTTTACTGGATGGCAATTAGTTTTGCACTTTGCTATAGGGTTATTCTGGCGAATAACTCAGCGCAAAGCCATTAGGGTATCGCATATCAAAAATACCTCTTGTTCTAATTTTTTTATATTTTTTTAGTTTCTCAAAAGATTTAACAAATATCTTTAAGCGTTCATCTTGTCTTTGGTGTCCTAAAATAACTTTTATATTGTTTTCAAGAGTTAATTCGTCGATTGATGTTCTTTCAAAGATAGAAATTTTAACTGGGTCTAAAATTGCTTGATATTGTCTAAAGTCAAAGAAAGCGTCAGTTACATTTGACTCTGAAAAAAGACCTAGAGGCGCTTCTGATCTGATTGTGAAGTCTGGCTTAAATAGAACTCCTTTAGATGAGATATAGCCATCAGAGCCCCACCGCATAGCAATATCATGCTCTTGGATCGATACCTTAATTTGATTCCAAAAAATCCTCTTAGCTTCTGCATTGGAGACTCGTTGACTCTCTCTTAACTTCATTTTTATTTGATTAAGATTTATTCGGTATTTATTATCAATTAATGGTTTAATTAAATCTTCATATCGTTGGGCGTCGGTAACTAAAACACCATCAATCTCCCAGGAAATTTTTGGATCTAGGAGTTTTGAGCGATCAACTAAATAAATCACAAAAATGAAGGCAAGGGCTAAGACCAAATAAGCTAGTTTTCTAGCTAGTTTTCTAACAACACTAGTTACGGGAGTTTTTTGTTTTTTGACTTGATTTTTTCTTTCCTTAGCCATTAAGTATTTTGATAACTAAATCGTTAAAACTCATATTTGAAGCCTTGGCTGCCATTGGTACAAGAGAGTGAGAAGTCATTCCAGGAACAGTGTTAATCTCCAAAAGAAAAGGATTTCTATCCTTGTCAAGTATAAAGTCAACTCGCCCCCAGCCAGAAGCTCCAGTTAAATTGAATGCTTCTAGAGCTATATTTTGAAGGTTAAGTTCTTGCTCGCTAGTTAAATCTGAAGGACAAAGGTATTCAGTTTTGTTGCTGAAGTATTTTGAATGATAATCATAAATCTCATGATCCGATGTTATCTTGATGCTTGGAAGGGCATGATTATTCAAGATTGAAACAGTATATTCATCACCATCAATCCACTCCTCTATTAAGGCTTGATTACCATATTGAAATGCTTCTTTTAGTGCAGAATCTAGTTCCGATTCATTTGTCACTTTAGTTATCCCTATGCTTGAACCCTCCAAAGTGGGTTTGACTGCCCATGGCAAAGGGAAAGAAATAGTGTCAAGTGGTTTTCCTTTGGATGCAACTATTGAATTAGACAATGGTAGGTTATTGTTCTTCCATAGGTCTTTCGTTAGAGCTTTATCCATGCACAAACTTGAGGATTTTGCATCTGATCCCGTGAATGGAATATTTTTTTTAGTCAACTCAGATTGTATAAAGCCATCCTCACCACCACGTCCATGAAGAACAATAAATGCCTTATTGAAGTCGATCTTCCAAAGTTCTTGAAGATTCTGATCGTTCAGATCAAATGAGAAGCAATCAATTCTGCTTTTACAAAGAGCCTGATAAACTGCTTCTCCACTCAAAAGAGATATTTCGCGTTCAGCAGAATAGCCACCCATTAAAACAGCAATCATATAATTATTATTTCCGTTTCAAGTTCTATGTCGAATTGCTGCTTAATTACATCTTGAATGTGAGCAATTAAATTTTCAATATCCTGGGCCGTTGCATTATCCTGATTAATAATATAGTTAGCATGTTTTTCTGAAACGCAAGCTCCTCCGATGCAATAACCCTTGAGTCCACTAGACTCTATAAGTTTTGCAGCAAAATGATTTTTTGGATTCTTGAATACACTTCCACAACTTGGAAGTCCAATAGGTTGGGTAGAGTTTCTCTTTTTGAGTAATTCACTTACATCATCATTCTGCTCCTTTAAGTTGAAATTAAAAACAGCACTAACAAAAAACTCATTGCTATTTTTATGGATAGTGGAGCGATAAGTAATCTCAAAATCACTAGGTTTTCTGTCCTTAATTTCTCCTGAGTAACTCATCGTTTTAACCGACACGACATATTGCCAAATTTCAGAGCCAAATGCACCTGCATTCATTGCAAGCGCTCCTCCAACTGATCCAGGAATTGCACTTAGAAATTCAGCACCATATTTAAAATTAGCTAAAGCGAATCTTGACAACTTTGCTAGTGAAGTTCCAGCACCAGACTCAATAAAGTTATCAGACATATTGAGTTCTTTAAGATTTTTGGTATGGATTGTGACGCCATCAAAGCCTTTGTCGCGGACTAAAAGATTACTTCCTAAACCGACCATGAGGATGGGCTTTGAGTTGTTTTGTAAAAACTTTGATAGCTCAAGAGTGTCAAGAGGCTGAAAAAATTCACTCGTCTCTCCACCAGATCTAAGGGAGCAGTGTTTTGACATTGGTTCGTTGATTTTAAGCATGCTCCTTTCTAACAAAAATGCTCTTTGAGCTGGTGAGGAATTTTGTTTACATCTCCTGCGCCAAGTGTAAGAATCACGTCATTTTCTGAACTAATATTTGGAATGATTTCAATAATTTCCGCAATATCTTTAGCAACTATAGGATCTATCGAGCTTCTTCTTCTGATTGAATCAGCAAGTGTTGATGAGCTTATCGTATTTATTGGTGCTTCATTTGCAGAATAAATATTAAGAAGGATTAATGCGTCAACTTTAGAGAGACTGCTCACAAATTCATTGAATAGATCTCTAGTTCTAGAGTAACGATGGGGCTGAAAAATGACGACAAGTCTCTTGTCTGGAAAAGTGTTTCTTAGGGTGCTGAATACCTCAGAAATTTCATTTGGATGATGTCCATAATCATCAAATAAAGGAATATCTTCATTGTTTATTTTTAGTCCATGGTGATAATCTAACCTCCTAGATACACCACTAAAGTGGGATAGGGCTTTTTGAATATCTTCGATATTAATATCAAGCTCTAATGAAACGCTTATTGCTGCAAGTGCATTAAGGATATTGTGTCTACCAATTAAATTGAGAGAAACTGAAAAGCTCTTTTGATATTTTTGACAACTAACATCAAATGTCATTTTCATTTTGTCTTGAGAGATGTTTAAGGCTTTTACGTCTGCATCATCGCTAAATCCATAACTTAAAACAGGTCTATGAATTTTTTTAAGGATATCTCTTACGCCCTGATCATCAGTACAGGCAACGCAAATTCCATAGAATGGAAGATTTGATGTGAAGTTAATAAAAGCTTCTGTCAGTTTTTCATAATTGTGATTGTAAGTTGCCATGTGGTCTTCATCTATGTTGGTTATGACACTCAACATTGGCTGAAGATGAAGGAATGAGGCATCACTCTCGTCTGCTTCAGCAATGAGGTAGTCACTATTGCCTAATTTTGCATTCATTCCAGTTGCATTAATAATTCCACCAATAATATAGGTTGGATCAAGTTTTGCCTCACTCAAAATTTGAACAATAAGGCTTGTTGTAGTTGTTTTCCCGTGAGTTCCAGAAACTGCAATCCCGAATCGAAATCGCATCAATTCTCCTAGCATTTCTGCCCTAGGAACTATTAGTAATTTTTGCTGCCTCGCCTCCTGAAGCTCTGGATTATTTTTATTGATTGCTGACGACACAACAACTGCTTGCTTTCCTAAAACATTTTCTGCTTTTTGGGAATAGTTGATAGTGCATCCAAGCTTTTCAAGTTTTTTAGTAGCATCACTAGATTGAATATCAGATCCGGATATCTCATAACCCAGGTTAACAAGTACTTCAGCAATACCACTCATACCTGATCCACCAATACCTATAAAATGAATTTTTTTAATTTTTGATCGAGTAGGGTTGTCTATTAGAGTCATGACTTACTTACTGTGATTATTGTGATGGCTTGAATTCCTTCGCCTTTCCCAAAGGCAGTTAGATCCTCACCAGTGGTTGCGGTAATTCCAATATCGGTGGTATTAATTTTACATATTTGTGCAATATTCTCCTTCATAGCACTAATTTGTGGAGATATTTTTGGAGTTTGGCACTCAATGGCAACGGCTATGTGGTTTATTTTCCATTCAGCCAGATCACTCAGTGCAAGTTTCAAATATTCGCTGCTGTCTTTATGTCCATTTTGTGCAAGTTGATCTGCGACATCACCCAAGATATTTTTACCTGTAATACTGGAAATTGAATTAGTTATTGAGTGAAAAACTACATCAGCATCGCTATTTCCCTTTAACCCAAATGGGTGCGTAAATTTAATACCGCCTAGCATTAAAGGCTTTCCTTTTTGATTTTCAAACCGATGAGAGTCTTGGCCAATGCCTGTTTTAATTTTCATGATGCTTCAAAAAATAGTTTGCTAGATGGATATCTTCTTGAGTTGTAATTTTAATATTACTAGATGAGCCTTCAACAATTCTAATTGAATAATTTAGATTTTCAAGAGCTTCAGATTCATCAGTTATATGCATATTGCTTTCTATTGCTTTTTCAATGGAATCTTTCAAAATAGCATATCTAAACATTTGAGGTGTTTGTGCTATGTAAAGTTTTTGTCTATCGATCGTTGAAACAAGTCCACCATTGTTTATTTGTTTAACTGTATCAACTATTCTATTGGCAAGAATACCACCCACCTTATCATCCGCAACCTCTTCAATAAGCTTATTGATATCTTCTTTTCTAATGCAAGGTCTTGCTGCATCATGCACCAACACCCAGTCATTTGGTTTTGCATTTTGATCTAAAGCATTTAATGCGTTCAGAACAGAATTAAATCTTTCTTTGCCACCAGTAGCGATTGAAATCAGTTTGGGGTCTTTTGCAAAATTGGAAGATTTGAAGTATGAATCTTTTTTATCAAGAGCAACAATAAATCCTGAGATTAGATCATTTGACAAGATGGTATTGAGGCACTGATCAAGAATGGTTAAGCCATTTTCTAAAATAATATATTGCTTTGGAATTGTGGAATTCATTCTTTGGCCAATTCCACTTGCTGGGACGACAAGAAAATATTTATCTTTATTCATATTTGAGGTTACACCCAGGCAATTTTGATCAATTCACTCAATTATAATGTAGCCTCGTCATTTTCTGTTGATGCTTCTGTCTCAACTATCCTATTAACCTTGAAAAAAAACTCTCCTTCTTTAATTAATCCGTACTTAAATCTTGCTTTGGATTCGATTAAATTCAAGTCTTCTTCGGTGTAGCCTTTGATCTTACTCTCAAGAATAGTATTTTCAGAAGCTAAATTGGCATTGTTGGCCCTAATTTGATCAATTGATCTCTCTCTTTCAAATACAACACCAGGAAAATTATTTTCAAAAATATTTTGCTTCACTAATGCTATCAATACAACAATCAAGGCAAGAGTAATTTTATTCTTGTAGATAAAAGCAATAAAACCAGTTTGTACTTTAGGCTTCAAAATTAGAGTAGTAGTAAATGGTTGCGCGACATTTTATTTATAAATTGAGCTCAGGTATGTTCTAGAATAGTAGTCGTGAATGGGCAATCTATTTTTGTTAAGGAGTTGAAAGATTAAACCAATTCCAATTAGAGATACAACAGCCAACGAAAAGCGAACAAAAGATTGTTTAAAAGTTATATTTGCCCCATTTTTCTGAACAATTTCAAATTTCCATGCTCTCATTCCAAGAGTCTGCCTTCCTTTAACCCAAGATATTGAAAAATAAAGAAAAATTGCAGGAAGTGTTACTAAAAAAAAGAAAAAACTATTTGTAATTGGTTCTTTATTGTTGACAAGAATTACAACACCAGCAACAAAGAAAACAAATGAAAATACTAGGAAAAAATCATAGCTTATTGAGCCAATTCTCCTGAATAGTGTGACATCGGATTTCATATGTAAATTATTTACTTTTATATGTTTTAATTATCCTCTTTATTGACAACTTTTGAAGTAACTTTTCCATCATGAAATTTAGTAAAAATTAAGTCATTGGCCTTTATTTTTTTGACTGATGTAATGATCTTTCCTTTTTTATTTTGAGTCATTGTATAGCCTCTAGAGAGGGTATTAAGGGGTGAAAGCAAGTTCAGTGAATTTCCATAATTAGCAAGATCATTCTGATTCGTTTTAATAAAGTTTTGTGACAGGACTCTTAATTGAGAAGATAATTGCTTTAAGTATTCTTTGTGGTCATTAACAACTGATTGGTTAAGTTTTAATAATCTTAATTCGTATTCATCAAGTTTTTGAGCGTTGAGATGAAGTTGTTGGCTTGGATCAATAATTTTAAGCTTGAGGAGTGCCAAAGTATTTTTCTTTAATTCAATAGATTGTTTTATAGAATCACATAGATATTGCTTGAGTTTTGAGGCATTGTAAAGGATTGTATTTATATCAGGAGTTGCTGCTACGGCAGCAGCAGAAGGTGTTGGAGCTCTGAGATCTGAGACAAAATCAGCAATCGTTGTATCAGTCTCATGCCCTATAGAACTAATAATAGGTGTTGAGCATCCATATATTTCCCTTGCAAGATCTTCTTCATTAAAAGCCCACAAATCCTCTAATGAGCCTCCGCCTCGTGCAAGAATGATGACGTCACAATTCTTAGATTGATCAGCCGCCTTAAGCGCTTTGATAATTTTTTTATGAGCATTTTCGCCTTGAACTATGGTGTCATAGAGGAGTATTTGTGCAAATGGATAGCGTGATTTTAATACCTTGATAATATCTTTAATGACTGCACCTGATGCAGAAGAAATAACGCCAATTTTTTTGGGGAGTGAAGGAATATTTTTTTTGCTATCTGAATCAAATAATCCTTCTATTCGTAACTTATTTTTTAACTGATCAAATGCCAACTGAAGGTTTCCAATCCCCGCAGGCTCCATCTGCTGAATGATAAGTTGAAAATCACCCCGCTGAGGGTAAAGAGTTGTTGCCCCTCTAATGATTACGGACATTCCATTTTCAGGAGAGAATTTAATTTTTCTTTGATTTAATCTAAAAAAAGCACATCTTACTTGTCCATTTTTATCTTTAAGAGTGAAATACCAGTGGCCTGAAGAGGGCTTTGATAAGTTGGAGATTTCGCCTTGGACAAAGCACTGGGGTATATTTTTCTCAATCGTGTTTTTACACAACTTAATATAGTCGGAGACTGAGTATATTTCCTCAAGGTTAAACATTTGCTTTTAAATGAACAAATACCGCACCGGTTCCTCCCATGTCTTGGGGGCACGAGCAAAAGGCTAGAACATTGGGGTGTTGTTTTAAGTAATGAATCACTTGAGATTTCATAATTGAGAGTCCATTATTAGAATGATATCCCTTGCCATGAATAATTTGGATAAACCGTTTATCTGAGTGAAAATGAATAAAGTCTGACAAAGATCGGCAAGCCTCTTCTATTTTGTATCCATGTAAGTCAATAGATGGGGTATGACCAATATTGCCTTGCTTCATCTTTTTTAATGTTTTTGGAGAAAGGCCATCAACATTATGAATGACTTCTTGAGAGCCAGAAATATTTGGCTCATAAAGAAAACTATAATTTTCAAAAGGCCTTTCTGATTTTGTTTTAATGGTTTTATTCTCTCTAGAGCTGTCCTTGTCAACTGGCTGCTGATGTTCAACTGTTGACCTAAACAAGGACTTATCGCTTTCATTAATCATGGCGTTAAAAACCTTCAAACATAAAAAAACCCTCAGTGAGGGTTTAATTATAGCAATGATTTGATAATCTAGAAGTAAACCTAGGGCTAAACCCTCTTTATAGAGCTTTAATTTGGTTACTAATACGAGATTTTTTTCTAGCAGCAAGATTTTTATGAATTAAACCCTTGCTGACTGCTTGATCAATATTTTTCTGCATATCAGCAAAGCCACTTGTAGCCTCTTTTTTATCTCCAGCCTCAATTGCATAAGTAACTTTCTTGATAAAAGTACGAACTTTTGCTCTAATCTGTGAGTTATGTTTGTTGCGCTTTACTGCTTGTCTTGCGCGTTTTTTTGAGCCTGCTGAATTAGCCATATAATTAAATTATGCTTAAATTAAGAAAACATGAATTATAGAGTCTCACCTGCAATTATGCAAGCATTAAATATGATTAAGTTAACTTGCAAGTGAATTGAGATGTTGCAATGTTTTCTTTTTACCAAACAATAAGTGCCAAGTCTTTCCACCTTGAGTTTTCCATAATGAAACCGCCCTAATACCGGCCAAGAGTAGCGCTCTAATGTGATTGGCAGTATGTTGATTTGATAAATAAATTTGTTCTCCACGAACCATAATGGTAGGGTTGAGGCTTCCGAGGGTGTTTTTGTAAAGTTCAGCTAGACGGGCAATCGAATTGCTGTGGTATACATCAAAAAATTCCTGTTTGTTTATGAGAGTAATTTCCTCTGAAATCTGATTCAATAGATTGGGTTTTTTCATTAATTTCTTTTCTAGATTAATCAAAGCTGTCGCATAGACCATCACATTGTGCATTTCTATTGTCTTTTTCTCAAGAATGAGCTTTAAAGAATCAAAACCAGTTTTTAAATCTTCAGGTGAGGTAAAAATTTCATCGATAGAGTCACTCGAACTAACAATACTGTTCAGACTTGCTTTATTGGTATGACTATCGCACTCTCCAGAAATAGCAAGCTGATGAACTAGTGCGGATGATTGAAAAATACTTGCAAGGGCTATAGTTTGTTTTGCTGACTTATTCATTGTGTCTAGATTTAATTACACTTCCACCAAGGCATCTATCACCATCATAAAAAACTACTGATTGACCTGGAGTTATGGCTCTTTGAGAATCTGCAAAGAAAACCTTTATAGTTTGGTCTTCACCAACTGAAACAGTACAGTCTTGTGAGGCCTGACGGTAACGTATTTTAGCACTACATCTCATTGGCATTTCAGGTTCATCATCAATCCAGTGAATGTCATCAGCTATCAATGAATCATGATAAAGTAAATGGTGATCTCCTTGAACAGCAACTATTTGATTTGATTCAGTTAATTTGTCGGCTACAAACCAAGGCTCTTGAGATTTACCGTATCCGCCTCCAATTTCAAGGCCTTTTCTTTGCCCAATAGTATAGAAAGGAAGTCCATTATGGTGCTTAATAAAAGACCCATCCTGATCAACAATGTCACCTTTCTTTTTAGGCAGAAATGTCGTTAGGAACTCTGAAAATGGCCTTTCGCCTATAAAACAGATGCCCGTTGAATCTTTTTTATCTGCGGTGACAAAGTGATTATTTTTTGCAATATCACGAACCTCACTTTTATCAATTTCTCCAAGAGGGAATAAGCTTTGTGAAAGCTGTTCTTGATTAAGCAAATGAAGAAAGTAGCTTTGATCCTTGTTACCATCGATACCAGCTCTTAGGAAGTATTTTCCATTTTCTTCACTAATCCTTGCATAGTGTCCTGTAGCGATTTTTGTTGCCCCAAGATCTTTGGCGTAGTCTAGGAATGCTTTAAATTTGATTCTTTGATTACATAAAACATCAGGATTAGGAGTGCGTCCTTTTTTATGTTCAGCCAGAAAATGTTCAAAAACATCTTCCCAGTATTCATGAGAAAAATTGACGGTATGAAGCTTTATTCCCAATGCATCCGCAACCTGCTGTGCATCGGCTAAATCTTCAGAGGCACTACAATATTCATCTTCATCATCTTCATCCCAGTTTTTCATGAATAATGCTTCTACTTTATAACCTTGCTTAAGAAGTAAATATGCGGCAACTGAGGAGTCAACTCCTCCAGAAAGACCAACAATTACTTTAGATTTGCTATTCATTTAGCTTGGTCATAAGCACTAACAATTTTTTTCACGAGTTGGTGCCTTACAACATCATTAGCATCAAAGTTGCAAAAGGAAATATGATCAATATTTTTAAGAATCTTTATGGCATCAGTCAGTCCAGATTGGCTTGGGTTGGGTAAGTCAATTTGAGTAATATCACCAGTTATCACCATCTTTGAGCCAAAACCCATTCTTGTTAAAAACATCTTCATTTGAGGAATGGTCGTATTCTGAGCCTCATCAAGAATGATATATGATTCATTCAAGGTTCTTCCTCTCATAAATGCCAATGGAGCAACCTCGATAACATGCTTTTCGATTAATTTATTGACCCTTTCGAAGCCAATAAATTCATACAATGCATCATAGATTGGTCGAAGATAAGGATCAACCTTCTCACTCAAATCTCCTGGCAAAAAACCTAACTTTTCACCAGCTTCTACAGCCGGTCTAACTAAAACTATTCTTTTTACATTTGAATTTTCTAGTGCCTCAACAGCTCTAGCAACTGCCAGGTAAGTTTTGCCAGTTCCTGCTGGCCCAACAGCGAAAACCGCATCATTTTCTAAAATAGCATTGACGTATTTTTGCTGATTGCCACTTCTAATATGAATATGTTTTTTACTGGTTTTAATTGTAATAGATGGAGCTTCACCATTTGGGTTGTTGAGTGATTTAATACTTAAGTCTATATCACTAAAATCAATTGTTTTCTTTTCTGAGATTAACAAAAGGTCTTGGAGAACAGAAACCGCTTCAGCTGCATTATTCCCCTTGATATTGAAATCAGCACCTTTGTTACTTATGGTTACATTTAGATTGTTTGCAATATTTTCAAGGTTTTTGTCAAGACTCCCACAAATGTTGGCAAGCTGTTCAGAGCGTTTAATATCTAAAGAAAATTTCATGAATTATATTTTACTGAATTAGTTTGAAAACAAATGTTAAGTTGCAAGATTTTGAAGACTAATTGATTTATCATTTAACTCATGAAAAAGTTCAAAATATTCTTTAAATTGTTGCTTCTGGTTTCAATTTGTTTGCCGTCAATTTCAAATGCATCGGAGACTGACTGTATCGTCCTTGTGTATCATCGCTTTTCGGATGAAGGTCCTAAATCTACAAGTACTTCACCAAAGGTTTTCAATCAACACTTGGCCTATTTACAAGACAATGAGTTTACAGTTCTTCCTTTAAAAACAGTTATAAAAAAACTTCAATCTAAAGAAAGGCTGCCCCTTAACTGCGTCAGCTTGACTGCAGATGATGGGTTTTTATCGATATACAAAGAGGCTTTTCCTTTGTTAACTCAGTACCAGTTCCCGATGTCCATTTTTGTTTCAACCAATGCTATTGATAAAAATTACGAATCAATGATGACCTGGGATCAGTTGCGTGAGATGGCCCCATTAGTAGACGTATTTAATCACACCGTAAATCATCCCCACTTAGTAAATCTATCGAAAGAAAACCTTGAGAATGAAATCCATATTGCACAAGATACGATCTCAAAAGAGTTGGGAGTGGAGGATAAGTATTTAGCTTACCCATATGGTGAGTATGATGATCAGACTTATTCATTTCTAGAATTAAATGATTACATCGCATTTGGGCAGCAATCTGGTGTTGCAAGTCAGAATAGTGATTTTTTAAATATTCCTAGATTTTCAATGTCAGGACCATACGCAAAAATGGAAAGCTTTATTCTTAAAGTCAAGACCGTAGAAATGCCATTAAAGAGTACTGAGCCAAAATCTATGATTATTTCAGATAGCTTTATGCCTGTTCTAGATTTAGTTTTTTTAAGACCATTAACCAAATTTGAGAGAGATAATTTTGCTTGCTATGTTTCAGGTCAAAATAAAGCTAAATTAGAATGGAATGGCTTACAATCTGTCAGTATCACTGCAAATGAACCTCTTGGTGTTGGAAGGAGCCGATACAACTGCACTATGCCCTATAAGGAAAATGGACGTTACTATTGGTTCTCAAAGCTGTGGTTGAGGCTTTAAATAAGCTCGGCTGTCAAAGAGTTTGCGATTCCGTCTACTATTCTAACGGATACTATTTGTCCTATAAGCTCTTCTCCACCTTCAAAGTGAGCAGTTCTCATATTCTCTGTTCTACCTGAGAGAGTATTTCCTTTTTTTGAGAAGCCCTCTACTAAAACTTTTTGAATACTGCCTATCATGGATTTTGATATCTCCTCTGTATTGCTATTCAACCTCTCTTGAACAATAGCAAGTCTCTTCTTTTTTGTTTCCGCACTGACATCATCGGGAAAACTTGAGGCAATTGTGCCAGGCCTTTTAGAGTATATAAAGCTGAATGATTTATCAAATCCAATTTCATCAATCAAGCTAACGGTGTCATTAAAGTCATTTTCTGTTTCACCAGGGAAACCTATAATGAAGTCTGAAGAAATAGAAATGTCTGGTCGCACCTGCTTCAACTTGCGTATTTTAGATTTGTACTCAATTGCAGTATGACCACGTTTCATTAAGCTTAAAATTTTATCTGAGCCAGCTTGGACTGGAAGGTGTAGATGAGACACGAGCTCAGGAACTTCTGCATAAGTGTCAATCAGCCTGTCACTAAATTCGACTGGGTGAGACGTGGTAAATCTAATTCTATCAATCCCCTCAATTTGAGCAATAATCGAAATTAAAAGAGCTAAATCTGCAACTTCTCCATCATCCATTAGACCTCTATAAGAGTTAACATTTTGCCCAAGAAGGTTAACCTCTTTCACTCCTTGTTCAGCTAATAGCTCCACCTCTCGAAAAACATCAATAAATGGCCTTGAAATCTCTTCACCTCTTGTGTACGGAACCACACAAAAAGTGCAATATTTACTGCACCCCTCCATAATGGAGACAAAAGCAGAGGCGCCATCACTGTGAGGTTCAGGCAAGTGATCAAATTTTTCAATTTCTGGAAATGAGATATCAACTGTTATCTCGTGATCGTTTAGTGCCTCGTTAAGCATATTCGGAAGACGATGAAGGGTTTGAGGTCCAAAAATCATATCAACATATGGCGCTCTCTTGAGGATGAGGTCACCTTCTTGAGAGGCTACGCATCCTCCAACACCAATCACTAGATTAGGATTTTTCTCTTTTAGTTTCCTCCAGCGACCCAATTGATGAAATAACTTATCCTCAGCCTTTTCCCTGATTGAGCATGTATTAATCAATAATACATCAGCTTCATTGATATCTTCGGTCAGATCTAAGTTATGAGATGCTTTGAGAACATCACCCATCTTATTGGAGTCATACTCGTTCATTTGACACCCAAAGGTGCGGATGTGAAGCTTAGAGATACTCATTTAGGATTTTTGTATATGTAAAGTCTGGGTTGGGTATGCAATCTCAGCCCCATGATCAGCAATGATTTGGGCAATATCGAGAAGTAATTTACCTTTGAACTTTTTAAACTCACCAGCATCCGTTAGTGAACTAAATGCCCAAATAACAAAATCGAGTGACGAAGCATTAAACAAGTCAAAATTTACTCTACAGGGTTGATTATTATCAATATGCTCACTCTTGGCTAGAAGGTCTTCGACTTTTTCTATAATGCTTTCCATTTGCGCAATATCATCATAACGAATACCTATAACCTCATGAATTTGCCTATTTGTCATTCTTGATGGAGTTTCTATAGGAATGGTGGCAAAAATAGAATTAGGAACATAAACGGGGTTCTTGTTAAAAGTTCTAATTCGAGTCATTCTCCAACCAATTTTTTCAACAACACCCTCAATGCTCTTGTCGGTAGTTCTAATCCAGTCACCAGTCGAAAACGGCTTATCCATTTGTATCATAAGGCCACCAAAAACATTTGCTAGCATGTCTTTCGCAGCAAAACCTACAACGATACCTCCAACACCACCTAGTGTTAGTATCGATGAAACAGCATAACCATAAAATTGAGCAACACCTAAAATTATTGCAAATACAAAGAGAATTTTAACGAGACGAGTAAATAGTCTTATTGAGTCTTTGTCAACGCTTCCCTCGCCCTCTAACAAAAAGCTCTCAACACTTGAAATTAGTCTCAAGATCCCCCAAGTTAAAATAAATACTGGAGCAATAGCTATATAGCCAACTATATCATTTAAAGATTGTATTTCAGAGGTTAACTCTTTCAATGAAAAGTAGAGCCAGCCATACCAAATTAAAAGTTTAAGTGGAGCTGAAATAGCTCCGATTAAATAGTCGTCTATCTGGGTCTTAGTGCTTCCAGAGTGCTTCGTAATCTGCTTTAAAATCTTACCCAAAACAAAATGAGTAATAATCGTAATCACTAGGAGAACTGCAATCGTTTGAAGCGGACTTATATTGTGGATAAAATCATTCATCAGAGATATTTTAAAGGATTAATGGGCTCCTCATATTTTTTCATTTCGAAATAAAAAGGTTTGTCGCCAGTGATTGCTATCAACTCACCTTTTTCAATGGCGTCACCCTCGCTCACCAGCAACTCTTGATTCTGATTGTAAATGCTATAAAAGCCATAGGCATGCTTAATTATGATCATTTTGCCATAGCTAGCCATTCTGTCACCGCTATAAACAACTTCGCCCTTTCTTACAGACCTAACTTCTTGACCTGGAGCATTATCAAAAGTTAATCCGTAATGTCCATCTTTTTCAGAATAATTTTTTTGAATTGGAGAGTCGACAGGTAGTGACCAATTCTTTTTAACATCTGTCTTTTTAGATTGAGTTTTACTGACTTGGCTAGAAGACTCAACCATATTGAAAGATTTTTCTTCAACAACAACTTGGCCAGGCTGGTTAGTTAGGCAGCCTGATAGGCAGATAAAAACAACCAGTGTTATTAATTTAGTGTCCATACCATAAAAATAAAGCTACCGCTATAATTAGAAGATATCCGAGCCAATCAATGTATTTATTTAACCATGCATCAGCCATTTTTCCAAACTTTCTGACAATAAAAGATATTAAAAAATATCTAGAGCCTCTCGCAATTAATGAAAAAACAATAAACGGAAATAGAGACATTGACATCATTCCGGCAGAAATTGTAAAAAGTTTGTACGGAATTGGGCTAAAACCAGCAATTAAAATAATATAGATGCCATAAGTTTGGAAGTATATTTGTGCAGTTTCAAATTTTGCCTCATAGCCTAAGTTAATGAGTAATGGCATGATAAAGTTTTCTGCTTGCACACCAATGTAATAACCTAGAATTGCACCTAAAACTGATGCAACAGTACAAATTGCAGCAAAATAGAAGGCTTTTGATCTATTTCTTAACGACATGGATGCCAATAACAAGTCTTGAAGTGGCAACGGAATAATGACCGATTCAAAAAAACTTATGACTGAAAGCCACATAATGGCAAATCGACTAGAAGACCAATCTAAAATTTTGTTATAAATGGAGTGAAAAGGCCTCATCAGGAGTTCGAGAGTCTATTTTTTAAGCATAGGGAAGCCCAGTCGCTCTCTGGACTCGTAATAGGCTTGAGCTACTTTTTGACTCATTGCCCGCACTCTTCTAATGAATCTCGCTCTGTCGGTTACACTTATTGCTTTTCTTGCATCTAGAAGATTAAAAATATGAGAGGCTTTCATAGTTTGCTCGTAAGCAGGAAAGGATAGATTCTCTTCAATAAGTTTTGAGTTCATTGATTCAGCCTCATCAAACTGTCTAAATAGAACAGCTGTGTCTGCAATCTCAAAGTTGTATTTAGATTGTTCAACTTCATTCTGATGGTATACATCACCATAAGTAAGGCCATCAGTCCAAACAAGATCATAAACACTATCAACGCCTTGTAGATACATTGCTAGCCTTTCAAGGCCATAGGTAAGTTCCCCAGAGACAGGCTTACAAGTGAGCCCGCCAACTTGCTGGAAATAAGTAAATTGGCTAACCTCCATTCCATTTAGCCAGACCTCCCAGCCTAGCCCCCAGGCTCCCAAAGTAGGGGATTCCCAATTATCTTCCACAAATCTCACATCGTGCATTTTTAAATCAATACCAATAGCCGTTAAAGAATCAAGATAAAGATCTTGAATATTTTTTGGTGAAGGTTTTAATAAAACTTGAAATTGATAGTAATGCTGAAGGCGATTAGGGTTTTCACCATAACGACCATCTCCAGGTCTTCTGGATGGTTGAACATAGGCTGCTTTCCAGGGCTCTGGTCCTATCGACCTTATAAACGTTGCTGGATGAAAGGTACCAGCGCCAACCTCCATATCGAATGGCTGAACAATAGCACAACCATTTTCAGCCCAGAAACTTTGTAACTTAAGGATAAGGTTTTGAAATGACTTGGTTGTATCGAGCTCTAAATTAGACATTCAATCCGAACTGAGAAATAATAAAATTTTACCCCACCAATTTATCCTAGGGCTGACATTTAAATTTTATGGCAAAAGAAATAAAAAAAATGCGGGAAAATAATCCCGCACTTTTTAAGCATCATAAGAAACTTAGTATTTATAGGCCTCAGATTTGAATGGACCCTCTTTCGGAGTATTAATATACTTAGCTTGCTCGTCGGTCATTACAGTTAAAACACCGCCAAAGCCTCCAACCATTCCTGCTGCTACTTCTTCATCAAGTTTCTTTGGTAGAAGTTCTACAGAGACATTGGCTGCCTTTTGGTCTTTAGGTAAATCCGCAAACTTCTTTTCAAAAAGGTGCATCTGAGCAAGTACTTGGTTGGCAAAAGATCCATCCATAATTCTAGATGGGTGTCCAGTTGCATTGCCTAAGTTTACGAGTCTGCCTTCAGACAGCAGAATCAAGTAATCGTTGTTATCATTTGATCGATATATGCGATGGACTTGGGGCTTTACTTCATCCCATTTCCAGTTATTCCGCATGTAGAGTGTATCAATCTCATTATCAAAGTGACCAATGTTGCATACAACAGAGCCAGCTTTAAGGCATTGAAGCATTGCTGCATCGCACACATTGGTGTTGCCCGTTGTCGTAACAATTAAATCAGTGTTAGCTAGCAGCTCCTTATTGATACAGTCCACAGAGCCTGTATTGATACCATTAATATAAGGTGAAACCACTTCAAAACCATCCATACAGGCTTGGAAAGCACAAATAGGATCAACCTCAGAAATCTTAACAATCATGCCTTCTTGGCGAAGTGACATTGCAGAACCTTTACCAACATCTCCGTAACCAATAAGAAGAGCTTTCTTTCCAGACATCAACATATCGGTGCCACGCTTTATGGCATCGTTTAGAGAATGACGACATCCATATTTGTTATCATTTTTTGCTTTAGTGACAGCATCATTAACGTTGATTGCAGGAACTTTAAGCTCGCCACTTTCAATCATTTCTAAGAGGCGATGAACGCCAGTTGTTGTCTCCTCACTAATGCCATGAATCTTATCAAGCATTTCAGGATACTTGTCATGAACCATACCAGTTAAATCACCGCCATCATCAAGAATCATATTGGCATCCCATGGTTTACCATTATGAAGAATGGTTTGCTCAATACACCACAAAAACTCTTCTTCAGTTTCACCTTTCCAAGCAAAAACAGGAATATTTCTAGCAGCCATAGCAGAGGCTGCGTGATCCTGAGTTGAGAAAATATTGCACGATGACCAGCGTATTTCTGCACCAAGATCAATCAATGTTTCCATAAGAACAGCAGTTTGAATTGTCATATGGATACAGCCCATAATCTTCGCGCCTTTTAATGGCTGCTCTTTACTGTACTTTTCTCTTAGCGCCATTAAAGCAGGCATTTCAGATTCAGCTAGCTCGATTTCCTTGCGCCCGAATTCAGCAAGGTTTATGTCGGCAACCTTGAAGTCATTACTTAGGCTGTCTAAGTCAAGATCTGAAACCTTAAAGTCTTTACTATTAACTGTTGAATTACTCATTTAATTTCCTTGTTAGTTGAAAAAAAATGAGCGTCGTTTTGATTGCCAAGCCTGATTGAGAATTTTTCCCATTGCAACGCTCCTTGGCAGGATGCTGATTATACCAAAAACAAAAACAAAAGAAACTATTTTAGCCTGTCGGCTCTATTTGTTTTTTCCCAGCTTATTGATTCTTCAGTCCTACCAAAATGACCATAACTGGCAGTTTGCTGATAAATAGGTCGTTTCAGATCTAGCATTGCAATTAAACCTTTTGGACGAAGGTCAAAATGTTCTCTGATTAAGGCGACAATTTCATGATTAGGCATCTCTCCTGTACCAAAAGTATCAACACTGATGCTAGTCGGCTCTGCAACGCCAATCGCATATGAAACTTGAATTTCACAACGCTTAGCAATGCCAGCAGCAACAATGTTTTTAGCAGCATATCGAGTCGCATAGGCAGCACTGCGATCTACTTTTGAAGGATCTTTACCTGAAAATGCTCCACCCCCATGTCTTGCCATGCCACCATATGTGTCCACTATAATTTTTCTACCAGTAAGTCCAGCATCTCCTACAGGGCCACCAATCTCGAAATTACCAGTTGGATTGATGTGGTATTGAGTTTCCTTGGTAAGCCATTTTTCTGGAAGTATGGGTTTAATGATATTCTCAAAAACGCTTTCTCTAAGTTCATTTAATGAAACATCGCCATCATGCTGAGTTGACAGAACAACAGCATCAATTCCAACAATCTGATTACCTTCATAAATACAAGAAACTTGTGATTTTGCATCTGGACGAAGCCATGGTATTGAGCCATTGAGCATCAAATCAGCTTGTTGTCTTACAAGTTGATGCGAGAGCATTATTGGTGCTGGCATGAGCTCTTCAGTTGAATTTTCAGCATAGCCAAACATTAGCCCCTGATCTCCAGCACCTTGTTCATGGTTTTCACTCTCTGTAACACCCATTGAAATATCTTGAGATTGTCTTCCAAGGAGGTTCGTAATTGAGCAGGTTGCCCCATTAAAACCATACTCCTCTTTGTCATACCCAATTCCAAGAATAGTTTTCCTTACAATGGCATCGTAATCTATTTCAGCGGCAGTAGTTATTTCGCCTGCCAAAACAACTTGGCTATCTTTAACTAGAGTTTCAACAGCAACTCTCGAGCCTGGATCTTGTTCAAGGGCAGCATCAAGAATGGCATCAGAAATTTGGTCACAAACTTTATCGGGGTGACCTGCAGAGACAGATTCAGAGGTAAAAATCATTTTAAAATCCTTTTTTAGTTCAAATTAAAGCTAAAGAAGAATTTTTGAAAAAAATAATTAGCTTTAGCTTGTTTTAGTCGTTTAATCGACTACGCTAGCAATCGGTACAAATCAGCGTTGATTTATTATAGCCTTAAGAGAATTAATGTAAAGACTATTCGAGGCTAATTTTTAAAGATAATGCACTAAGAAATGGAGTAATGATAAGGCTCAGCACTAGAAAAAAACCTAAAAAATATAATTGACCATCAATCGCTTGGTGTGATTGGGCATGAGAGATTGCACTGGTTGCAAATATCAAAATGGGAATATAGAGGGGGAGTATCAGCAGAGATAAAAGCATTCCAGAGTTTTTAATTCCAACTACAAGAGAGGCGCCTATTGATCCAATAAGGCTCAAACAGGGGGTTGCTATAATCAAGGTCAATATCAAAATAATGATACTCTCAGAGCTGAGAAAAAGTGCCATACCAAGAAAGGGCGACAAGATAATAATTGGAAGACCCGAGAGAATCCAATGAGCTGTGGTTTTAGCCAAGAGGATGAGTGAAAGTGAGTGATGAGAAATGATCATTTGCTCAAGAACTCCATTATCAAAATCATAATGAAATAATGTGTTTAGCGATAGAAGAACGGATAGCATCGTAATTACCCAAAAAATTCCTGGAGCCATTCTGGTTAGTGTTTCAGCCTCTGGACTTATCGCTATTGGAAATAAAGATATTGAAATTACAAAAAACATTAAAGGATTTAGGAAGCTTGAAGGATTCCTGACTGCCATTTTTAAATCTCTTGATATAGTGGTTAGAAAGATATTCATAGTGAAATCTCCCTTAGGTTATTAATGTTGCATTCTTGATGAGTAGTCAAAATGCATATTCCACCTTGCTTGCAATGGTCCTCAATTTTATTTTCAAAGATCTTAATTGCCTTTGAATCAAGCGCTGAAAAAGGCTCATCAAGTAGCCAGACCTTTGAGCTAGTAATAAAGAGAATTGAAAGGGCAATTCTTTTTTTCTGGCCAGCAGATAGGGTGCCAACA
Organism: uncultured Gammaproteobacteria bacterium; assembly: GCA_902509905.1. Classification (GTDB taxonomy): domain Bacteria; phylum Pseudomonadota; class Gammaproteobacteria; order PS1; family Pseudothioglobaceae; genus Pseudothioglobus. The sequence continues at coordinate 18,967 of CABWZI010000007.1, read as the reverse complement.
AGGTCATTCTCATATTTCTCTAGACCTACTTGCTTGAGCGCCATGGAGTGATCATTATTTAAGTCATTTGCGTCAAGAAGAGAGCTGTATCTTAAGTTTTCAATGCAGCTTAATTCTGGACTCAATGAGGCTAAATGACCAAGATAAAGAAAATCAAGTTTATATTGCTCACTATTCAATTTATAAGAGTCATAGTGTATTTCACCTGACTCGAAAGAACTGAGCCCTGCAATAATTCTTAGTAGTGAGGTTTTTCCCGAACCATTTGGTCCAGAAATTTTTAACACATCACCAGAGTTAATCTCGAATGAAAGATTCTCAAATAGAAGGTTGTAACCTTTTTGACAGCTTAAGTTGTTTACTTTAAGTTTCGACATCCGTCTATTTTAATTGATACCTCAAATTATCAAGGAGTAATCTAGCAAGCAGATTTTCAGAATTGAGGGATTAGTTATTAACCAATAAGCCCGAAAGACCAGTTTTATCAATTTCACCAAGGATATTACCATCAAATATCAATCTCAAGCGGTATTGAATCTTAGTTTCACCCTCAATTGATGAGTGGTTAATATAGTCCCATTGATACTGATGAAATGGATCAATGATGCTTGGCGAACCAATTAAATCCATAACCTGATTCTTAGTCATACCGATTTGAAGCAGATTGACATCACTCATTTCAAGGACCGACCCTTGCATAATGGAAGGCTTATAGACTTCAATGGATGGCAATTTGGGTTTTGCCCAACTTGGCAAAGATAGCTTAGGCATCTTAGGAAGCTCAGGCATTGAAAACTTGGGCATCTTTGGAAGTTCAGGAGCCTTTGGAAGGCTACTAGAACATCCAGTTAGCACAATCGCAGCAAGCAAAATAAAAGTTAATCTATTCATCTATTGTTAAACATATAAAATATAAAGAGGATTTTACCTTAAGGATTTTTTAATGGATGCAGAAGATTTAAAAAGTGCTGGTCTAAAAGTCACCCTGCCAAGGCTCAAAATTTTAGAAGTTCTTGAGAGCTCTCCAAGCCATCATCTCAGTGCTGAGGATATTTATAGGGTTCTGATTGAGCAAAATGAAGAGGTTGGTGTTGCGACAATTTATCGTGTTCTATCGCAGTTTGAAGAGTCAGGCATTGTGCAAAAATTAAACTTTGAAAACAATCAAGCAGTTTATGAGTTGTGTGGAGCCGATCACCATGATCACTTGGTTTGTGTCAAATGTAATAAGATTATTGAATTTCAAGATGATGTGATTGAGCAGCATCAGATTCAAATTGCAAAAAAACATGGATTCGAGTTAACTGACCACTCTTTGTATCTCTATGGCCTATGCAAGGATTGTCATTAACCTTGCTGTTGATACTATAGATTATGGATGATTTTATATATCGAGCAATTATTGCTTCGATTGGAGTTTCTTTGATTGCAGGATCGCTTGGTTGTTTTGTGATCTGGAAAAGACTATCATATTTCTCTGACTCAATTTCACATAGTGCTCTTTTAGGGGTTGCACTTGGTCTGGCCACTGGACTCGGAATTAACTTAGGCTTAGTTATTGTTGGCGTTTTGTTTGCAGTTCTAATTGTTTATCTTCAACAGAAAGAGTTTTGGTCAAGTGATGCGGTTCTTGGAATATTCTCGCACATATCACTCTCGTTAGGAATAGTGGTTCTTGGAATTATTGGAAATCAAAATACTGATTATTTTGCTTATCTCTTTGGCGATATTCTCTCAATTACATCAAAAGATCTCTATTGGATTTTTTCAGTCGCAGTCATAGTTATCGCAATTCTAGTATCTAATTGGAAAAAATTATTATTACTTACTCTTAACGAAGAGTTGGCCAAGGCCGAAGGTATAAATAAATTGTATTATGATCTTCTATTTATGTTTTTGATTGCACTAGCAGTTTCTGTATCAGTTCAAATTGTAGGAGTTCTTCTCATAACCTCACTCTTAATTATCCCTCCGGCAATTGCTAGAGTCATTTCAAATTCACCAGTTGTAATGATATTTGCTTCTATGATAGTCTCTATATTTTCTGTTCTCGTAGGCCTTTATCTATCTATTGATTTTGATCTGGCAACTGGGCCAACCATTGTAATCACTCTTGGGGCTATATTTTTTATAGCTCAATTTATACCAAAAAAGGTTTAAAGACTTGCGTTGAGCTCCGTCAACTGATTGGTTTGCTGCTCAATAATAAGTGGATCAATTATTGATTCTAATTCACCTTCCATGACCTCGTTGAGTTTGTAAAGAGTCAGATTGATTCGATGATCAGTTACTCTTCCTTGGGGGTAGTTATAAGTCCGAATTCTTTGGGATCTGTCGCCACTTCCAACAAGCTCTTTTCTTTGAGAGGCTTGCTCCTTTTGCTGATCCTGTTGTTGTGCGTCTAAAATTCTTGAGGCAAGAACTGACAGAGCTTGAGCTTTGTTTTTGTGCTGCGATCTTCCGTCTTGGCATTCAACAACTGTTCCAGTTGGAATATGGGTAACCCTAACCGCAGAATCTGTTTTATTAACATGCTGACCGCCAGCCCCTGAAGCTCTAAAAGTATCTACCCTCACATCGTTCATGTTGATATCAACCTCTTCAATATTTGAAACTTCTGGCATCACCGCAACAGTACAAGCAGATGTATGCACTCTTCCTTGGGATTCAGTTTCTGGAACCCTTTGAACGCGGTGAGCACCAGATTCAAACTTTAGTTTTGAGTAAACATTAGTCCCACTAATCCTTGCAATTATTTCTTTAAACCCGCCATGCTCTCCAACACTTGAACTTAGAATCTCAAGCTGCCATTTAGATTTTTCTACATAACGAGTGTACATTCTATAAAGATCACCTGAAAAGATACTAGCCTCATCGCCTCCCGTCCCAGCTCTAATCTCGATAATAATGTTTCTTGAGTCATTCGGATCTTTTGGCAGTAAGGCTTTTTTTAGGTCTAGCTCCAATTGCTGCAAAACCTCTTGACCAGATGAAATCTCCTCCTGAGCCATTTCTTTAATCTCTTCGTCTGGCTCGTTTAATAATTTTTCTGCAGTTTCGATGTCTTCTAAGGTCGCTAAGTACTCTTTATATTTTTCATTCACTGGGGTTAGCTGCGAATGCTCAATTGAAAGTTCTCTAAATTTATTTTGATCAGCAGCAACTGATTGATCTGATAGAAGTGCATTGATTTCTTCTAAGCGCATAGATAATTGCTCTAACTTAGAAAGAATAGATTGATTCATTAACTTTCTATCTTTGAGTGTTTGTTGGGGTCTTTATCGGCTATGACCTTAGAGCTGTATAGAGATTTTGAAGGTTTCTTTATTTTTTCTAGGGATTGGTGCAACAATTTATTAGTCAGTTTGTCAGCAAGCTCTTCAACAACTAGGTCTGGACTTGAGCCAGATTTAAGTTTCCTAATTGCGGTTTGAAGTAACTCATCCTTAAGTAAATTGGCCTGTCTTCTATAATTTTTTATAACCTCTTCGTTAGGAATGTTATTGATCCATTCCATGAATTCAATACTACTTAAATTGATTATTTTTTCAGCATCAACTTTTTCTTTGAGTCTTTCTTCAAGATTACTGTTTGCAATCTGTTGTAAATCATCAACAGTGTAGAGAAATACATCTTCAAGTTGATTCACTTCGGGCTCAATATCTCTTGGAATCGCTAAATCTATCAGAAGCATAGGCTGATGTTTTCTTTGAAGAAGAACAGTTTCTATGAGCCCCTTGCCAATTATTGGAATTGGTGCAGCAGTAGATGAGATTACGATATCAGCGCGATGAAGGTTTTCTGATAAACTTTTCAAAGCAATCGCCTCAGCATTGTGTTTAATGGCAATTGGCTGAGCATTCTCAAGAGTTCTGTTAGCAAAAATCATGTCCTTAACACCTCTTTTACTGAGATGTTGAGCGCTTAACTCAACCATTTCTCCGGCACCAATCAATAGTACTGTTTGATTTTCTAAATTAGTAAAGATTTTTTCACTAAGCTTAACTGCGCAATAAGCTACAGATATTGGGGACGAACCAATATTTGTATCTGTTCTGACTTTTTTAGCCGTTTTAAAAACATGTTGGAATAGTTTTTCAAGAACTTTATCTAAAGCTCCTTGTGCTTTTGAAACTTGATATGCGTCTTTGAGTTGGCCTAGGATTTGTGGCTCACCAAGGACTAATGATTCAAGACCACAAGCCACCTTAGAGATATGACTCAAGGCCTCGATAGATTCAAAGAATGAAACATATTCAACAAGCGAGAAATGATCAATAGCATGGGTGGTGGCCAAAAATTTTAATAGGACATCACGAATATTTTTAGAATTATGAGAAACATAAATCTCAGACCTGTTGCAAGTTGAAAATATCACACATGCTTTAATATCACTGAGTGATAATAAATTAGATATGGCAGTGGGTAATTCACTTGAAGCAAATGCCACTTTCTCCCTGATTTCCACTGGAGCCAATTGATGACTAATACTTAGAACTGCAATATTTGACATTGAACAGGTGATAAAAAATTAATCGATTAATTATACCTTTCATTTCAATTCCTTTCCAATTTATGCATCAATGTCCAACTTCTAGTTATGTATAAACAATCAACCTTAGTATCGATTGGTCTAAAATACATATCATAATCTAACTAATTAAATAATTTGCATGATAGAAGAGGATAGATTGATTGGTGGTGAGAATCAGTCAAATGAAGATCTCAAGGCTGCCTCAGTCAGACCCAATTCTTTCGCAGATTACATTGGACAAGAGGACGTCAAATCGCAAATGACTCTGTTCATCGAGGCTGCAAGGTCTCGTGAAGATGTTCTTGATCATTGCCTCATCTATGGACCTCCTGGACTTGGCAAAACCACCTTGGCAAATGTTATTGCTAATCAAATGGCTGCTGGAATTAAGCAGACCTCTGGTCCTGTTCTTGAGCGCTCTGGAGACTTAGCTGCTATTCTAACCAAGCTTGAGCCATATGACATTCTTTTTATCGATGAAATTCACAGACTGAATCCGGTCGTAGAGGAAATCTTGTATCCTGCGCTTGAAGATTTTAAGTTAGACATTCTGGTTGGTGAGGGAGTGGCTGCACACTCAGTTCAACTTGAATTGCCCCCGTTTACCTTAATTGGAGCAACTACTAGAGCTGGAATGCTTACATCCCCTCTCAGAGATAGATTTGGAATTGTCCACAGGTTAGCTTTTTATAACATGAAAGAGCTTCAAGAAATTATCGAAAGGTCAGCATCTATTTTAAAAATAAAGATAGAAAAACAAGGCTCAGAAGAGATAGCAAAGCGATCTAGAGGAACGCCAAGAATTGCGAATCGCCTTTTGAGGCGAGTCCGTGATTTTGCAGATGTCAAAACTAAAGGAATCATAAATGTTGAGATTGCAAAAGAGGCTCTTGAGGCTTTAAAGGTTGATGAGGCAGGACTCGAGCAACTCGATAGGGATTATTTGAGCTTAATAATTCAAAAATTTTCTGCTGGTCCTGTAGGTTTAGATACTTTAGCAACAGCCCTGGGAGAAGAAAGAAGTACCTTAGAAGATATGATAGAGCCATACCTTCTTCAGCAAGGTTTTATAATGAGGACGCCAAGAGGCCGAATTGCAACCGACCTTGCTTTTTCGCATCTCGGTGAGCTCAGACAGGCAAAGGACCAAGATTTATTTAGTAAATGAACCAGCAGAGATTCAGAGTTTATTACGAAGATACTGATGCTGGTGGTGTAGTTTTTTATGCCAACTATCTTAAATTTATAGAAAGGGGAAGGACTGAGTATCTTCGAGATCTTGGTTTTGATCAAAGCGTTTTAGCCAATCAAAAAAATGTAGTTTTTGTAGTTAAATCTTTGAGTGCAGATTATTTATCGCCTGCATATTTAGATGACATGGTTGAAGTTCAAACAAACATCAATTCAATTAAAAATGCTAGTCTAGTTTTTGTTCAGAAAATTCTGAGTTTGGAGAAAAATACGGTATTATTTAAGGCGGAAGTCAAGGTTGTTTCTGTCTCAACTAATAATTTAAAACCTTGCGCTATTCCTCAAGAAATCATGGAGAAACTTAATGGAAGAAAATAGTTTATCAATCGTCGGTTTAATCTTTAATGCTGGATTGGTTGTTCAGCTAGTTATGATTATTTTGGTTCTGATGTCGATCTATTCATGGACAGTTATTATGTCCAAGAAAAAGATTCTAATGGATGCATCAAGCGACATTGACACTTTCCATGAAGAGTTTGAAAGAAATGACAAACTAGACAAACTCTATAAAAATCTCCCTCCACTTGCCTCAGACTGGAGCGCAATGGAAGATATTTTTGGTTCAGGGTATAAAGAATTCACTCATACAAAGTCAACCTCTAACCAGTCTCTGATTATGAACTCTGAGAGAGCATACAGAGCGATGAATACCTCTGCTAGCAATGAGATTGATCGATTAGATTCTAGCCTATCAATTCTTGCAATGATTGCCTCCTCTAGCCCTTACATTGGTCTCTTTGGAACTGTCTGGGGAATCATGCACTCATTTATTGGTCTTGCTTCAGTGAAGCAGGCTACGATTGCGGTTGTTGCGCCGGGTATTGCTGAGGCCTTAATTGCGACAGCTTTTGGTCTGTTTGCAGCAATACCAGCAACGATTGCTTATAACAGGCTCGTTTCACAAGTCGAAGACATTGGAAACAGATACACCGCTTTTGTTGAGGAAATATTTGTAATACTTCAGAGACAAAAATGATAGAGCTACCAAAGCGTTCTAGGCCAGATATCCATGCAGATATCAATATTGTTCCATACATTGATGTAATGCTTGTTCTTTTGGTGATCTTTATGATGACTACTCCAATTATTGAACAGGGCGTTGAAGTGGATCTTCCTAGTGCACCAGCTAATGTCGTCGATTATCAAGATCAACAGCCTTCTATAATTTCAGTTGATGTTGATGGTAATTATTTCATTAATCCAATGACGAGCCCAGGCGTTGATGAAATTGAGGATTTAGAGCCAGTATCATTAAATGTGGCCATTAATCAAATTCTTGCTCGTAAAGAAATCTTCCCTGATATGCAAGTATTTGTTAGGGGTGATAAAAAGGTTGAATACGAAAAAGTCATTGAAATCATTGCAATACTTAAGCAATATAGCAAGATCGATAAGGTTGGCTTTATGACTGAGAACCCAAATTAACTGATTTATATTTATGAATTTTGTTAAAAAGATTGCTGATTTTTTTAGAAGTCTTGTTTCTAAAAAAACTGACTCAACTCATGAAAGTGATGATCAGACAATCTCTAAAGAAAAGAAAATTTCTGGCGACTCAAAGTTTCTTGTTTTTTTAAGGAAAGCTTCCGCTTTCCTCTATAAATATTTAAAGAAGTTATTTATCTTTATTTTGGGACTCATCAATACGATGATGAGACCGATGGTAAAAATTTCAAAGAAACACCCAATAGCGTTCTGGGCAGCGGTCATTTTGCATGCAGCACTTCTGTTTGGACTTCTTTATGCTAACGTTGAGAGATGGGATGCTCCACAGCAGGCTTCATCAGTATCTCAGGCAGCTCCAGTTCAGGCAGTAATGATTGATATGGAAATCATTGAAGCTGAACAGGATCGACTAAAGGATGTCGAAAAACAGAAGCAACAAAAACTTAAAAACGAAGAGAAGCGATCTGAGACAGCAAAGAAGGATCAAAAGGTTGCTGAGCAAGAAGCACTAAAAGCTAAAGCGCAAAAAGTCTTTGCTGAAGTGAAGAGAAAAGCAGAGGAGGCGAAAGCAAAAGAGGCAGAAAAATTAGCCTCTGAGGCAGTAGAAAAGATAGCTGAAGCTGAAAGCAAGGCAAAAATTGAAGAGTTGAAGGCAAAAGAAGCTGAAGCAAAGCGTATCGCAGAAGAAGCTAAAACAAAAGAGGCTGAAATTCAGGTGCTAGAGGCAGAAAAACAAAAGGCAGCTGCTGAAGCTCTTAGAAAGGCTGAAGAAGTTAAAACTAGACTTGCTGAGTTGAAACGCAAGGCAGAGGAAGCTAGGACCAAGGAAGCTGAATTGTTAGCAGAAGAAGCTGCAAAAGAAGCCAAGGAAGCTGAAATACTAGCCAAGGAAGCTGAAATACTAGCCAAAGAGGCTGAAGAGAAACGTATTGAAGAAGAGCTGAAGGCTAAGGATGCGGTCAAAGAAGCTGAAAAATTAGCTGAAGAGAAAGCCAGAGAGGCAGAAATACTTGCTCAAGAGGTTGCAAAGCAAGTTAAGAAAGCAGAAGAAAAGAGAAAGACTGAAGAGGCTAGGGCAAAAGAAGCTGAAGAGAAGCGTAAGCTAGAAGAAGAGAAGCGAAAGCTTGAAGAAGAAAAGGTAAAAGAAGCTGAAGAGAAGAGAAAGCTTGAGGAAGAAAAAGCTAAGTTAGCTGAAAAAGAAAAAGATGAGGCTAAAAGGCTTGCTGAAGAAGAACGAATTAGGCTTGATGAGCTAGAGGCTGAGAGGACTGCACAACAGCTTGCTTATGAAAATGAGCAATATAATCGCCTTCTTACTCAAGAGGTTCAGGCTGAACAAGATCAAGAAAGGCTTAGAGTTATTGAAGATCAATTGAATACTTTGAAATCAGCATATGTGAGTAATATTGCTGCAAGAGTTAAATCATTCTGGCGTTATCAGGGCGCTGAAGACGATTGGACTGCAGAAGTATATGTGGTTCAGGATAGAGATGGAACTGTTGTTGCTGTTGATGTTCGAAATGCAAATGTTGATGATAGCAATAAAGCAAAAGTATTTAAAGACTCTATAAGGAGAGCAGTTTACAAGGCATCACCACTACCATCGGCCCCAGATGAGGCAGTTTTTGACAAAGAACTTATTTTTATATTTGGTGTAAATTAAGCTAAGTAGCATACTTGCCAAATCAAACTTAATAACATTCAACACAATAAGCTAAAATATTGGGCATGAAAACGCACGACTTTTTATTAGAACTTGGCACTGAGGAATTGCCTCCTAAGCTATTATTAAAGCTATCTAACTCTCTCAGAGATAACTTTGAGCAAGAGCTCAATAAATTAAATCTTAACTTTAATAATATTAAAGCGTTTGCGACACCCAGACGATTGGCTATTACTATTTCTGAGCTTCAAAGTAAGCAGCAAGATCAAGTTATTGAAAAGAAAGGGCCTTCAACTCAATCACCAGAAATGGCAATCAATGGCTTTGCAAAGTCTTGTGGTGTGAGCGTTGATGAACTAGAGAAAAAAGAACTTGCAGGAAAAGAGTATTTTTTCTATTCTAAAGAGGAGCCCGGTCAAAGCATTAAGAATCTTCTTCCATCGATCATCGAAAGGTCGATTAAAGACATACCAATCACTCGATCAATGAAATGGGGTGACTCAGACTTCTCATTCGTTAGGCCTGTGCATTGGTTAGTCGTAATGTTAGATAAGGATGTCGTTAATGCTAATATTATGGGGCTTAAAAGCGGAAGAGAGTCTAAAGGTTTAAGGTTTCAGGATTCAATCCTTAAATTCACACATGCTAATGAATATGAGAATTTGATGAGTCAGAAGGCTCAGATATTGGTTGATTTTAATAAGCGAAAAGAGCTCATAAGAGACCAAATATTGTCAGTTGCTAAAACAAATAATGCTGAGGTCGTTATCGATGAGTCTCTTCTTGATGAAGTTTGCGCTTTAGTTGAGTATCCGAGAGCATTCTCAGGGGGTTTTGACAAAAAATTCTTAGATATTCCTCAAGAAGCAATTATTTCTGCAATGAAATCCCACCAAAAATATTTTCATTTGGTTGATAGTAAGGAAAAATTATTGCCTCTTTTTATTTCTGTTGCTAATATTGAATCATCGAATATCCAGGCAATTATTGATGGCAATGAAAGAGTTATTCATCCTAGGCTGGCTGATTCTGAATTTTTCTGGAATCAAGATAAAGCAATCAAGTTGGAAGAAAGATTAGCTGGTTTAAATAGTGTTATGTTTATGAAGTCTCTTGGCTCAATGGGTCAGAAAGCTAAACGTATTGAAAAACTTAGTTCAAATATCTCAGATTTGGCTGGATTCGATAAAGAAATTGCACAGAGAGCTGGCTTATTATCGAAGACAGATCTCTTGAGTGAAATGGTCGGGGAGTTTGCAGATCTTCAAGGGATTATGGGTGGTTATTATGCTCTTAATGATGGTGAATCAAAAGAAGTCTCGGTTGCAATAAGAGAGCATTATCAGCCAAGATTTGCAGGGGATAGTCTGCCCTCAACTGATGCAGGAATTGCGGTTTCTTTGGCAGATAAGATGGATACTTTAACTGGAATTTATGGAATCGGCCAGGGACCTACTGGATCTAAAGACCCTTATGCTCTAAGAAGAACAGCGCTTGGCATGCTCCGAATTTTATTAGAAGCAAAAATAGAGTTAAACTTGAAGTCACTCATTGATTTCGCTTTGAGTCTTCACCTCAAAGAAGTAGATCGAAAGTGTGCAGGTGATATTTATAACTTTATGATGGATAGACTCAAAGCCTACTACAGAGACGCCAATATTGATACAAATATTTATGAAGCTGTTCTGGCAGTTTCGCCAGATTCTCCTTTAGACTTTCATTACAGGATAGATGCTTTAAATGAATTTACTCAGAGCGCTGATTCAAAAAGTCTAATTGAGGCGAATAAAAGAATTGCAAACATCTTGAAAGACTCAGACGAGAAGCTAGAAGAATTGAATTCAAATATGCTTCTTGAAGATTCTGAAAAGATTCTATATAAGGCAACTGAATCCCTAACAAAAGAATTATCAGGCAGCAAGAATTACAAAGAGATAATGAAATCTTTATTGAACTTAAAAGACTCAATTGATTCATTCTTTGATAATGTAATGGTCAATGCTGAGGATGATAAGGTTAAAAGCTCTCGGCTGGCCCTCATAAGAAGAGTGAGACATCTATTTCTTTCTGTTGCAGATATTTCACATCTATCATCATAATCAATGAAAGCTTTAATTCAGAGAGTAGGCTCCTCACAGGTAAAAGTTGATGGAAAGTTAGTTGGATCAGTTGAAGAAGGCCTATTAGTTTTTTTGGGTTTAGAGAAACAAGATACAAGGCCTATGGCAGATAAGATGATTAACAAGATTATCTCTTATAGATTATTTCCTGACCAAAATCAAAGAATGAACTTAAGTCTCAAGGATATCAATGGGGAAATCTTAATTATTTCTCAGTTTACTTTGGCTGCGGATACAAAAAATGGAACCAGAGCTGGATTTTCAACTGCTATGCCCCCTCTGGATGCAGAGAGTCTTTACGACTACTTTGTAGAGAACACAAGGAGTTCAGGCCTTAGAGTTGAGACTGGAATTTTTGGTGCTGATATGAAAGTCTCACTAGTTAATGATGGTCCTGTGACCTTTCTGTTAGAGGTTTAGCTTAATGACTACCTCATTGACCATTTATGGAATAAAAAACTGTGATACTGTCAAGAAAGCTTTAAAGTTTCTTTCAAGTAAGTCATTACCGCATGAATTTATAGACTTCAGAGAAAACCTAATATCTGAAGATCTCTATAAAAAAATGGTGCAGAGGGTAGGCCTTGAGATTCTTATTAATAAACGCTCCTCCACCTATAGGTCATTAACTGACGATGAAAAACAAAACATTGGTTATGAGCTTGTATCCAAGTATCCAACTCTTATTAAAAGGCCTGTTTTAATTCAGAATGGAGATGTGATGGTCGGGTTTAGCGAGAAACAATATTCTGAGCTTCTGTTATAAAGTCACTTTTGACTTTCAAGTTCCTTTCTAACTTCATCCATGTCAATTGATTTCGCCTTATCAAGCAAATCTTCTAAATCCTTAGCAGTCATCGATCCAGGTTGCGAGAATATTCCAATCTGCTCCCTAAATATCATTAAGGTAGGGATTGATCTGATTCCAAAGTGAGCGCCAAGTGATTGCTCTTCTTCAGTATTTACTTTCGCAAAAGTGACCCCATCAATTTTTTCTGAGGCCTCCTTAAAGGTAGGAGCAAATTGGAGACATGGCCCACACCATGGAGCCCAAAAATCAATAATAACAATATCATTACTGCTTATTGTTTCGTCAAAGTTAGATTGCTTGAGCTCGATAACAGACATAGTTCCCCTCTTAATTTAAAATCAAACCGCATTATATCTTTTTTACTAAAATACTGGCTTGTTTTTACTGAGCTGATAGAATAGCTTTATGAAAATACTTGGCATAGATCCTGGCTCTAGAATTACTGGTTTCGGCTTGATTGAAGCCAATAAGCTAAAGTTTTCATATATTAATAGTGGATGTATAAGAACACAAGGTGAGCTTAATGAAAGAATAATTACTATCTATGAGGGAATTAAGGAAATCATTGATAAACACGAAGTTGATATTGTTGTAGTTGAAAGAGTATTCATGAGGCCTGATAGGCCAAACCCTGATGCTGCAATAAAGCTTGGTCATGCCCGAGGTGCAATAATTTCAGCTGCTGGGGGAAAAGGGATTCCAATTATTGATTACACTGCTAATCAAATAAAAAAAGCTGTTGTGGGAAGAGGGCATGCTACTAAGGAGCAAGTTTCATTCATGGTGCAACAACTCTTAAAACTTAATAAAGCGCCTCAAGCAGATGCTGGAGATGCACTTGCAGGAGCTATTTGCCATGGTTATCATGCACTTTAGTCTACTAGCTGTAATAGACCTTAACTTCTCCAAACCCTGGAAGTTTTTCAAGAGCTGAACTGAATTCTGACTGAATCTGTTCAGTTGTTTTATTTTTTAAATAACCAATTGATAAGTAAAAATCAACCAATATTTCCCCGTCCAAGTAATGAAGCTGTGTTTTCTCAATTTCAAAATTTAAGTTTTCAAGTTTTAAAGATTGACTAATAATTTTTAGAGCCTGTGCACGCTCAGGTAAGTCTTTATAAGGTGCATCCTCTTTTTCTTCATCATTTTCTGGGTCTATATGTACAGTAACGTCATCAAGCTCTTCGATGCATTCTTTAGCAACACGCTCAACACTTACACTAATAATATGACCCTCACTAACAGACAAAAAAGGATTAACCTGGACATGGACATCGGCAGACTTTTTATGGCCAACCTTTCTTGTTCTGAGAGTATGAACACTTTTGACACCTTTAATCTCAGACAAAGCTAAACGCAGCGCTTTTATATCTTCTTGATCGATTGACGTATCAACTAATTCCTTAGTGGCTTCGAAGCCAAGTTGCCATCCAATATATATGATTAATACTCCAACAATCATAGCGGCTACACTATCTAGGAAAGAGTATCCGTTAACAGCACCAATGATTCCTATAACTACAACTATAGAGGATAAGGCATCCGTTCTGTGATGCCAAGCGTTTGCCCTAAGAAGGTCAGATTTTATATTTTTTGAAACTTTAAGTGTATACCAATAAAGCCCTTCTTTACTCAATATAGATAAAGCAGCAGCAGCAATTAACCAGTTGCCATATTGAAGCTCATTAGGATTTGAGAAGCGTTCAAAGCCATCAAATATAATTATAGTTCCAACAATAGCTAGAAAAATACTGATACCAAGCGTTGCTACAGTTTCAAATCGCTCATGACCATAAGGATGATCGTCGTCTGGCGCGTCACCAGAAAGTTTTGAAGCATACCAGGTTACCCAGTCAGTGAGCAAATCAGAAAAAGAGTGAATTCCATCAGCAATTAGAGCGCTTGATTGTCCAATGTAACCCAATACAATTTTTATGATCGAAAGAAATAAATCAATTGAAGCCCCAACAATGGTTACTTTTTGACTTTCCTTGCTGCGTTTTCCTAAATCCATTCAGTACTAATTATTGAAAGTTTTATAGTTATATTTTAGGTTATGTTATTACGATTTTTGAACTCCATAGTAAATATTACAATTTTTTTTTAAAAAAGACTTGCAATTGCAAATGAGAATGAGTATCATTATCATTAAATTGAAAACATTAAATTTTTTAAAGGTTTGAAATGATTATTTATAAAACTGACTTCCTCAATCTTCGTTTTATTTTTGATCATTTCAACTGCTTCAGAATAGCCCTCCGAACTAGTATGAAGCGAAATATCAAAGGAGATTTTAAGTAAGTGATATTTTAATTACATTCATAGTTATTTACTTCCTTTAATAACTCCCTATTTGTAATTAATTGGCCCTATGTCTTCCTCCTTCCATAGGGCTTTTTTTAAACTAAAAATGAAATATTGGTATAGCTACAAAATCTATTTACTAAAGAAAGCCAATCGTTTGAGTTTTATTTCGATGAGGCAACATGGTATTCCAAAGAAAATTATTGGTCAAATACTCTTAGATCAAGTGAAAAATGACTTTAAGCAAGAATTAGATTCCTATTACAAAAGCCCGAGAACATTAAACAGGAGAATACTTTGAGCATATTGGTTACTAAACAAGCACCTGACTTTATTTCATCCGCTATTCTTGCTGATGGGAGTATTGTTGATGACTTTCAACTATCAAAATTCAAAGGGAGAAAAATAGTACTTTTTTTCTATCCACTGGACTTTACATTTGTTTGCCCTTCTGAGATTTTGGCTCATCACAAAAGAGTTAAAGCTTTTGATGAGAGAAATACTATGCTTATTGGAGTCTCAATAGACTCTAAGCACACTCATAATGCTTGGCGAAATACTAATATTAATGATGGAGGAATAGGAGCAATAGACTTTCCATTAGTTTCAGATATGAATCACTCAATTATGAGCTCATATGGAATTGAACACCCTGAAGGAACAGCATTAAGAGCATCTTTTTTAGTAGATGAGAATTTTGTTGTTCGTCACCAAGTAGTAAATGATCATCCATTAGGTAGGAATGTAGATGAAATGCTGAGAATGGTTGATGCACTTGATTTTCATACTGAAAATGGTGAAGTCTGTCCAGCTGGATGGAACAAGGGCGATGATGGGATGAATGAGAGTGCTCAGAGTGTCGCAGAGTATTTATCAAAAAATGCTGATAATCTTTAAGTTAATCTGATTATTCAACCACAATCTTAAATTCAGGAAGAGCTTTTAGCAGAAGTTTGCCATAAAACTTTGTTATTAGTCTATTATCAAAAATTGTAATTGTTCCAGAGTCAGTTTCAGTTCTAATGAGTCTTCCGCATGCTTGGATTAGTCTCAAAGAGGCATCTGGAAGTGATATTTCCATAAATGCATTTCGGTTCATTGATTCAAGGTAGGATTGGGTAGTCATTTCTATCGGAGAAGTTGGAACACTAAAACGAAGCTTAGAGATAAAGACATGGTTTAAATTATCACCCTTCAAGTCCACTCCTTCAGCAAAGCTATCTAGCCCAAAGATAATGCTCCCTTTGCCATTTTTACGATTTTGAATATGCCTCTCTAAAATATTTTTTTTACTATATTCGCCCTGAATTAGAAGCTCACAGTCTACTGATTTTTCTAATAAGTCTGCCACCTCCTGCATCTGGTTGTTAGAGGCAAATAAAACCAATGATGCGGATTGAGAATCTATTCTCTTGATTAGTTCCTGCGCAACTTCCTGTGAATGCTCATAGGTATTAGTAGGACTTGACTTGATCTTTCCAACTATAAATTCAACAGACTTATGATCGAATGGTGAAGGCAATCTGAGGTATTGATTGTCGAGCGCATTTAATCCAATTTGCTGATTAAGTCGATCGAAACTGCCAAGAGCGGTCAGAGTTGCAGATGTTAAAACAACTCCTGCTGCCTTTGACCAAATCATATTTTTCAAAGAAGTTGAGACATCAATTTTGGCAGAATTTAACTGATAATTATATTTCTTATTTGCAAGTCTGGACTGATTTATCCAGTTACTTAGTGGTGGTTTTTCAGGGTCTTGGATTTGATTAAATGTAGATAGAAGAGATAAAATTGACGAAAGATTTTGATTATTTTGGCCAACTATGTTGTTGATATTATCTGTAGTTGGTTGGTCTATTTTATTTGCTTTGACAAACTCTTCCCACTGTTCCTTAAATTGACAAAAGTCATTGTAAGCTGAGTTAAATATAACAAACAATTTTTTAGTTAAGTTGGTTATTTCATTAGGTATTCCCTTAATTGAAAAAAGGAAAGTATCATCTTTGAAATCAAGCTCAGAAATTAGTTCGATCAAATCTTTAATTGACTCATCAACTTTTTCAATATAACTGTCTGCAGCTTTTGATTTAGTAATTTTAATAATTTGTTCTATTGAGCCCTGACTTTGACGTATTGAGGTTTTCATAAACTCAGTGCTTCCTCCAATTGAAAAATGAGACAAAGCTTTTTGAGATAAGTGGTGCGCTTCATCAAAAATAAAAATACAATCTTCAACATCAGGCAGGACATTATTTCCATTGATAATATCAGCAAGAACCAAGTCATGGTTAGCAATAATTACGTCCGAATTTGAGGCTCTCTTTCTAGCTTTAAAAAAAGAGCAATCATTATAGAATTCACAATTTTTTGAATTGCAAGTGAATCTATTGCATGCAATTTTTTGCCAGAGACTATTTTCTGGAGGACTTTCTAAATCATCAATTTCACCACTCCAGCTTTTAGAGGAGTAGCTTTCAACCATCTCTGAAAGGATATCAAGATCATTTTTAGTTGGCTTTTCATCCCAAAGAAGAGCATCTTCGAATAGCTCTGTAGAGTTTGAATTTTCTTCCGTCAAATTAATTAAGTTTCTAATGCAGACATATCTTGATCTTCCTTTAGCTAATGCAAATTCAAAATCTACAGATGCATATTTTGTAGCTTCAACAATATCTTTATTCAGAATTTGTTCTTGAAGCGCTACATTAGCAGATGCAATAATAAGTTTCTTTTTTAGAGCTTTTGCAATCGGCAGACAGCTGACAAGGTAAGCCATTGTTTTTCCAGTTCCTGTTGGAGCTTCAACACAAATGATAGGATTTGAATTAGGATATTCTCCCATCAGGGTTTTGGAAATTTCAGCAATCATTTTGTTTTGAGATGATCGATTACTAAAATTATTGAGCTGAGTTTTCGCGCCATCAAAAGAGGAGCGAATCTGTTGTTTAAGTTCAGGAGAAAGCATTAAGGGGCTTAGGCACTTCTTTCAAGAGATAGTTCACACAAAAGTATGAGCGCAGTTTTATATTTTGAGTCTGGAAGATGAGCAATTGACTTCAGTGCTATATTTGATTGGGCCTTGGCAATGTCACGACTATATTGAAAAGCATTAACATCTAAAAGTATATCGACAATCTGGTTAATATTTGACGCGTCTGCATTATTAATCGCATCTGTTAGAATTTTATTTTCAACTTTTTTTGTTTTCTCCAGTGCATAGATCATTGGAAGTGTCACCTTGCCTTCAGATAAGTCATCGCCTATTTCCTTTCCAATAATGCTTGAGTCTGATTCATAATCCAAAGTGTCATCTATGATTTGAAAAGCATTACCAAGGTGCATTCCAAAGCTTCCTAATGAATTAATGGTTTGTTGATCAGATTTAGATAAAATTCCAGCAATCTGGCATGCAGCCTTAAATAAACAGGCAGTTTTTCTCTCAATGACTTTAAAGTATTCAGCCTGAGTCACTTTGGCATTTTTTATATTCAATAATTGAAGAACTTCACCCTCTGAAATTTGATTTGTAGCTTTTGACAAGACCTTCATAATTGACATCGAGTTTGGCTCAACCATAATTTCAAATGCTCTGGAATATAAAAAATCACCAACTAATACGCTTGGAGCATTACCCCATAACTCGTTAGCAGTTTCGTGACCTCGTCTCGTTTTCGATTGATCAACAACGTCATCATGAAGGAGTGTTGCTGTGTGAATGAGTTCAATAACAACTGCCATCGAGTAATGATAGTCTCCTTTATATTCAGTGGCTTTAGCACAAATAAGAAGAAGAAGAGGCCTTATACGCTTTCCGCCAGAATTAATAATGTAGTGACTCATTTGATTAATAAGGTCTACATTTGAGTCAAGTCGATCGACTAAAATCTTATTCATCAGGTCAAGTTCGCTCTTCATAAGAGCTTGTATTTCAGTAAAACTTTGCATATGGAATTATTTTAACTGACTTGCTAATAAATAAACTTCTTTAGATCTCGGTCTAGAGGCTTTTGGTTTTAATACAGAGACTTTCTTAAATGATTTTCTCGTAGTTTGTACAAAAGCATCAAATCCTTCACCTTGAAACAATTTGACTATGAAATTTCCATTTAAATCCAAAGTTTTAATAGCCATTTCAATTGCAAGATCGGCAAGATACATTGATTTTGGTTGGTCAACTGATAATTGACCACTCATATTTGGCGCCATATCAGATAAAACTACGTTAACCTTGAAATCACCTGTTAATTCTAGTAATTTTTCGTAAATTGACTCTTCAGTAAAGTCACCCTGAAGAAAGATCACACCATTGATATCCTCAATCGGCAAGATATCACTGGCAATCACTTTACCTTTCTCTCCAACAAATTTTGCAGCTACCTGAGACCACCCTCCTGGAGCTGCACCAAGGTCCAAAACTATATCACCATTATGAATGACATTATTTTTTTCGATAATCTCTAGCAATTTGTATACTGCCCTGGAACGATAGCCCTCTTTTTGGGCTTTTTTAACAAATTCATCGCTCAGATGTTCATGCATCCAGCGTCGAGAGCTTCCTTTTTTAGCCACGATTTAAATTATGTGAAATGAATAGAATTATTTTATAAGAGAAGTTCTTTGAACATTATTAAATTGATTTTTGATTTAAGTCATGGTTCACGAAACTTTTCCGGGATAATGTGCCATTGATTTTTCATTAAGTAGTCATTATGGCAGTTAAATTAAGAAATATTGCAATCATTGCGCATGTAGATCATGGCAAGACGACGTTAGTTGATAAATTACTTTCTCAATCACAAACCTTTGATGATCGTTTTCAGGCAACTGACAGGATG
>CABWZI010000006.1 GCA_902509905.1 uncultured Gammaproteobacteria bacterium | reverse complement strand
TATGACTGCTACTCCTGTAAGTATGCATGTTATGGATGGACATTCTCTTCATCACACTAAACTTGTTCTTCAAAGTCATGTTATAGCAATGTTTCTACCCTCACTTTTTACAGCCTACATAGTCAAATATATTGGTCTCACTAAAATGATGCTTCTAGGTATTTTGATTCTTTTCATCTCTGTATTCATAGCCTTTATGAGTCATGCACTGACATATTATTGGTGGTCCCTTGTTCTTCTTGGGCTAGGCTGGAACTTTCTTTTTATTGGAGGCACTAACCTTCTTCCTCAGGCATACAATGAAAATGAAAAGTTCAAGGTTCAGTCAATTAATGACTTCTTAGTTTTTGGTTTTCAGGCTATGGCAGCCCTATCTGCTGGATGGTTTGTATTCAATTTTAGTTGGGAGGTTGTTCTACTATCAGTTCTGCCATTACTGTTAATACAATTCAGTGTGTTAGTATGGTGGTTTTTAAAAAAAACTAACTAATGATTTTTTTTGTATAAAATTCAAAAAAAAGGGAGGCAAGCATGTTTAAGGCAGAACGACTAACACCCACAATTGGTGCAGTCATTTCAGGTGTATCACTGAATCATTTAGATTCTAAAGCTCTTGATCGAATCTATGATTCACTGATTAAACATCAAGTCATTTTTTTTCGAAATCAAGATCTTACGCCTGAATCTCATATGAAACTAGCTGAAGGCTTGGGAGAAATTGATCCTGGACACCCAGTCTATCCTCATCTTGAGGGCTTTCAAAGTATTGTTCTCTTAAGAAACGATGCCAACAATAAACCGGATACGGCAGACTGGCACAAAGATCTAACATTTAAGTCCAACCCTCCTTTTGCAAGCATCCTTCATGGGGTTAAGGTTCCTAATTTTGGAGGAGATACCCTATGGGCAAGCATGAGCGCCGCCTATGACCAACTGCCCGAGGGCTGGAAGCAATACTTAGAAAATCTTGAAGCTATCCATGATATGGGAACATTTAGAAATGACTACCTTAGAGATGGAGGTGTTGCATCTGTTAATGATGCCCTTAAAGAGGTTGGCTCAGCAGTGCATAAGGTGATAGAAACCCATCCAGTCTCAGGTCTCAAATATATTAATGTCAATCAATCATTTACACGAAACATTGTGAATGAAAACCAGGGTCCAAGCGATCATGTATTACAGTTCTTGTATCAACACATGAATAAACCAGAATTTCAAGTCAGATTTCATTGGGAAGATAACTCAGTCGCCATTTGGGATAATCGGATAACTCAGCACTATGCTGTATGCGACTATTTACCTGAGTTTAGACATATGCAGCGCATTACTGTTGTAAACGATAAAAGGGAACTAGCTCAGAAATAACTAAAGGTTATTAAAGGCTTGCTCTAAATCTTTGATTAAATCTTTTGTTTCCTCAAGCCCTATGCTAAGTCGGATTAAATGCTTACCATCATGAAGCCATTGGCCATCACGCTTGTATGGCCTTGCAGTCAAAAGACTTTTATAACCTCCCCAACTAAACCCAAGGCCAAACATATCAAGTGAGTTAATAAATTTAGCAATTTGATCAGCGGAATATGATTTTTTAAATGTAAACGAGAATAGGCCCGATGCTCCTAAAAAATCTCTCTTCCATAAGGAGTGTTGAGGATGCGACTCAAGTCCAGGATGTATCACACAATCCACAACATCCTGTTTTTCAAGCCAATGCGCAACCTCAAATGCCGATCTCTCATGTTCCTGTAATCGGACTTTGAGCGATCTTAATCCTCTTAATGCCGAATAGCAATCCTGAGGGTTGGTGTAGTTTTCAACAGTTTCGAAATAGTTTGCAAATTCATCAGCATATTTTTCATTAACCGTAGCACATCCCATCAAAACATCTGAATGCCCACAGATGTACTTTGTTACCGATTGAATAGCGACATCTGCCCCAAGGTCTAGAGACTTTAGGTACAAAGGTGTCGCCCAAGTACTATCAATGATAATCATTATTCCTGCTTTTTTAGCAGCCTTAACAATTGCCCGTATATCCTGAATCTCAAATGTATTAGAGCCAGGTGACTCAAGAAAAATAAGTTTAGTTTTGTTATTAAAGTAAGCACTTATCTCTTCACCGATATTTGACTCAATATGAGTAGTCTTAACATTATATTTAGCAAGAATTTTGTGACAAAATCTTTTAGTAGGGCCATAAGCATTATCACAAAGCAATACCTCATCGCCACTCTGAGTAAATGCCATAAGAGTACTTGTTATTGCATTAATTCCTGAGGGAAAAGCATATGCTCTATGGCCATTTTCCAATCTACAAATAGCCTCTTCAAAGGCTTTCTGTGTTGATAGACCATGAGTCCCATAATCTACTCCAGGATAGTTGCCCTCTAGGGCTAATTGCATATCCTCAAAGTTTTCAAACAAAACAGAAGAGCCGCTTTGAACATCAGGGTTAATAGTTTTTATTTTTCGACCACCATACTTCTGAGTATAGTCAGTCCAGCCAACATTGTTTTTTTGCTTCGACATAGAGATAAAATGTTTACAGAATTGGCTGCCATCATAGGAGGAATTTGATGCTTTGTCCAGTTATTTTCCTTAACTACTCGTTAGAGCAATATGAGTTGACTTTCTGCAGGACAATAAATCGCTGCTTTAGTGGGCATATCAAAGAAATCATTTAAAACTTCTTGGTATTTTTTCATCTGAGATTGGTGTGAGTGTTTTTGACGCTCAATAAATTCAACCAAAGTCTCGTCCTTATTTAGTGATGCAGTTTTGAAATCGATAATCCATAAAGTTC
Source organism: uncultured Gammaproteobacteria bacterium (assembly GCA_902509905.1). Taxonomy (GTDB): domain Bacteria; phylum Pseudomonadota; class Gammaproteobacteria; order PS1; family Pseudothioglobaceae; genus Pseudothioglobus. The sequence continues at coordinate 101,499 of CABWZI010000006.1, read as the reverse complement.
CATCATCAATAAATAATCGATCAATAACAACTGATTGGCTTGCAGTTCTATACTCTGACTCGACTTCTGTTGAGTCTCTATATTTAAATAGCCATTCGAAATGCTCATCATGCTTTGTTTTTGAGAGTATCTCTGAAATTGAACTTGTGAATGCACTCAGTAATTTTGACGGAATCCCCATTTCTCTTAACCTTGTTTCAACTGACAATTGAGAAGGGTTGAAGTCCCCGTGTTCCAAATAATAATGAACGATTGTGCCTATTGATCCTTGATAAATTAAATCAAAAGTTTTTGGATGATTTGTTCTCTCTTCAGTTTTACTAATTCTTTTATTTGTTAGTGAGTCAAGATTTTTTAACCTTAGAAGTTTTGGTGCGCGGATCTCTGTTTGGTTTGTGCCACTCTGCTCTATATCAAAATCTAAATCAACCTCAAAGTATTTGTCCAATAGAGACAAAAACGATCCATTTACTGCCTTTCCATTTTTTGATACGCTACCAAATAAGTGAACCCTATTTTTAGCTCGACTCATAGCTACATACAGAAGCCTCATCAACTCAAAATGTGATTGCTGCTTTTGCAAATATTGTAAATAAAGGTATGTTTCATTCTCACTACTTTCATGGGAAGGCTTGATAGGCGACATTAAAACCTTGTTATTTTGGAATTCTTGAATTTGCATGAGAGGAAGATTATCGCTCCTTCCTTTTTTGCCAAGTCCTGGAATAATCACTGTATCAAACTCAAGACCCTTCGACTGATGAACAGTCATCAGTTTGACATTAGAGACTTGAGAAGGCGCATAGAGCTCTTGGAGCATAGACTCAATCGCATGAGCATTGAGATTTTCATTGATTTCACAATAATTCAACACTTCAAGAAACTGTGACTTAATTGTTCTCTCGATGCTTGTCAGTTCATCATCATTGAACAGCTGGCCCAATACAAAAGAGAAGCGCTCAACGAAAGAAAACCTACCTTCAGCAAAAATAGCGTCTCTTGTTGCAAAATAAATGTGTTTACATCTCATAAGTCCATCAGAACTCATTCCCTCTTTTGAATCTAAATCCATTATCTGAGCAAAAATAGTTTGATCATTATTCTGGCTTAAAATTAATAAATCACCTAGATTCAAACCGCACCATGGCGATCTCAGTATGGACAGCCAAGCGAGCTTGTCACCTAAGCTGAGAATTGATCTTGATAAACTCAACAAATCTCTGGTGAATAGCTTAGATCTTAAGGATTCAGTTTTCAAAGACTCAAAATGAATATTATTATTTTTCAGAACTGAAGAAATCTCTGTAAGGTGAGATCTTGACCTAACAAGAATAGCTATCTCTCTATTAGAGTCTTCTGAGAGAGATTGATCAACAATTTTATATATTTGTTCAGCCTCCTCTAGGTCACTATTAGGTCCTAGAGGATAGAATGAGACTGCTTTGTTTTGTTCAGTTTTAGAAAATGAAAATGAACTAGTATATTGAATTGCACCTTTAACTAAGTTATCTTTCTGAGGAAAAATTCTAGAGAAAATTTCATTATTTGTCTCAACAATACTTTTATTAGATCTAAAGTTTGCCTTAAGTTTTAGAGGTTTAACCTTTAAGCTACCAATTCCATTTTGAGCAACATTGAGAAAGATTCCAACCTGTGATTCTCTAAATTTGTAGATTGACTGCATTGGGTCACCAACAAGAAATAACGTTTTTCCATCATCTTGATGCCATCCACTGATCAGCCTCTCTATCAAGTTGAATTGTGAGTATGAAGTATCTTGAAATTCATCAACCAGGACATGCTTGATTTGGTAATCCAACAGTAAGGCAATGTCACTTATCTCGTCTCGACTATCTAAAGCATTTATAGCCTTAATATTGACCTCAGAAAAATCTTGTAGTTTTTCTTGATCAAAAATTATGCTTAGTTTTGCAACACTAAGCTTCAAAACTTGAACTATGTCTGAAATAGATTTTTTAAGGGATTCTGGAAGCTTGCTACTTGGCAAAAAATCTAAATTGATAAGCAGTTCTTTGAAATCTATTTTTCCATCTAGCTCCTCAAGGATTTCTTTAAACATGTTTTTCTCTTCCTTGAGTTCGGGAGGAAAACCCATTTTCACATCGACTCTCTTTCTCCAGTTACTATTACTTTTAGTTATTAAGAGTTCAGAAATAATTTTCCAATCCTTCAAATCACTGGGCTCTACACCAGGAAGATGGGTAATACTGGATACATCTTCTCTTGCATTCTCTCTAAGAAGAGAAAAAAAATTAGGACTAAGTATTTTTTGTGCTTGCGTTCTGAGTGATTTGAGGTGATCAGTAATCAATTCGCCAGAAAAATCTTCGATATGACTAATATCTAAAGCGCCTTTGGCATATATTTTTGGAAGCCACTGCTCTCTTTTTTTAAGCATTTGCTCTACAAGTCGATAGAACCTTTCTACATCATTGTCAAGATAAAGCAAGACTGATGAAATAATTTTTTGATACTCATCATCCTCGATAAGCAATAGCGTCTCTTCTGCGGCCTGACGATAAATTATGTCGTACTCAAAAGAGTCAACCATAGTTCTTGGCGGAATCAATTGCTCAAGAGAGGGGAATCTGGAAACTATTAGATTAGACAATGAGTCGATAGTAATTATTTTTAGTCGAGAAGGGTGATTGACAAGGTCCCACCCCCTCTTGTGAGATTGGTTTAAAGCCCTAGTAGCGAGATCAAAAGTTTTTCTTTTAAATTTCTCAATAGGAGGTTTTTCTGTAGCTTGATTTAATGAACTTATGATTCGATGCTTGAGCTCATCTACTGCTCTATTCGTGAAAGTCATTACTAATATATTTTCTGGCTCATCAGCAGTGCCGAGTAATTTCAAGTATCTTTGTGAGATAAGTTCGGTTTTTCCAGAGCCTGCAGGGGCTTGAACGATGAAGGAGTCGCGTACATTTAATGCGTCATCCCTTTGTTTTTGATCATTCACATTGACTCTGGAGCGCCTACTCCTAGAATTGAAAGTCCATTTTTGAGTATTTGCTGTGTAGCACTGATCAGTGCCAATCTCGCTTGCGTTAGATTTTTATCATCAACGATAAACTTGCAGGCATTATAGTAACTATGAAAATGATTAGAGAGATCCCTGAGGTAATAAGCTAACTGATGAGGCTCATATTGAATCGCGGATGATTCCAAAACACTCTTAAATCGACTCAGCTCTCTTAAGAGATCCTTTTCAATCTCTTCAGTAAGTAGTGTCAAATTTGTCTGGCTCACATCCAGCTCTATCTCTTTTTCATCTGCCTGCCTAAAAACTGAACAAATTCGAGCATGGGCATATTGAATATAGTAAACAGGATTTTCATTAGTTTTAGATTTCGCCAAATCTAAATCAAAGTCCATATGTTGCTCTGATTTTCTAAGGATATAAAAAAAACGCGCAGCATCATTTCCTACTTCTGCTCTAAGATCTTCAAGTGTAACAAAAGAGCCACTTCGCGTTGACATTTGAACCTTGCTCCCACCGCGATAAAGATTTGCAAACTGGACTAACAAAATCTCAAGCTTATTTGGGTCATGGCCTAACGCCTCAATTGAAGCTTTAACTCTTGGGATATATCCGTGATGATCTGCACCCCAGACATTAATAATTTTGTCATAACCCCTCTCCAGTTTTTCAAGGTGATAGGCAATATCAGATGCAAAATATGTATGGTTTCCATTATCACGAACGACGACACGATCTTTTTCATCGCCATAGTTTGTTGTCTTAAACCATAATGCTCCATCTTTCTCGTACAAGTTCTTGCTGTCCTTTAGCTTTGAAATACAGGCTTCTGAAAGACCGCTATCGATCAGTGACTGTTCTGAGAACCATTTTTCAAAGATTACTCCAAATTCAGCTAAATCATTTTTTATCCCACCCAGAATACTTTCAATTCCAACCTTAAAAACCGCCTTAAAACGATCTCCCAATATGGACTTAGCCCTCTCAATTAACTGATCGATGTGTATCTCCTTATCCCCCCCTTCAGAGCCATCTTTAGATACATTTTCAAAAACCAAATCTGACTTTAGATGGAATTCTTGCCCACTAGCCTCATAAATTATTTGAGCAATATCATTAATATACTGGCCTTGATAACCATTGTCGGGGAACCTTAAACTTTCTCCACAAATACTTAAATAGCGCAAATAAATACTGACTGTTAAAATGTCCATCTGCCTACCAGCGTCATTCACATAGTACTCATTGTCAACAATGAACCCGACGTTTCTTAACAAGTTTGAGACAGTTGCACCATACGCAGCTCCCCTACCATGACCCACATGGAGTGGGCCAGTAGGGTTAGCAGATACATATTCCAAGAGTACTTTTTTTCCTTGACCAATTTCTGAGCTGCCATATAAAGCAGCCTGGTTAATAATCTCATTTACAATTGAGGAGCTTGTTTCCTGCGACATGAAAAAATTAATAAAGCCTGGGCCTGCAATTTCAATTTTTTTTATAAAGCTTTTTTGTTCGAATTGATCAATAATAATTTTTGCTAATTCGACAGGGCTCATTTTTGCCTGTTTAGAGAGCATTAAGGCTATATTGGTAGCATAATCACCATGGCTATTGTCCTTCGTATGATCGATTCTAATTTTTGAGGGCATCTCATTAAGAGTGCCCTTAGAAATTAGCTCCTGAATGCACTTGTAAAGTAAATCTTGCAATTGATCTTTCATATAGCTCAGCTAGTGATTTCTTTTATGTTCTAGGAGGTTATTTTAATTTATCTGAGTGTAAGCCCATTAACGAATTATACTTTTGACACTCAGATGAATAAACCAACATTCGAATTAATGGGCCTCTTGCCAGTTCGATCCGATACCTACATCGACATCGAGTGGTATGCTCAACTTGAGAGCATTTGACATTAATTCTTTTATGTCTGTTGCGTAAGAGTCAGCCATTTTCTCATCAAGTTCAAAGACTAGCTCATCATGAACCTGCATAAACATCTTGATCTGATGATTCTCTTTGTCAATCCAGGCCTGAATATCAAGCATGGCTTTCTTTATAATATCTGCCGAAGATCCTTGCATAGGGGCATTGATTGCTGTCCTTAATGCGTGCTGTTGAAGCATTTTATTTTTAGAATTAACTTGTGGTAGATAAAGCCTCCTTCCAAGAACTGTTTCAACATAACCCTGAGATTTTGCTTTTGCTTTAGTCTCCTCCATAAACCTCAAAACGCCTGGATAGTTTTCAAAATAACCGTCAATATACTGCTTGGCTTCAGTCCTAGAGACATCAATTTGCTTAGCCAAGCCAAAAGCACTCATGCCATAGATTAAGCCAAAGTTAATTGCCTTAGCTTTTCGGCGCTGATCCTTAGTGACCATCGAGATTTCAGTGTCAAATACTTGTGCAGCAGTTGAGCTATGGACATCTTGATTATTATTAAATGCCTTGATTAAGTTCTGGTCTCCTGAAATGTGCGCCATAATCCTTAATTCAATTTGAGAATAGTCTGCAGCAAGAATCACATTCCCTTTTTCAGCAACAAAGGCTGACCTAATTTGTGCACCTTGCTCAGTTCGAATTGGAATATTTTGAAAATTAGGTTTTGAAGATGACAGCCTTCCAGTTGCAGTGACTGCTTGATGGTAAGAAGTGTGAAGACGCCCAGTTCTTCTATTTATTTGCCTAGGAAGCGCCTCTAAATAAGTTGAATTTAACTTTGTTAAGGTTCTGTAAGACATAATTAGGTCCACCAGAGGATGATCTAACAACTTTAATGCCTCTTCATTGGTTGACGGCTGTCCTTTTGCTGTTTTCTTTTTGGGCTCTAATCCAAAACCTTCCTCACTAAATAAAATTTGTTGGATTTGTTTTGGTGATTCTAAATTGAATTCATCTCCCGCAATCTCGAAAGCCTGCGTTTGAATTTTGATCATTTCTTCTTTAATTTCATTTTGCTGATTAAAGAGAGATGCCTCGTCCAGCATAGCGCCATTCCTCTCCAGCTGCAGCATCACTTTTATTAAAGGAAGCTCGATACTTTTGTAAAGCGCTACTAATTTTGGGAATTCTTGCAATTTAGATTCAAATAAATTATTTAGCTCGTTAGTAACAATGACGTCTTCGCATGCATACGGCATCGCCTCTTCAATGCTAACCTGATTGAATGTCAGTTGTTTTTTTCCACTTCCAGCTACATCAGAATACTGAATAGTTTTGTAACTCAAATAATGAAGGGCCAGGTCATCCATATTATGGCGACTCGCTACTGAATCTATGCAATATGACTTAACCATTGTATCGTCCTTGATACCATTTAAATTGATATCAACATTAGCTAATACATGTGCATCATATTTTAAATTTTGACCAATCTTTCCAATTGTTGAACTTTCTAGGATTGGTTTTAAGGATGATAAAACTTTAGATCTCGACATTTGGGCTGGGGCATCCAAATAATCATGGGCAACTGGCAAATAGTAGCTATTATTTTCTATTAAAAATACGAAACCAACTATTTGGGCCTCCATATAATCAAGACTGTTAGTCTCAAGATCAAAAACAAAAGATTCACTTGATAAAAGTTTTGATAGAAGGGTGTCAAAATCATTTTCACTCAGAATAAGTTCTTTTGTGTAGTTATCCATAGAGAAATTTGATTCAATGGCTTCAACCTTCTCAGTCTGGTTATCAGTCTCATTTGGCTCCACAGCTTTTGAAGATCGCTGGTCATCTAGTTGCTTTAGCCACATGGAGAAACCATATTCTGTATAAAGTTTTATCAGTTCCTGTGTATTTTCTCCAGGCTCATCTTCAAGAATATTCAAAGGTAGATTCACATCAAATTTTAGTTTCACTAGTTGATAAGAAAGATCCAACAAATCAAAGGATTCCCTTAACTTTTCTCCAACCTTTCCACCAATCATATCTGCGTTAGCCTTTACACCCTCAATGTCCTTATAAAGTTCAAGCCACTTTGCTGCCGTCTTTGGGCCAACACTTGGGACGCCCGGGATATTGTCAGAGGCGTCACCAGTTAAAGCCAGTAAATCTAGGATTTGACTAGGCATAACACCCATTTTGTCTTTGACATCTCCCTCTGAAAAGAGCTTTCCTTTCATATCTAATTGTTTTATATTGTCTCCAACTAGCTGAAAGAGATCTTTGTCACCACTGGCAATGATTGTTTCGATACCTTTGTCATTTGCGAATTTGGACAAAGTAGCAATTACATCATCAGCCTCAACTCCATCTTCACACAAGAAGTGAAAACCCATAGCGCGTACAATTTGATACAAGGGCTCAATCTGAACGATTAGGTCATCGTGAGCAGGGCTTCTATTAGCCTTGTATTCAGGAAAAATTTCATGGCGAAAGTTTGTGCCCTTTGCATCGAAAATCATTATAAGTTTTGCACCATGATATTTTCTTTGCAAGTGCTTGATGGCATTCACAACTCCAAACATAGCTCCTGTCGGGAAACCACTTTCATTAGTAAGATTTTGGGAAATTGTTGAGAAGTAAGAGCGGAATAGAAATGCTGTTCCGTCAACTAAAATGAGAGGCTGATTCATATTTAAATTTTACATCTAAACTATGTTTCAATTCTTAGAAACTGGGTTATGAATATAATGCCTCTAACTCTTTATTTTGAGCGTGAATGTTGAAAATGTTAGATAAAATGTACTTATGTCAGATGCCCTCATAACTCTCAACAACATTACACTCAACCATAATGGTAAGAATGTTCTTGATGATGTCAGCTTTAAGCTTCATCAAGGGGAATTTGTCACGCTCATTGGGCCAAATGGTGCAGGAAAAAGCTCTTTAATCAAAATTTTGTTAGGTGTAATTAAGCAAGACTCTGGGAGTGTAACCTATCAGGAAGATATCAGGCTGGGTTATACCCCTCAAACATTTACAGCTAATCCATTTATACCCATATCTGTGAAAGACTTTCTGACTTTGAATCAGAAGCTGGATTCAGTTTTTATGCAGCAAACTTTTGATTTGACCGGTATTAATGAATTGCTTCAACTGCCTCTAAAAAACCTCTCTGGAGGGGAATTACAGAAGGTTCTGCTGTCTAGAGCGCTGCTCAATAAACCGAATGTATTAATTCTAGATGAGCCTGCCCAAAATCTAGATGTTGATGGTCAAATGCAACTCTATAAGCTGATTCAGGAAATTCATCAACAGCAAAATTGTGCGGTTTTAATGGTATCCCATGACTTGCATCGAGTCATGAAGGAGTCAACCCAAGTTTTGTGTTTATATCATCATATCTGCTGTGAGGGTCTTCCCGAATCAATTTTGAAAGATGAAAAATTTAATGATCTTTTTGCTGATCAAATAAATGAACTAATGGCGACTTATGAGCATCACCATAACCACCATCACGAACATTAGATAAGCTCAAAACTAATGTAAATGTTATAATTGCCCCTTTTTTTTAAGTATTAATCATGAAAGATATTATTGAATCAGCTTTTGAGGATAGGAATCATTTAACTCCAGCTACTGCAAGCCCTGAAATTAAAGATGCTGTTAATGAAGCAATACACCTACTGGACTCAGGAAAAGCTAGAGTGGCAGAACAGAAAGGTGTTGGTGATTGGCATGTTAATGAGTGGCTAAAGAAGGCTGTCCTTCTCTCATTTAGACTGGCTGATAACACCCCTATGCCTTCTGGATATACACAGTACTTTGATAAGGTGCCCTCTAAGTATGCAGCTACGACTGAGAAAGAGTTTCAAGCATCAGGTGTCAGGGTGGTTCCTCCCGCAACCGCAAGACGAGGCTCATATGTAGCCCCTAATACTGTTTTAATGCCCTCTTACGTAAATATAGGTGCTTATGTTGACTCAGGAACAATGGTAGACACATGGGCAACAGTTGGTTCATGTGCTCAGATAGGTAAAAATGTTCACTTATCAGGTGGTGTTGGTATTGGTGGTGTTTTAGAGCCATTGCAAGCTAGCCCTACGATAATTGAAGATGATTGTTTTATTGGTGCAAGGTCTGAAGTGGTCGAAGGAGTTATTGTTGAAGAAGGTGCTGTTATATCAATGGGTGTTTATATTGGACAATCAACGAAAATTTATAATAGGATGACCGGGGAAGTAAGTTATGGTCGTATTCCAGCTGGCTCAGTTGTCGTTTCTGGAAATCTTCCATCTTCAGATGGTAGCTACTCACTGTATTGCGCTGTCATAGTGAAACAGGTTGATGCAAAAACAAGATCAAAAGTTGGCATTAATGAACTCCTTAGAGGAATTTAATCTCTATTATTTGAAGCAATAAAAAACCCGCCTAGTGCGGGTTTTTTAATGAGCTAATATGCTATGTTACCTAGTAAAGATTTTGTATATTAACCCCGCAGCAACTAGACCTACTAAGTTAGCAGAGCCCAGTTCACTTATGATATTAATCAGGCTGCCAGTTACATCGCCAGGAAGGAATGCAGCATCACCGCCAAAGATTATTTGAACAACTACAGCAAGTGCAATAACTGCAACGCCTGCTTCAGTCAATTTTTTTGCCCAACCAATTACGTTGTCTAACATATCTTCTCTCCGTTTGTTGAAAGATAACCAGCATCACTACCGATTGATGAACTTTTTATAGTATCAATATAATTATGTCAAGTTTTCTGAGTTGCAGTTTTGGGAAAAAATGCTTAATCTGTTCAATTAATAGGACTTATCAAAATAATATTAATATTGTTTAGTACATAAAAAACCCGCCTTTCGGCGGGTTTTCATTGAGCTAATATGGTATGTTTACTTGAGGATTTGGTACAACAATCCAGCTGTGACTAACCCAACTAAGCCAGCAGCTCCAAGTGATCCAATGATAGACATTAGATTAGCAATAACATCACCAGGAAGGAATGCTACGCTTGAACCAAAGATTACTTGAACTACAATTGCAAGTCCTACAAGACCTACGCCTGCTTCTGTTAATTTTTTTATCCAACCAGTTACATTACTTAACATATTTTCTCTCCATTAATTATAAAGATAACCGGCATCTTTGCCGATTGATGCACTTTTTATAGTAACGAAAACTGAGTGTCAAGTTTTATTGATGAAAAAAAGCTAAAAATTAAGCAAAAATGAGCAGAAATGGCTATAAAGTTGCAAAAAAACAACAAAAATTACTCTTAAATTGCAACTGACAAGAAAATCCCGGCAAATGCAGTCATACCAAGGTAATTGTTATGTATAAAAGCCTTGAAATATTGCTCATTTTGTCGTTTTTTCATCAAAATCTGATGATAAATCATAAAACAAACAATAAAAATTACAGAAAAATTGTAAATTTGTCCTAAATTGAAGGAATTACCTATTCCAAGAAATATCAAAATCAGTAGCAATTGTAAAACGGAAATGACAATATGGTCATATCTTTTAAATAGAATTGCTGTTGACTTGACTCCTATTTTTAAATCTTCATCTCGATCAGCCATAGCATAGAGAGTATCGTAAATCAGAGTCCAGACTATGGAAGCTAGAAAAACCAGACCCGCCTCTAATGGCACTGAGCCAGTTTGTGCTGCAAAAGCCATAGGAACGCTCATTCCAAATGCGGCTCCCAAAACAAGTTGCGGTAGATTTGTCCATCTTTTAGTAAAAGGGTAAATTGTAGCTAAGCCAGCCGCTAATAGTGACAGCTGGATAGTCAATAGGTTTGTTTGTAAAACTAGCATAAGAGCTATAAATATCAGTACAACAAATAATATCAGTGCCGATCTTGGTGAAATCTCACCTGATGTGATGGGTCTGTTTTGTGTCCTTTTAATGTGTTTATCGATTTCTCGATCAGCATAATCATTGATTACACAGCCTGCGGTTCTCATAATAACAACTCCCAGCGTGAAAATAATCAATAAATCTAAATCTGGCCATCCATCAGCACTAAGGAATAACGCCCAGTAAGTTGGCCATAAAAGCAATAATGAGCCAATAGGCTTATCTAGTCTCATCAATCGAATAAATGGATTCATAGTTTTTTCAAAAATGTTTCTAAATCATCTGGCAGCGGTGCATTTACTTTCTGAATTTCATTTGTTAATGGGTTCGTAAAAGTTAATGTCTTGGCATGCAAAAATAAACGATTTAGACCTTTCTTTTTCATAAACTGATCAAAATCTCCATCACCATACTTATCATCCTGTGCAACTGGATGCCCCGCAAACTTTGCATGCACACGTATTTGATGTGTTCTGCCAGTTTCTATTGATACCTCAACAAGTGAGGCATTAAAATCCCCTAATTCAAAGTTTTTTATGGGATGGAAGTGACTTAGAGAGTCCTTTCCTTTTGAATCTATTACGCTGTTCCTAGAGTTTTGATATATGGGTGCATCAATAGTATGTTTTTTCTTGCTCCATGTATCTTTGACTAGTGCTGTGTATCTTTTTTCTAATTGATGATTAACTAACTGTGAATGTAATGACTTTAGGACTGATCTTTTTTTGGCCAGAATTAGGCATCCAGAAGTTGCACGATCAAGCCGATGAACAAGCTCTATTGGCTCTTTGTATTGTGATTTGAGTGCCTCAATAATTCCAACACTAATCCCGCTGCCACCATGAACTGACATTCCATGAATTTTATTGATTATTAGCATGCCCTTGTCCTCATAAAGCACTGCATTCTCAAGTAACTTTAGTAGGCTTTGTGAAGGCTTGATTTCTTTTTCAGTTGAAGTTCTTATAGGTGGTATTCGAATTAAATCCTCAGCTTTAAGCTTGTAATCAGCTTTCTTTCTGCCCTTATTTACTCTAACCTCACCCTTTCGAATGATGCGATAAATCCTAGATTTTGGAACCCCCTTCAGCAACTTAATTAAGTAATTATCAAGTCTTTGGCCCACAGAAAATTCATCAACTGTTACAAACCTAGGTGCATCATGGGTAGTCATAAGTTCAAGAGAAAAACAACTGATTAAAATTTTGCGTTGTTACTTTTGCAATCTCTCCAATTGTCGTATTACGAATCTCAGCAAGCTTTTCAGCAACATAGTATGTATAGGCTGGACTATTTGGCTTGCCTCTATAAGGGACTGGTGTTAGATAAGGAGAATCAGTTTCTATTAAAATACGTTCTGTAGGAATTTGTTTTGCCACTTCCCTTAAATCTTGTGCGCTTTTGAAGGTAAGAATGCCAGAAAAAGAAATATAGAATCCCAAATCTATGGCAGCTTCAGCAGTCTCCAAATCCTCTGCGAAACAGTGCATAACGCCTTTTTCTGCTTTCTCTCGCGATAAAATTTCAATTGTGTCCTCTTTTGAGTCTCTCATATGAATAATCATTGGCTTCCCCGACTGATTAGATGCAGCAATATGCCTTCTAAATCTGTCTCTCTGCCAATCAGCTTCATCTTTTCTTACATGAAAATAATCTAGACCTGTCTCACCAATAGCAATTACTCTATTACTTTTGGCATACTCTAAGAGCTCTTCAATGGACGGGTCTTTACAATTTGTTTCTGTTGGATGAACACCAACAGAACAATAGATGTTGGGGTAAGATTTTGACAATGTATGGACATCATCAAAATGTTCCAGATCTATACAAACACACAAAAATTTATCGACTGAAAGATTTCTTGCATGATCTAGCATTGACTCAATACTTCCACCAAATGCGTCAAGATCTACACGATCAATATGGCAATGGGAATCAATTATTTGCATAACAAAATTATATATTAATTTCTAAAAGTGTTCTCTTGTCTGAGACAAAGGGCACTTGTATAGAATGAATTTTAAAGCTGAGTTTCTGAAGATTTTCTTGATCAACATTAGCACCCTTCATAAGCAAATAACGCCCATTACTTGAAATTAAATGTCGAGTTTTATCTAATGTATCAACTCCAGATGAAAAAGCCCTTGATACAATTTGTGGGAATTTTTCTTCATAGTTGAAGCTTTCAACCCTATTGTTGACTACAGTCAAGTTTTCTAATGATAATTCTGTCTTTACTGTTTGCATAAACCGGCATTTTTTTCCAACACTGTCGATTGTAAATACTTTAGTTTTTGGTTTCATAATTGCAATAACAATGCCTGGTAATCCTGCTCCTGAACCAACATCTAAGACCATTCCAGGTTGAATAAAATTAACAATCGAGAGACTATCCAAAAAATGTTTTTTGATTGACTCAATTGGGTCGCGTATTGCGCTCAAATTGTAGACCTTATTCCATTTACCAATAAGACCATGGTAAGCAAGTAGCTGATCAAGCTGCTCATCTGAAAATGATATATCCATAAGCTCTGCACCCTCACAAAGCAGACTGTCTATTTCATTCACGAATGCGTTTTATAGGTTTTTAGAAATACAAGGAGTATCGAAATTGATGCAGGAGTCACGCCTTGAATTCTACTGGCCTGACCTATTGTTTCTGGCTTAAACTGATTCAACTTTTGTCTTACTTCATTTGACAACGCTTTAATCTCATTGTAATCAATATTTGAAGAGAGCTTTGTATTTTCATTTTTACGATATTTTTCAATTTCGTCCAACTGCCTTTTAATATAACCCTCATATTTAATTTGATTCTCGACCTGCTCAATAATCAATTTATCTTCTAAAAAGGGTTTAGCCCTTTCAATCTTACTTAGTAATTTGTAATTGATATTAGGTCTTTTAAGCAAAGCTTCTAGGCTATATTCATGATTCAATTTTATTCCAAGCACTTGTTCTGCTTGACTATCATCTGATTGAATCCAAAAAGTCTTTAAGCGTTTTTTTTCATTAGCAACCTGCTCATACTTTCCATTGAAGGCTTCCCAGCGAAAATCATTGATAAGCCCCAACTCTCTCGCCTGTGGTGTCAATCTCTCATCTGCATTATCTTCTCTTAGCAATAATCGGTATTCAGCCCTTGAGGTGAACATCCTATATGGTTCGGTTGCTCCCTTAGTTGTTAAGTCATCAACCATTACTCCAATGTAAGACTCATCTCTCTTAGGAGTCCATGCATTCTTTTCTTGAACTTGAAGTGCTGCATTTATTCCTGCAAGCAACCCCTGTGCCGCTGCCTCTTCATATCCAGTTGTACCATTAATCTGACCAGCGAAGAATAGGCCAGATATTTTCTTAACTTCTAGGGTCTGTTTTAAACCTCTTGGATCAAAAAAATCATACTCAATGGCGTATCCAGGACGGATTATCTTGGCATTTTCAAAGCCCTTAATTGAGTTCACAAATTCTTCTTGAACATCATAAGGTAACGAAGTAGAGATACCATTCGGGTAAACCTCATGAGTAGTTAAACCTTCAGGCTCAACAAATATTTGATGTGAATCACGTTCTGCAAACCTTACAACTTTATCTTCAATTGAAGGGCAATATCTTGGGCCAACACCTTCAATTTTGCCACTAAAAAGTGGTGAGTCTTTCAGGCCATTATTGATGAACTCATGGGTTTTTGAGTTGGTATGTGTTATGAAGCAAGGTATCTGTTCAGGGTGATCTGACGATTTACCTAAAAATGAAAAGCTCGGTAACGGGTTATCTCCCTCTTGTTTTTGAAGAACATTGAAATTAATTGTTCTACCGTCCAGTCTTGGCGGCGTCCCAGTTTTAAGCCTTCCAACGCCTAAATCATAGGATCTTAGTCTTTTAGATAGTATGTTAGCAGGAGCATCTCCAGCCCTTCCGCCCTGATAATTTTGTTGACCAATATGAATTATTCCACCCAAAAAGGTGCCCGAAGTCAAAATAACTCTGTCTGCAAAAAATTCAAGGCCCATTTGTGTAACTACGCCTTTAACCCTATTATTTTCTAAAATTAAATCATCGACTGGCTGCTGAAATATTGTTAAATTCTCTTGATTTTCAACTATATTTCTGATTTCGGCTTTATACAATAGTCTGTCTGCTTGAGCTCTTGTAGCTCTTACTGCAGGACCTTTTGATGCATTTAGAGTTCTAAACTGTATGCCAGATAAATCGATTGCTCTTGCCATTGAACCGCCCATAGCATCAATCTCTTTTACAAGGTGTCCTTTGCCTATTCCTCCGATGGCTGGATTACAACTCATCTGGCCAATAGTTTCTATATTGTGAGTGATTAACAATGTATCCACGCCCATTCGAGCTGAGGCAAGTGCAGCTTCAGTTCCAGCATGGCCACCTCCAACTACAATTACAGGGTAATATTTACTTTGTTTCATTCTTAATTAGATTTCAATAAAAAAGGGCCCGATAAATCGGACCCTCAATTATACGCCTTAAGCCTATGACTTGATAAATTTAGTCAGGGCATGATTCTTAATCAAAATTAATACTTATATCCAGCCTCAAAAAGAGTCTCTTGTGACGATGGCTGAGAACCGGCAACATAGTCTCCTGTAGAAGCCTCGGAATTAGCCTGACATCTTGCCAATAATGCTTTCTGACCAGCCTCTAGATTTTCTCCATTCCAGGCTTGAAGACAAGATTGCTGTAAGGCTCTTCCATATGAGAAGGTGAGACTTGTAGCACTCTTATGTTCGATACTATTCATGGTATTTAAGTAAACAGAGGCATCCTCTTCAGTTAAACCTCCAGAAAGAAACATGATGCCAGGAACTGCTGCTGGAACGCATCGATTCATTGTCCTAACAGTCATCTTAGCAACCTCTTCAGATCCAGCTTTATTTTTGTTATCTGCACCTGAAACTGTCATAGAAGGTTTTAGCAATGTGCCTTCTAAAAACACATTATTTTCGGAACAAGCTTTATAAACCTCAACCAGGACTTTTTCTTGAACTTCTGCAGTCTTTTCAATCGTGTGATCACCATCCATAAGAATTTCAGGTTCAATGATTGGAACTAGTCCTGATTCTTGGCAAATCTTAGCATATCGAGCTAAACCCCATGCATTCTCTCTAATTGCAAGATCAGTTGGACAGCCGTCAGCAGTAATTTGTAGAACTGCACGCCATTTCGCAAATCTTGCTCCCTGCTTATAATACTCAGCAGTCCTCTCCGCTAAACCTTCTAAGCCTTTACACCAAGTTTCAACTTCATGTGCTCCAGCTAGAGGGCTAAGGCCCTTATCCACCTTGATTCCAGGGATAATACCTAACTTTTTTATTTTTGAAACCATGGCTTCGCCATCAAGATGGTTTTGATAAAGTGTCTCCTCAAAAAGAATGGCGCCACTGATAAATTTCCCAAGCCCTTCAGTTGTGAACAGCATACCGCGATAAGCCTGACGATTTTCTTCAGTATTTTCTACGTTGATACCTGCAAGTCGCTTCCCAATAGTTGGAGTAGATTCATCCACTGCAAGCAATCCTTTACCTTTAGCAGCAAGTTCATTTGCTGTCTGCCTTAACTCTTCTTGATTATTTACCATATTATTCACCTTTTTATTTTCTATTAATAATTTCCATCACCAACACGCAAAATTTTCATCAGATTTGTTCCTCCTGATTTATCTTTATGCATCCCCTTCGTAACAATAACTATGTCTTTATCATCGACCACAGACTTGTTGATAAGGTTTTCAATAACCTTACTATTTACATCATTCCAATCATCAGCACTATTTTTTTCTATAGAGCAAGGGTATACCCCTCTATATATAGTAACTTTTTTTAATGTTTTATAATTGTCAGACATCGCAACAATTGAAATGTTTGAACTAATTCTTGACATCCAAAGAGCTGTTTTCCCAGTTTGAGTGAGAGTCGCTACAACTTTTGCACCAAGATGATTGGCTGCATACATTGAACTCATAGCAATCGTTTCATCAACACCTTCAAAATTCTCATGTAGCCTATGGTGTGAGACTTTTGCAGTTGGACTCTTCTCTGCCTCAATACATACATCACTCATAGTTTTAACTGCTTTAATTGGATATGAACCCACCGCAGTCTCCGCTGATAGCATAACTGCATCTGTCCCATCAAGTACAGCATTTGCTACATCAAAAACCTCAGCTCTGGTTGGGATAGGGCTAACGATCATTGATTCAAGCATTTGAGTTGCAGTAATGACAAATCTGTCATTAGCTCTTGCAAGTTGTATTAAACGTTTCTGTTGAGCTGGCAATTGTGGGTCTCCAATCTCAACACCAAGGTCTCCTCGAGCAACCATGATTCCAGCTGATTCTTGAATTATTTCAGTAATGACATCATCTTGCAATGACTCGGCTCTTTCAATTTTTGCTATAACGCTTGCGTTTGAGCCTGCTTCTGCCAATAGTCTCTTAGTTTCTCGAACATCATCAGCATTCACTGGAAAAGAGATTGCTACATAATCTGTGTCTGCTTTAGCAGCTGTAATAATATCTTTTTTATCTTTTTCAGTTAAAGCACTTGCGCTCAATCCACCCCCACGTAAATTAATGCCCTTATTATTAGAGAGGACACCACCTTGAGTAACCTGAGTTATGATTTTGTCTCCAGAAATTTTTTTAACCTCAAGAATTATCTTTCCATCGTCGAGTAAAAGAGTATTTCCAGAATTCAGATCACTTGGAAGTTGTTTATAAGCCAGGCCTACTTTACTCTGATCACCATCATTCTCAGATAGCCCGGCATCAAGAATAAACTGATCACCTTTCTTAAGCTCAATCTTTTCTGTTTTAAACGATCCAATTCTGATCTTTGGACCTTGCAAATCCATCATTAATCCAATAAAGACATCGTTTTCTTTTTCATATTCTCTTACCTGAGCAATACGTGCAAGATGCTCTTCTTCATCGTTATGCGAAAAATTAATACGCACAACATTAACTCCTGCGTCCAAAATGCCTTTTAAAACCTCTGGATCATCAGTAGAAGGGCCAAGAGTGGCTAGAATTTTAGTTCTTCTTTTAATCATCAGATGATTGCATTCTTTTCTCAAGAATCTCAACAACAGGCAATTTTTTTCCCTCAAGAAACTCTAAAAATGCCCCGCCCCCAGTAGAAATATAAGATATTTTATCTTCAATTTTAAATTTATCTACCGCGGCCAGAGTATCACCTCCGCCTGCAATTGAAAAAGCATCAGACTCTGCAATTGCTGTTGCCAAGAGCTCAGTCCCTCTAGCAAACTGATCAAATTCAAAAACACCTACAGGACCATTCCATACAATTGTTCCCGCGTTTTTCATAATCTCACAAAGCTCTGAAGTTGAGTTTGGTCCAATATCAAAAATCATATCGTCTGGAGCAACTGCGCTAGAATTTTTACTTTCAGCCGTAGCAAATTCTGAGAACTCTTTGCCACACACCACATCACCAGGAACAGGAATTTGACAATGCTCCATTAATGATTGGGCTGTTGGAATAAGATCATGCTCACATAATGATTGACCAACACTATTTCCTTGTGCTGCGATAAATGTATTTGCAATGCCGCCGCCCACAACGAGCTGATCAACTACCTTGGAAAGCGCGTCCAATACTGTTAATTTTGTTGAAACTTTTGAACCTCCCACAATTGCTACCATTGGTCTCTTTGGGTTATCAAGTGCTTTATCAAGTGCCTCCAATTCTCCAACTAAAAGTGGTCCTGCACATGATACTGGTGCAAATTCAGTAACGCCATAGGTTGATGCATGAGACCTATGAGCGGTTCCAAAAGCATCTTGCACACAGATATCACATAACGCTGCCATCTTTCTTGATAAAGCCTCATCGTTTTCTTTTTCACCCTCATTAAATCTTACGTTTTCGCATAGAACTACCTCACCATTCTCCATCTCTATTCCATCAAGCCAATTTGATATGAGCCTAACTTTTTGTCCTAGTAATTTTGAAAGATGATTTGCAACAGGTTGAAGAGAGAATTTTTCTTCAAACTCGCCCGCATTTGGCCTTCCAAGATGTGATGTAATCATCACTTTGCCGCCAGCTTTAGAGGCGTTCAGTATGGTTGGCAATGAGGCGACAATTCTTTTATCACTTGTTACTTCACCATTTTTTATTGGAACATTTAAGTCCTGTCTAATTAAGACTCTCTTACCGTTTAAGTCCAGATCAGTCATCTTAAGTAAGTTCATCAAATGCTCCAACTAAATAGAAACAATACTATTGTGAGATATGGCCAGCTAAACGAAGCAAGTTACAAGTGTAACTATATTCATTATCGTACCATGAAACTATTTTAACGAAAGTCTCATCCATAGACATTCCTGCCTCAGCATCAAAAGTTGAGGCGTGAGTGCTACCCACAAAATCTGTTGATACAACCTTCTCATCTGTATAACCTAGTACGCCTCTCATTGAGCCTTCAGAGGCAGACTTCATAGCCTCACAAATTGAATCATAGTCAGACGCACTATTTAGCTCAGCTGTTAGATCGACTACAGATACATCAGAAGTAGGAATTCTAAAAGCCATTCCAGTTAATTTTCCATTTAACTCTGGCAATACCTTGCCAACAGCTTTCGCCGCTCCAGTCGAGGAAGGAATAATATTTTCCAAAATACCTCGTCCGCCACGCCAATCTTTCATTGATGGTCCATCCACTGTTTTTTGAGTTGCTGTAGCAGCATGAACTGTTGTCATTAGCCCTCTTTTAATTCCCCATTCATCATTAAGGACTTTTGCAATAGGAGCCAAACAATTAGTTGTACATGAGGCAGCGGAGATTATTGACTGGCCATCATATGCATCGTGATTAACACCATAAACAAACATCGGCGTACTATCTTTAGAAGGTGCAGACTGTATTACTTTTTTTGCGCCAGCATCAATGTGTGCTTGACAACCCTCTTCTGTTAAGAAAAAACCAGTGCAGTCAATAACAAGATCTGCGCCAATATCGCCCCACTTAAGGTCAGCTGGATTGCGCTCTGCGGTTAAGCGAATTTTTTTTCCATCAATGATAAAATTATTACCTTCAACCACAACGTCTTTACCAAAGCGCCCATGAACCGAATCATATCTGAGCATATAAGACAGATAATCATTATCGAGAAGGTCATTTACACCGACCACTTCTAGATTGTCAAAATCCTTATCAATTGCGCGAAAAACCATTCTTCCAATTCTGCCAAAACCATTAATTCCAACTTTAATTGTCATCTCAAACTCCTAAAAAATTAATTAACTTAAAACCTCATCAACTGTAGATAAAACATTCTCTACAGTAAAACCAAAATGTTTAAATAACTCGCCTGCAGGCGCAGACTCTCCATAAGTACACATCGCAACAATGCCTCCATCTAGGCCTACATATTTATACCAAGACTCTGCAACACCTGCCTCAATTGCAACTCTCTTGACCCCTGGAGTCAATACTGAATCCTTATAGTCTTGATCTTGTTCGTCAAAGGCATTTGTTGATGGCATGGATACGACTCGAACCTTTCTATTATTCATTGCTTTTGCTGACTCCATTGCAAGTGAAACCTCAGAACCAGAAGCAATCAGTATTACATCAGCCTCTCCATTGCAATCAGAAAGGACATAACCACCCTTTTCTATGGCTTTTAACTGATCATTTGTTCTTTCCATCGGTGTTAGATTTTGCCTGGAGAAAATAAGTGCTGTTGGTGCTTCGCCTCTAAGCATAGCAATTTTCCAGGAGACAGCTGACTCTATTGCATCACAAGCCCTCCAAGTTTGAAAATTTGGAATAACTCTCATCGTAGCAATCTGTTCTACTGCTTGGTGTGTTGGCCCATCTTCACCGAGGCCTATTGAATCGTGTGAATAAACAAAAATGGTTCCAATCTTCATCATTGCTGCCATGCGCAAAGCATTTCGCATATATTCCATAAACATCAGGAAAGTTGCACCATAGACTTTAAAACCACCGTGCAAAACCATTCCATTCATCATGACTGCCATTCCAAACTCTCTTACGCCCCAAGAAATATAATTTCCATTGGCATTTTCAGCATTAACAATAACAGAGCCAGACCAGTTTGTTAAATTCGAACCAGTCAAATCTGCAGAACCACCAAACAACTCAGGAACAATTGGACCCATAGCCTCAATAGCATTTTGCGAGGCTTTCCTAGAGGCTATATTAGGCATATCTTCTTGAGTTTTAGCAATATACTCATCCATCTTAACTGAAAAATTTTCTGGCAATGTTCCAGCCATTCGACGCTCAAATTCAGCTGCTTCATCTGGAAATGAGGCACTATAAGCTCTAAACTTTTCATTCCACTCATCTTCTACATCTTTACCTTGAGCTTTGTGACTCCAGCCATCATATATCTCTTGTGGAATCTCAAAAGGCTCATGATTCCACCCAATATTTTCTCTAGTCTTAGCTATTTCTTCCTCACCTAATGGCGCACCATGACAATTGTGTGAACCAGCTAAGTTTGGTGATCCATAACCAATAATAGTTTTCGTACAAATTAATGTAGGCCTATCATCGATTGACTTAGCCTCAATAATCGCAGCATTTATTGCCTCAGGGTCATGTCCATCGACATCAGAAATCACATGCCAGTTGTAGGATTTGAAACGAGTAGGAACACCTTTTTCCATCCAGTCACCAATGTGGCCATCAATTGAAATATCATTGTCGTCCCAAAATGCGATTAATTTTCCTAAACCTAAGGTCCCCGCTAAAGCGCATGACTCATGCGACAAACCTTCCATTAAACAGCCATCTCCCATAAAGACATAAGTGAAGTGATTCACAATTGAGTGTCCTGGTTTATTGAATTGTGCTGCAAGAGTTCTCTCTGCTATGGCCATACCAACAGCATTTGAAATGCCCTGACCTAAAGGTCCAGTTGTTGTTTCAACTCCATCTGCGTAACCATACTCTGGATGACCTGGGGTTTTTGAGTGTAGTTGACGGAAATTTCTCAGTTCTTCAATACTTAAGTCAAAACCTGTCAAATGCAGTAATGAATAAATAAGCATTGAACCATGGCCGTTAGATAACACAAAACGATCTCGATCAGCCCAGTTCGCATTCGATGGATTAAATTTTAGGTGTTTATTCCAAAGCACTTCTGCAATATCAGCCATACCCATGGGCGCCCCAGGATGACCGCTTTTTGCCTTTTGCACAGCATCCATGCTCAAGGCACGAATTGCATTTGCTAATTCAAGTTGTGTAGCCATTATTAAAAACCTATGAAAAAAATTATGAACCCTAAATTATACATTTTTTTTTCTATCATCCTGCTCTCAAAAGCCTGTATAAAGGCAAATATGAGGAAAAATATTCAATTGCAATATAATAACATTGTCGTATTGTGATAAAAAATGGACTCTCGATGAGAATGTCTAGTTCAGCTGCTTTTTTATGTATTAAAATTATACTTTTGGTGAAAAACTCTATTATTACATTTTGTGTCAAAAATAGCTGTCATCCCATCATATTTCTATATTAGCACTTCAAATAAAGGGGCCTCATGATTGAGAATGTAATCTGGCTAAAAGATGTCGGAATGTCCGATGTAGATAAAGTTGGCGGAAAAAATGCTTCGCTTGGAGAAATGATAAGCGGCCTAGAATCTCAGGGGGTTCGAGTCCCAGGTGGTTTTGCAACAACAGCTGAAGCGTTTGAATCTTTTTTAGAGCACTCAGATCTAAAAAATAAGATTAATAAGCTTCTCTCTGATCTAGATATTACTGATATTTCAGCACTTACAAAAACTGGATTATTGATAAGACAATGGGTTGAAGAAGCCCCATTTCCTGACGAACTTCATCAGTCAATTGTCAAAAGCTATGATGAGCTTACTCAGCAGCTCGGACCTGAAGTTACATTTGCAGTGAGATCCTCTGCAACTGCTGAAGACTTACCCGAAGCTTCATTTGCTGGTCAGCAAGAAACCTACTTAAATGTTAGCGGAATAGAGGATATCTTAACTGCTGTTCGCAAGGTATTTGCATCACTTTATAACGATCGTGCTATCTCTTATAGAGTGCATCAAGGCTTTGAGCACGATATGGTTTCATTATCAGCTGGAATTCAACAAATGGTTCGCAGTGATATTGGTTCAAGTGGCGTCATGTTTACTTTAGACACTGAATCGGGATTTGATGATGTTGTGTTTATAACATCTGCTTATGGACTCGGTGAAACTGTTGTCCAAGGGTCAGTCAATCCAGATGAGTTTTATGTTCATAAATCAACTTTAGCATCTGGAAAGCCAGCAATCTTATCCAGAAATCTTGGCTCAAAATCAATAAAAATGATTTATGCTGATGACAATGCGAAGTCGCCAGTCACTACAACAGAGGTTGACTCTAAGGATCGAATGAAGTTTAGCCTGAGTGACTCTCAAATTGAAGAACTTGCGCACTTCGCAATGAAAATTGAATCTCATTATGGCAGAGCAATGGATATTGAATGGGCTCTTGACGGCCTAGATGGAAAAATCTACATTGTACAGGCAAGGCCTGAAACAGTAAAAAGTAGACAAAGCTCACAAAATATTGAACGCTATAAACTCCTTGAAACTTCAAAGATTATTGTTGAAGGCAGGGCCATTGGACAAAAAATTGGTAGTGGCAAAACGAAGATCATTAATGATTTATCCGAAATGGGCTCTGTCAACAAAGGTGATATTCTTGTCACTGATATGACTGACCCTGACTGGGAGCCTGTAATGAAACTGGCGTCTGCGATTATAACAAATAGAGGTGGTAGAACTTGTCATGCAGCAATTATCGCAAGAGAACTTGGAGTTCCTGCAATAGTGGGGACAGGGAATGCTACTGAGCTACTAGAAAATAATCATGAAGTCACTGCTTCTTGTGCTGAGGGTGATACTGGAAAAGTTTATCAAGGAAAATTAAATTTTGAACATACTTTTTCAGAGGTAGAGGATTTGCCTGAAATTCCAGTCAAGATTATGATGAATGTTGGAAACCCTTCTCGTGCCTTTGATTTTGCGACCATTCCAAATGCAGGTGTTGGTCTTGCTCGCCTAGAGTTTATCATCAATAATACTATCGGTATACACCCTAAAGCTTTACTTCAGTTTGATAGCCTTCCTAACGATCTTAAAGATGAAATTGTCAAAAGGACATCTTGCTATCAGTCTCCAGTCGACTTTTATATTCAAAAACTAACTGAAGGAATTTCTACTATTGCAGCCAGTTTTTCTGAATCGCCTGTCATTATTCGAATGTCAGACTTTAAATCTAATGAGTATTCTAATTTGTTTGCTGGTGAACTTTATGAACCTCATGAAGAAAACCCTATGATTGGATTTAGAGGTGCGTCGCGCTATATTTCTTCTGATTTTAGAGATTGCTTTGAACTTGAGTGTCAGGCTATAAAAAATGTTAGAAATAAAATGGGCTTGAAGAATGTTGAAATCATGATTCCATTTGTAAGAACCACAACGGAAGCAGCAAAAGTTATTGAGCTGTTAAAAGATAATGGACTTGAACGAGGTATAGACGGCCTGAGAATTATAATGATGTGTGAACTGCCTTCAAATGCTGTGATTGCTGAAGAATTTTTAGAATACTTTGATGGATTTTCAATTGGCTCAAACGATTTAACTCAGCTTACGCTTGGGATGGATAGAGACTCTGGACTCATTGCAGATGGCTTTGATGAGAGGAACAGTGCTGTTAAAAGTATGATCACTATGGCTATAGAGGCTTGTCATCGTAAAGGGAAATATATTGGAATTTGTGGCCAGGGCCCATCCGACCATATGGATTTTGCTCAGTGGCTTTTGGAGAAAGAAATTTCAAGTATTTCACTAAATCCAGACACTGTTGTTGAAACCTGGAATAAACTTGGCCAGCTTTAAAGTGCAATCTGACTGATATGAGAACAGTTTTTTTTATTTCTGATAGGACTGGTATTACTGCAGAGGCCCTCGGTAATAGTCTTCTGACACAGTTTCCTGAAATAGAATTTAAGAGGGTTAATCTTGCATTTATAGATACAGAGAAAAAAGCACAATCGGCAGTATCCCTAATTAATGAGGCTTCAGAAGCTGATGCACAGCCAGCTCTCATTTTTAGCACCCAGGTTTCGAGCGAATATCGCCACCTACTTGAAGATAGTAGTGGAATTATGTTTGATTTTTTTGATACTTTTATTTCTCAACTCGAGACTACGCTTGAAACTAAGTCTTCACATGAAATGGGGCTTTCTCATGGTGTAGGAAATAAAAATACATACTCTGGAAGAATTGATAGCATAAATTTTGCGTTAAATAATGACGATGGTCTGACAACAAAATATTACGATAGTGCGGATATTATTCTTACAGGGGTATCTCGATCAGGAAAAACACCTACTTGCCTTTTTTTAGCGCTTCAGTATGGAATCTATGCTGCAAATTATCCTCTAATTGATGAGGATTTGAATTCCATCAAGATTCCAAGCCCTTTAAAACCATTCAAAGATAAGCTCTATGGGTTAACTATCAACCCTGTTAGACTTCAGAATATACGAGATGTTAGAAGATCTAACAGTGGCTATGCCTCTATAGAACAGTGCAGAAAAGAAGTTCGAAGAGCAGAAGATATGTTTGTCCAAAATGATATTTCATTTATTGATACAAGTCATATTTCAATTGAAGAAATTGCAGGGCGCATCCTTCAGAAAAGCAAACTAGAGAGACGCTACTAGTCAATAAATGAGCCAGCCCCAAGAACTATTGGGCCGGCTATAACTTTTAAGAAGCTTTTAATACGTCAACAGCTACAATCTTATACTCAGGACATTTAGTCTCTTCATCAGTTACTCCACTGGTAACCTCGTTGATTAATACTTCAGGAAAATGGAAGGTTGTTCTTACAACTCCCTTCTTCACTCGATCCGTAACCTCAACATCTAATGTTATCTCACCTCTATCCGACTTAAGAGTAGCGCGATCACCAGATGAAAGGTCTTTTGCCTTCGCATCTTTTGGATTGAGCATAATAACGTCCTTAGTCAAGATTTGAACATTTGAAGTTCGCCTTGTCATTGTTGCACAGTTGTAATGCTGAAGCTCGCGACTCGTAGTCAGAATAAATGGGTACTCATTCTTATGTTTAGTCAGCTCTTCACTCTCTTTCCAGTCATGGTAATGGAACTTGCCTTTACCTCGCTTGAATTCACCAATATGGAGAATTTGAGTATCCTCACCTTTTTTGTTAACTGGCCACTGGAGTCCCATCGGACTAGCACCAAGACCTTCCCAGGTTACTCCTTCAAAAAATGAAACAACACTTGAAACTTCTTTAAGAACTTCTGCCGCATCAAAATCTGGTTGATCGAAACCAAGCTTACGCATCATTTCAACTATGATTTGTCCATCTGTTTTGGTGCCTGGCAAGGGCTTAACTGCTGCGTTAACCTGCTGTATCCTTCTTTCGGTATTGGTAAATGTTCCACTCTTCTCAAGAAAGGTTGTTCCAGGTAGAACCACATCAGCCATCTTTGCAGTCTCACTCATAAAAATTTCCTGCACAACTAATAAGTCAAGACTTTGCATTGCCTTAACCACATGATGAGTATTTGGATCAGTTTGAACAACATCCTCAGCAAAAATCCATAATGCTTTCAGTGAGCCATCTATAGCACCATCAAACATTTCAGGAATCTTTCTGCCTGGAGTTGTTGGCGTTGGAAGTCCAAGCTTGTCCTCATAGAAATCTTGTACTTCTTTCTGGTCCATCCACAAATATCCTGGGCCATGATGGGGCTGACATCCCATATCAGCTGCCCCTTGAACGTTGTTCTGACCTCGAAGTGGGTTAACTCCTACTCCTGGTCTACCCAGGTTTCCAGTCATCATTGCTAGATTTGAAATCAGCATCACTGTCTTTGTACCCTGAGAGTGCTCAGTCACGCCCAAGCCATGAAATTCCATTGCATTATTAGCCTTAGCGTATGCAAGTGCGACAGCCTTAACGTCTTCTTTATCAAGACCACTAATCTCTGCCATTGCATCAACGTCTAGTTTCATAATTTGCTCTAGAAACTCTTCTCCACCTTCACAGCGGTCTTGAATAAACTGATGATCAACCAACCCTGCCTCAACAATATAATATTGAATCATATTCAAAACTGCTACGTTGGTACCTGGCTTTAGCTGCAAATGATGGTCTGCCATTCGGGCTAATTCAGTCCTTACTGGATCAATAACTATGAGAGTAGCTCCAGACATTGCTTGCTGCTTAATCTTTGCTCCAGTTACAGGGTGTGCTGAAGTTGGATTCGCACCAATAACCAAAAGAAGATCAGCAAGCGGAATATCTGCAGTAGAGTTCGTACCAGCTCCAGTCCCAAAGCTTTGTTGCATTCCCCAAGCAGTTGGAGAATGGCAAACTCGGGCACAGCAATCAATATTATTAGTTCCAACAAGTTGACGTATCATCTTCTGGAACATGTAGTTTTCTTCATTTGTACAGCGAGCAGACGAAATTCCAGCAATAGCATCTGATCCGTGATCTGCTTTTATTGACTCAAATTTATCTTTGATAAAATCTAATGCCTCGTCCCATGAACACGGAGTTAATTCGCCATTTTTTCTGATTAGTGGTGATGTAAGTCTATCCTCATGATTATAAAATTTAAAAGCATAACGCCCTTTTAGACAAGTGTGCCCAGCATTGACTGCATCTTGAGGAGCGCGGATAGATAGAACCTCGTCACTTTTTACAGCGACCTCCAAGTTACATCCAACTCCACAATATGAGCACGTTGTTCTAACTGTTTTGTCAGCTTCAATCGATTTAGATTGAAAGACATCAGAGATTGCTGATGTTGGACATGTTTGTGCGCATGCCCCACAAGATACACAAGAAGAATCACCAAATAACATGTCATTATCTGTAGTAATTCTAGACTCAAAGCCTCTTCCAGTCATTGTAAGTGTAAACTGTCCTTGCACCTCATCACACGCACGAACGCACCTTGAGCAATTTATACATTTTGAGAGGTCCATTCTCATGTAGGAGTGAGTCAAATCCTTTTCACGATCACAGTGATTCGCTCCTTTTGCATATCTGATTTGACGAACACCGACACTTGCAGCTACATCTTGAAGTTCACAATTTCCATTGACCTCACAAGTTAAACAGTCTGGTGGATGATCACTCAAAACAAGCTCAACAATATTTTTGCGAAGTTTTTTAACGCTCTCCGAATTTGTAAAGATACGCATACCTGGAGTGACTGGGGTGTGACATGAGGCCACTGTTCTTCTTGGCCCATCTTCTGATTGTTGAACCTCTACAGAGCATACCCTGCATGCTCCATAAGGATTTAGATTATCATCATTACAAAGGGTTGGTATTATCTTATCACCAAGCGCCTTATCCGTAAAAGCTAAGATTGAAGATGAGTCATCAAAAGGAAACTCAACATCATCAATAAATACTCCTTGCGGGTTTTCTGACATACTATTTCTCCATCAAAGGTTTAAACTCGTCACCACAGTGCTCGAGTAAATTTCTAATTGCAAATAAATGTTTTGCATACTCCACTGCGGAGAATGATCTAGGAATACAAACAAAACTTGCATGTCCTAGTAAAAAACCTGCGTCAGCGAAAACCTCAAAGTCTAGAGTTAATGATCTCAGAATATCAACTGGAACAATCCCTCCAAGTGGGCCACCAATCTGAATAGCCTTGATGTCATCATTAAAACCTCCACCAATCTCATCAATGATCCTGCTTAATGGTGTTCCAAGATCGACTTCATAGAGACCTGGATTGTTAAAATGGCCATCAAGTGAAATAAGTTTAGTCCCTAAGGATCTTCCATTCCCTATATTCTTATAAGAATCACTTCCATGCTTAAAAATTAAAGCAACAGCCGCCAAACTCTCTACATTATTGACCACGGTTGGTTTTTTATAAAGACCCTCTACTACAGGAAATGGTGGTCTTACATCAACCTCAGCCCGTCGGCCTTCTATTGAAGCAATTAGCGCTGTCTCTTCTCCGCAGATGTATGCGCCTTGACCCTCAACAACATTCATATCAAAATCAAAACCACTTCCTAAGATGTTATTACCTAAAAGATTCAAGTCTCTTAACTTGGCTAGGGTTTCATTTGTAATATCAATCGACTCGGGATACTCCCCACGGATATACATGAAGCCTTGCTTTGACCCAATGATGTAACCACAAATAACCATACCAAAAAGAACCTTGAGTGCTTGCTCTTCGAGCAAATATCGATCAGAGTAAGCGCCAGGATCGCCCTCATCAGCATTACAAACTACATACTTTGCCGGTGCATCTTGGTCACTACAAAACTCCCATTTCATTCCAGTAGGAAAACCAGCTCCACCTCTTCCTCGAAGCCCAGAATCCTTAAGGGTGTTAATCAAATCATTTTTGTCAGTTTGAAAACATGCCTCAAGCAAATCTTTAAAGTCTTTGAAAGTTGAAAAAACTTCATTCTCAACTAAAAATGAGGTATCAGAGAAAGACCTCATTGTATAAGAAGTACTCTTGTGTTTACCGTCTATTATTTCATCCAATTGATTAATATCATCGCCAGAGTAGTTCTCACCATTGTAATAAAAAGCACTATTTTCATAACATCTACCCAAGCAAATCATCTCACCAACAGCATCTTGACCGAACTTGCTCTTTAATTTTTGAGTGACATCCTCCTGGGTTCCTCTGCACATACAGGCACTACCAGTACATACATAGGCTTTCTTATTTTTAAAATCTTCGCTTAAGAAGTCATAAAAACTTTTTGTACTATGAATAGTTGAAACGCCCAGATTGTATTCGCCCGCAAGCTGAGCATCACTGGTTTCATTTGGGCTTACAGATATTTTGCCAAATAAACTATTTTTATCGTCTTTCTTCCCTGAAAGCAAACTAATGTTTCTAGACATTTAATCTCCGAAAGTTTCACTGATACGCCAATTACCAGTGTATATATTATATTTGTTTTTCTTAATGAAACCAATTAATGTGATATCAAATTTTGTTGCTAAATCAAGAGCCAAAGAGGTTGGTGCTCCTATTCCAACTATCATTCCGATACTAGACATGACTGCTTTTTGAATGATATCAAAACCAAGACGTCCTGAACACATGACAAATTGCTCTATTGGTTTCAACATATCATTACAACGGACGTGTCCAATAAGCTTATCAAGAGCATTATGCCTGCCAACATCTTCAGCCAAATGTAATACTTCGCCCTCTTTTGTTATTAAAGCGCTAGCATGAACTCCGCCAGTATTTGCAAATTGCTGCTGCTTACTTTTCAAAATATCAGGCAGCTGACTAATTAAATCAATATTCACTATTGGACCCTCTTGATTAATTTTTGGCTCGTAAGCAATTTCAATTGCGTTCAGTGTGCCTTTGCCGCATACGCCACAACTTGAATTAACCATAAAGTGTCGCTGTAGGTTTTTTAAATCTAATTGATTTCCCTTTGAAAGAGTAACAATTAAAGAATTATCAACATCGTATTTACCTTTATTTTGTCCGTTAACCTCTATTGAATCGATTGCAGTTTTATCCAGGATAATTCCTTCAGAAAATAAAAGTCCACTAACTAAACTTTTGTCATCTCCAGGCGTTCTCATCGTTACCATCAGTGGCTCAATAATCCACTCACCATCTTTAAAGTATCTTACAATAATCTCAAGCGGCTCTTCAATTGCAATACAATCGCTAGAACTCTCTCGATTTGAACCATCTACCCTATGGATCTCATAATCAACTGACCCAATTGTTCTCATTTCTTAAAATAGCCCTTGAACTAATCCATTTTCATCTAGATGAATCTTATCTGCAGCTGGAACTCTTGGTAAGCCTGGCATTGTCATAATCGCACCGCAAACCACAACAACAAACTCTGCACCGGCAGATAATCTTACTTCTCTAATCGAGAGTGAATGTCCAGTTGGTGCTCCAAGAAGCTGTGGATCTGTAGAAAAACTATATTGTGTTTTGGCGATACAAACTGGAAGATTTCCAAACCCATTCTCCTGAAACCAGTTGAGCTTATCTCTAACCACCTTGTCAGCCATAACTTCATCAGCTTGATAAAGTGTCTTGGCTATTGTTTCGACTTTCTCTAGTAATGGAAGCTCATCATCATACAAAGTTTTAAATTGAGATGCGCCTGAATCTGCCAACTTCGCCACCTTTTCGGCTAAATCTATTGCACCATCTCCGCCATGCTCCCAGTGACTTGTAACACTGACCTCAACATTAAACTGCTCACAATAATCTCTGATGGCTTGGAATTCATTTTCTGTGTCGGATACAAATTTATTTATACCGACCACCATGGGCACACCAAACTGACTTAGATTGCGAATATGTCTACCCAGATTTGAACATCCAACCTTCAGCGCCTCGACATTTTCCGAGTTTAAATCTTTCTTAGATACACCACCCTGATGTTTTAATGCCCTAACAGTTGCAACTAAGACCACAGCATCTGGAGCAAGTTCAGCCTTACGACATTTAATATCAAAGAATTTTTCCGCGCCCAAGTCTGCTCCAAATCCAGCTTCAGTTACAACATAATCGGATAACTTGAGAGCTGTTTTAGTTGCGATAACTGAATTACAGCCATGTGCAATATTTGCAAAAGGACCTCCATGAATTAAAGCAGGGTTACCCTCCAAAGTTTGAACTAGGTTAGGCCTGAAAGCATCCTTTAACAGCACTGTCATTGCCTTATGAGCATTGATTTGTTTTGCTCGTACCGGTGTCATCTCTCTAGTGTAAGCAATGATAATGTTTCCAAGTCTCTCCTCAAGCTCTTCTAAGTTTTGTGATAAACAAAAGATAGCCATAACCTCAGATGCAACAGTAATATCAAAGCCATCCTCTCTTGGATATCCATTTGTTGAACCTCCCAACGAGGAAGTGATAGTTCTCAGAGATCGATCATTCATATCAACAACTCTTCGAAACGCGACTTTTCTACTGTCGATATTTGTTGAATTTCCCCAATATATATGATTATCAATCATCGCTGAGAGCAGACTATGAGCTGATGTAATGGCGTGGAAGTCGCCCGTAAAATGAAGGTTAATGTCCTCCATTGGAATCACCTGAGCATATCCTCCACCAGCTGCACCACCCTTCATCCCAAAACATGGGCCTAAACTTGGTTCGCGAAGACAAACCGTAGTTTGTTTACCAATCTTATTAAGACCATCAGTCAGTCCTACAGAAGTTGTTGTCTTTCCTTCTCCAGCTGGAGTAGGAGTGACAGCAGTAACAAGAATAAGCTTTCCATCTTTATTACTTTGGACGCCATCAATTGCACTCCATGAAATCTTAGCTTTGTCATGCCCAAAGGGTACTAGGTCCTCCTTATCAATGTTGAGCTTTGCTCCAATATCATTTATATGTTCACCAGAAACTTCTCTAGCAATGTCAATATCTGTTTTGTACTCGCTCATTTCTTCTCCCAATTGCGATGTAAAGCATAAAATAAAAAAACAAATCCATGACCACTAATCATTTTTGGTGGCATGAAATTGCTTTTTTGACGTAAGATTTTTTGTCTAGATATTATCTTACAAATTTTTTATGCTGTTAATAATTAAATTCATAATAGCTTGAATTCTAATAAATCTGAGATTCGTCCCTTTTAAACATTAGAATCCTCAAAACTATCTTTTCTACTCTTCATATATGCAAGTAATGCCTTATCAATTTCTGGATCTAGTGGAGGCAACTCATAGTCTGAAAGCATTTTCTTATAAATCCCATTTGCAATCAAGGCTGTATCTCTTGAACCGTCTTGAACCCACTGTTCAAAACTATTATCGTCAAGAACATCTGACATATAAAAAGCTGTCTTAAAATTTCTCTTGGTGTGTTCACATCCTAAATAGTGCTTAGGCACATCATCTGAAAAACTTCCAATTTCTCTAATTGCCTCCATTGCCTGACCATTTTCAGTCATATCAATTCCCTCAGCAGAAACTCGCATCATCCCAGCTTGATCAGCATCCATAATAAATTTTTCATAACTCATGCATAATCCACCTTCAAGCCATCCAGCGGTATGAAGATTAAAATTCACACTTGCATTCAGGGTTGCTTGCATAGTGTTAGCTGCTTCATAGCCTGCTTGAGCATCAGGCATCTTTGCTCCATTAAAACCACCACCACTTCTAAATGGAACACCTAATCTTCTAGCCAGTGCCCCAGAAATATTCATCATATGTGCGGCCTCAGGAGTGCCAAAAGTTGGTGCACCAGATTTCATAGACATTGCAGTTACAAAATTACCATAAATAACAGGAGCTCCAGGTCTAACGAGTTGTGCAAATGCCATTCCCGCTAGCCCTTCTGCAAGACTTTGCGCTGCAACACCTACAGCAGTTGTTGGCGCCATAGCTCCTGCAACAATAAATGGTGTTATGATTGTTGCCTGATTGTTCCTCGCATAGACTTTAAGAGCGCCCAACATTGTTGCATCAAATGACATTGGTGAACTTGCATTAATTAAACTGACTAATACGCAGTTTTTATCAACAAACTCGTCTCCGAATACTATTTTCACCATATCAACTGAATCCTGCGCTCTTTCTGCAGCAGTAACAGAGCCCATAAAAGGCTTATCAGAATATTTAATGTGACTGTACACCATATCGAAGTGGCGCTTATTAACTGGTAAGTCAACTGGCTCACAAATGGTTCCGCCTGAATGATGAAGATTATCTGACATGTAAGCAAGTTTAATAAAATTCCTAAAATCCTCAATTGTTGCGTAACGTCGACCCTCATCAAGATCATGCACAAATGGAGGGCCATAAGCAGGCACTAAAACCATATTATCTCCTCCAATTTCTACATTTCTTTCAGGGTTTCGCGCGTATTGTGTAAATTGCTTTGGAGCATTATCTTGAATGAGTTTACGGCACATACCTTTTGGAAACCTAACTCTCATTCCATCAACACTAGCTCCAGCTTTTTCAAGAATATCAAGTGCTTCTTGATCTTCAGAAAAAACAATACCAATCTCATCTAATATGGTATCCGCATTTTCTTCAATAATGCTTAGGTCATCATCACTGAGAATACTGTAGTGAGGTATTTTTCGTTTAATGTATGCAGGCGCTTTAGGAATACTCTTTGAATCAGATTCTTCAGCAGATCCGCCTCTACGTCTTCTTCTTTCTCTAGCCATTTAAATTCTCCATACTATACTTATGACACTCTTTTTCGGCGTCTAACTTTTTTGGTTTGTTGTTGCTTAACCGGTGACACACTAAACTTCATTGCCTCAACAAAAAACTCTTGAAACCTTGGCTCAGTAGCAGTTTCAATTTTCACAACTTTATCCACTGCCTCAATAATTGCATTCCGCTTATTAACATCCAATAATGCTGCACTAGCGCCGATACCCGCAGCATTTCCTACTGATACTATTTTTTCTTCAGTTGAAGTTGGAATAATATCCAGCAAAGCAACATATCTAGCATCTAAATGTGCTCCAAAAGCACCTGCTAATAATATTCTATCAAAATGGTCACATTGGAGATAGTCCATTAATATTGATACGCCTGCAGATAGTGCAGCCTTAGCCAATTGAATAGATCGAATATCTACTTGCTCGATATAGATTGATTTATCGCCCTGGTCTACTAATAAGAAACGAGTTGTATTTCCTTTTTTTGAAAAAAGCTCAGGAGCAATTGATTCAACAAAAAGTCCACTTTGATCAATTATGCCAGCTTCGGCAAATGCCACAATTGCCTCAATAATCCCGCTTCCACAAATTCCAACAGCTTTCATTTGGACCAGTTCAAAATCTGGCTCATCTGACCATGCATCACAGCCAATCACTTTGAAGCGAACCTTTAAAGTCTCTTTATCTATTCTGACTCTCTCAATTGCACCGTAGGTTGCTCTTACACCAGAACTAATTTCAGCGCCCTCAAATGCTGGACCCGTTGGCGATGATGTGGCATAAACCTCACCCTCTTTAGAGAGCATGATTTCTGCATTTGTACCAATATCCACAAGTAATGTTGTTTCAGAGTGCATTATGTCAATCTGACTTAGATAAGCAGCTGCGGTATCAGCACCCACATGACCAGCAATCAGAGGGAAAAAGGATAATCTCGTTTTTGGATAAAGTTCAAAATTTAAATCCTTAGCATCAACATCAAGCCAGCTTCTTATGGAGAGAGTGAAAGGAGCCTGTCCCAATTCAACTGGAGAGATTCCAAAAAATATATGGTGCATAATTGGATTTCCAACTAGTACAACTTCTAGTAATTTATCCCATTCCACCTCAAGGTTTTCGCATGCATCATGAAGCATTTCAGTGATTTTTGTTCTAACAGCAATTGTCAATTTTTCATCCCCACCTTTATTCATCATCACGTATGAAACCCTACTCATTAGATCTTCACCAAAACGAATTTGTGGGTTCATTGCTGAGGATTCATAGACTAATTCCCCATCTTTTAAATCATAGACATACAATGCTAGAGTGGTAGACCCTATATCAATTGCAGCGCCAAATATTTGAAGTTTTCCTTGAGGGTATGCAGCGACAATTTGTTTATTATCTCGAACTGCAACTGTTAGATTTCCTTTGGTTTCATGAATCAAAGGCTGCAAACCTCTTAAAAGATTAAAATCAATCGTTGCTTCAATCCCTTGTTTTTCTAGTTGAGCAATTAAGTTTTCAGATGCAGAAGGGTTTTCATCAAGAGTTGACTCTTCAAGAGTGCACTCAATAAGACTAATTGCACTTGAAACAGAGTAATTCTGCTTTGCATTTTTTTTACTGATGTAGGCTTTATGCTCTTGACTTTCCTCGGGAACATCAATCACCAAGTCGCCCTGAATACAAGACTGACAAGCCAACCTCTTGCCCTTATAAGTTGGATTATCAATGATTAATTGTTTTTCAAGCCTAGTGACAGCACTGACATTATCAGGTTCACACTTAACGCCAAATTTTGAATGTTCGCCCTCAGAAACTTCAATCCAACATTGATGGCACTGGCCATACCCCCCACATAGAGATCGAATTGCAACGCCAGCATCCTGAGCAACTTGAAGCAACGTATCTCCAAACTCGCCTTTAAACTGACGACCTGAGGGAGTAAAACATACTTGAAAATTATCTTCCATCTCTATTATCAATCAATATTGCTATCACCATAGCCTTTAAATTGAGGACCATTAGAATTGATATTGTAATAACACCCTTTTTCTTCAATAAAAATATGGTGCCAAGTTTTTAAATCTCTAGAATCCTCGAGACTGCCTGCGGTAACGCTTATAGTAGGCTTGTCATCATTTTGCCAAAACATATTTGCTCCACAATTATCACAAAAGCCGTGTCTTGAGCCTTTATGGGTATAAAACCACTTTATCTTACCCTTGATTTTAATGTTATCCCTGCTGACTTGAGATGCAGCCATAAAGTGTCCAGTCATTTTTCGACACTGTTCGCAATGACAATATGAGATATCATTTAAATCATACGCTACATATGAAGTCTGACCACATACACAGGAACCTTTGTACTCAACACTCGACATATTTTAGGCACGTCTCCTTCTTCTCCTTTCACCTCTAGGGTTATCACCCTCTTTAGCAGGTTCTTTATAGGAGGATATCCAAGTCGTACATCCCTCATCAACTCCAGTTAATACATCACCTGCTCGTATTGCCTGAACAAGCTCTGGGTGCAGAGGGTTTACAATTGCGGAAGTCATTCCTGCTGCAATTAGCATAGGCAGGAAAGCATTATTTATTCCATTCCTTTGAGGCAATCCAAAACTTACATTTGAGGCTCCACAGGTAGTATTTACCTTTAACTCGCTTCTCAGTTTCCTTACTAATTCAAATACTTGATTCCCAGCCTGAGAGATTGCTCCAATTGGCATGACCAGGGGATCAACGACCACATCTTGAGGCTTGATGCCGTAGTCTGCAGCATGCTCAACAATTTTTTTAGCAACCTTGAACCTTTCATTTGGGTCTTCACTAATACCGGTCTCATCATTAGAAATGGCAACAACCGCAGCATCATATTTCTTAACAAGCGGAAGAACGCGTTCGAGAACCTCAGTTTCACCAGTAGTTGAGTTAACAAGAGCTCTCCCTTGATAGGCGGCTAAACCAGACTCAAGCGCCTCAATAATTGATGAGTCAATTGAAATAGGAACATCTACGACGGCCTGAACACGCCTAATAGACTCAGCTAAAATCGCAGGTTCATCAGCCAATGGAATGCCTGCATTAACATCCAGCATTTGAGCACCGGCTTCAACTTGGGCTATTGCATCAGCAACTACCCTTGAGTAGTCTCCACCCTTCATTTCTGCAGCTAGAATTTTTCTTCCTGTAGGATTAATCCTCTCTCCAATCATTACAAATGGATGACCAAAGCCTATAGTGACCTCTTTTGAAGCCGATGATAGTGTCGTTGTTGCCAATTTACATACTCCTTAATTAGTTATTTGTTGCGCTCTTTATCCATGAAGCATTAACATTAATACCCCCTAAAGGGAAAAAGTGAACATTTGTAATATTAAAACTTGGGTTTGCTTTTTTATGCTCAGCTAGAGTTTCTAAAAAATCGTTTGGCTCAAAAGGTAGGAGTAATTTCTTAACATCTTTTGCTCTTTTTTGCAAAACCTTGAGTGAAGGGCCAACCCCGCAGGCAATGGAAAATTTAATCAAAGTTTGTAACTTAGCAGGTCCAGCAACCCCAATATGAATTGGTATATCTATTCCTTTCGAGGTCAATGAATTTGCCCACTCGATAACCGGCCCTGCCTCAAAACAGAATTGTGTAGTTAAAGCCAAAGCTATATCAGTCCGTTCTTTAAATTTCTGTTTCCAACTTAAAGCCGCATCAACATTCTTATTTGAACCATCGGAGTCAATATCTTTATTACCCTCTGGATGTCCAGCAAAATGCAAGTGTTTAAAATTATATTTTTCAAATAATTCTGTTTCAACAAGCTGCATTGAGTTTTCATAATCCCCATGGGGCTTACTGACTCCTCCAGCTAGAAGCAGCGCTTGTTCAATTCCTGCCTCACCCTGATATCTATTTATCCAGTCATCGAGCATACTCTTATCTTTGATGATGCGAGCTGGAAAATGAGGCATTACATTAAAACCTTCGTTACTAATTCTTTTCGCAGTTTCAACCATTTCGTCGATAGGCACACCCTCAATATGGGCGATATAAATTCTAGTATCCTCAGGCAGTATTTCGTTGAAACTCTCGATTTTTGATGCTGTACGGGGCATAACCTCTATCGAAAAGTTATTCAAAAAAACTTTTAGAGAGTTGCTCACCTCTATGTTTTCCTCTTTTGAGGTGAATGCACTTAAAATTGACATAATTCTTTCATCCTAAATTACACATGACTTAACTTAATGGCTCAATGTCTATTTCTTCAAAAACAGAATCAAGACTGCCTGTTCCTACAAGTCTGTATTCATAATCAAAACCAAAATCCTTTGCGTATTTCTCTGCATCTCTTTTCCACTCTTCATTTTCTGTTTGAGCCAAATAAACAAGCTTTTTATAATGTTCAAAGTAAACGTCAAAAAGCTCAGGATGTTTATCAAGACCAAGCCCTTTAATCATTATTCTATTGAAATTTTTTACCAAGTAATCTGTCAAATAAAAAGTTCCAATCTCTTCTTCAGAAAGTTTTTCAAAAGTCTCAGTGCCTGCAAAAAATTCATAACAGTGAGCTCCATCTATACGTTTCGCATCATACTTCTTTAAAACTTTGTCAAGTGCACCGCCAGTTCCACAATCAGCATAGGCTATGTAAACGTCCTTATAAAGATGAGCATTCTTAGATAAATAATCCTCCACACCTGGTGCAATTAATTGGGGGGAGTTATGCCAACTGGCAGGCAAACATTGAATGTTTACTTTATCTGAAATTGAAGGATTTTGCTTTAACAATCTCAAAAGATCATAAACAAGCGCACCACAACCTAATACTAATCTCTTTTTATTTTCATCAACGGCTGCCTTATCTGTGAGCACGCTTTTTACCAAGACTGCGAACATGCTCTTCGGCCATCTCAGCACTTCTTGCAGCATCACGACCATAGGCAGGAACGCCTATTGAATCAGCAAATTCTTGATTCAAGGGAGCACCACCACACATTATATGAACGTCTTTACGCATTCCTCTTTTTTCCATCTCTTCTACAACAACTCCCATATAGGGCATTGTTGTGGTGAGTAATGCGGACATTCCAAGAATAACTGGTTCATGAGTGTCAACTGCCTCTAAGTAGTTTTCAACAGGGTTGTTAATGCCAAGGTCGATTACCTCAAATCCTGCTCCCTCACACATCATTCCAACAAGGTTTTTACCGATGTCATGAATGTCACCTTTAACAGTTCCAATGACAAACTTACCCAATGATGTATCTTCAGCTGATTCTGCAAGGATAGGTCTTAAAATTTTCATTCCACCCTTCATTGCACCAGCACACTTTAAGACTTCTGGAACAAAAAGAATGCCATCTCTAAAATCTATTCCTACAATCTTCATACCGCCAACAAGAGCTTCACCCAGAACATCATTGGCATCCCAACCTCTTGCAAGTAGTATTTCAGTCCCCTCAGTTACTTCAGCATCAAGTCCATCATAGAGGTCATCTTGAATTTGCTCCACGAGCTCTTTATCATCAAGATCATTCAGGTCAAAATCGTCTTCTTCACTCATTAGCCAACCCTCGAAATGTTAGGAATAAATTTAACTTTAAAAAAACGGAAAGATACCTTGAATTAAATTCGGTGTCAATCATTAAATTTACATTTTAATCTTTTTTCTTTTGAGGAAAAAAAATTGACTGTTAAAGCCTTTTAAATCAATGTTAATTGTGAATATTGACATGTCCAAAATCAAATGAAAAAAAACGACAAAAAA
The DNA here is from genome assembly GCA_902509905.1 of uncultured Gammaproteobacteria bacterium. Classification (GTDB taxonomy): domain Bacteria; phylum Pseudomonadota; class Gammaproteobacteria; order PS1; family Pseudothioglobaceae; genus Pseudothioglobus. The sequence goes on along the minus strand of CABWZI010000006.1, from coordinate 61,717 downwards.
AGTTGAAATAAACTAAACTATTTGTCCCATAAAGTTGTCATAAATTTGCTTAGCGCAACTTAAACATTGACTCATATTTTGATCAGTTTTTTGCTTGAGTTCTGATAAGGCGCCCTGACCCAATGTATTTCTCAACGCTTCTGCATATTCTGGAATGGCTCCCCAATTGTCAACAGTATCCGACTCTATTTCTACATGATACTGCATAGACCAAGCATTCTTTCCAATTCGCATTGCTTGTATTGAACATACATCTGAATTCGCCAAAATAATTGCTCCCTCAGGCGCCTGAGCAACCCTGACAGAGTGCCATTGGAGGCATTGTTGTTTCTCTGCTGTTCCTTTAAATAGCGGATCTTTTTTTCCTTCTTCAGTTAACTCAATCTCAAGCACGCCAATTTCTGGAATTTTTTGGGGTCCACAGGTTCCGCCTAATGCATCTGCAAGCAACTGATGCCCCAAACAAAGACCAAGATAAGGTTTTCCTAAGTCTTTAACCCAGTGCCGAATTGCAGCTTTTTCATCAATTAGCCAAGGATTTTCCTCAATATCCCATACATCCATTGGGCCGCCCATTACCCAAAGTGCATCATAATCATCAAAATGTGGAATTTTATCACCGCGATGTAAATAAACAGGATCCCAATCAATGCCGTCCTCAGCTAAAAATTGTCTCAGTGATCCAGGGTGCTCACAATCAACATGCTGAAAAACCAATACTCGCATAAAAACCTCTCTTGGATTAATGAAAAGAACTAACTCTCATCTTAATATTAATAAGTAGGTTCGTCAAATTATATTGGTTATACTGTCGGAAACTATTCTTGTTAAACAAATGGCTCATCATAAAAAAATAATTAGTTTAGCAATTTTATTGGCGAGTGTTCTTTTGGCTATTAACTTTGGCTTTAGATCTTCACTTGGTCTTTTCTTAAAGCCTGTATCAGAAACATTCGGATACGGACGCGAGGTTTTTGCATTCTCTCTAGCACTTCAAAATCTATTGTGGGGCTTATCTCAACCCATAGCAGGTGCAATAGCAGATAAGTTTGGCACCTCTAGAGTGATTATAGTGGGCTCGATTTTCTACTCTCTAGGCCTTTATATTACAGCGACCGCTGACAGCTTTATTGGCCTCCACTTAGGAGCAGGAATTCTTATTGGAATGGGTATCTCTGGAACAGGCCTAGGCGTTGTTCTGCCAGCAATGGCAAGGATGGTTGCTCCTGAAAAAAGAGCTCTAGCACTTGGAGTAGGAACAGCTGCAGGCTCAGCTGGTCAGTTCGTTTTTATTCCTGTTGCAAGAGAGTTTCTAGTTGCCTATGGGTGGCAAGTTGCACTGATCTTGATGGCGATCGGAGCATTGTCTATGATTCTTTTTTCGCCCGTATTCAAGGGTGATGTGAAAACTAATATTACTGTTGATAATGAACCTCAACAAAACCTAAGAGAAGCTCTGAGTGAGGCGTCTGGACACATTCATTATTGGCTTCTCATTGCTGGATTTTTTGTGTGCGGGTTTCAGCTAGCCTTTATTACAGTTCATATGCCGTCTTACCTTGCAGATAAGGGGTTTGATAGCTCTGTTGCAGCAATTAGCTTATCGATTATTGGTCTTTGTAATATTATTGGCTCACTCATCTCTGGTCATCTATCTGGAATCTATTCAAAGAAATGGATTTTGACTTATATCTATGCAGCAAGGTCTGTTGTGATTGTCTTGTTTCTTGTTATTCCAATTTCTACACTGACAATCTATGCGTTCTCTTTTGCTACTGGCCTTCTATGGCTTGCTACAGTTCCGCCAACTTCTGGATTGGTCGCCCAGATGTTTGGTTTGAGATTTATGGGAACTCTCTACGGAATCGTTTTCCTAAATCATCAAATTGGCTCGTTTACAGGAGTTTGGCTTGGGGGCTACCTTTTTGACACAACTGGTTCATATAATCAGGTCTGGTGGTGGGCTGCAATAATTGCAGCTATTACTGCGCTTATTCATGTCTTTATAGATGAAAGGCCTATCCAAAGACTCAGAGCCAATCTTCAGACTAGTTAAGAATCGCAACGCTTTTAACCTGAACAAATACGCTGGATCCTTTGTCTAGTTTTAGAGAAGCTGAAGACTTTCTAGTCAAGCATGCAAGCAATACAACCCCGTTTAATGTCAGTCGAACGATGACTTGAGCATTCCCTTCAGGAACTATCTCTTCAACAACTGCTGGAAAAATATTTAGAATACTTGTATCAGACTGCTTCTTTTTTGTAATACTAACATCACGTGCTGCAACTCTTATTCTGACAAGACTGTCTATTGGCAACGCATTATCCGGAACAATAAATTGTCCACCATTAAATTCAAGATGCATCAAATTAAAATCAGTATCACGACTAATCACCCTGGCCTCAAAAATTGATATTGCATCACCGCTGTGAGACAAGGGCATTTCAAAACTAGTCAACATCTCATTAATTGGTCCATTCCCAATAATTTTTCCATCTTCAATAAGCATAATGTGGTCTGCTAGTCTTGAGGTCTCGTCTTGTGAGTGAGTTACATAAAGAATAGGAATCTCTAGTTGATTATGAAGACTATCAAGGTAGGGAAGAATTTCATTTTTACGCTTAAGGTCAAGAGCTGATAGAGGCTCATCCAAGAGTAAAATTTTGGGATTAGTCAATAACGCTCTTGCAATTGCAACCCGCTGCTTTTCACCCCCTGATAGCTGACCTATTCGCCTATTTAGTAATGATTCAATATCTAGTAAAGTGTATATTGAATCAATAAAAACTTTTTTGAGCCCAGTTTTTCTTTTTTTTACGTAATTAAGGTTGCCACTTACATCAAGATGATCAAATAAGCCAGCATCCTGAAATACATAGCCGATCTGACGTTTATGTGTTGGAACAAAATTATCATCTGTTTGCCAAATTGAATCGCCAACTTTAAGAAAGCCTGAATCGCCCTTTTCAAGACCTGCAATAGCTCTTAATAATGTTGTCTTACCTGAGCCAGAGGGTCCAAAAATAACGGTTATGCCCTGATCAGGTACACTGAATTTGGCATCTAATGTGAAGCCTTCTAAATTGATTTTTAACTGGCATTCAATCACCAGTCCCTGCTCCTCACTAGTGAAAAATGACGATTAAAGAGATACACAAAAATTAGCATTACAAAAGAAGCTACCAGTAAACCACCGGCTAATAAATGGGCTTGAGAATACTCCATTGCCTCAACATGATCATAAATGGCTATAGATAGAACGCTTGTCTCACCTGGAATATTTCCTCCAATCATGAGCACAACTCCAAACTCACCTACTGTATGGGCAAATCCAAGAACTGCGGCTGTTATAAAACCAGAGCGTGCTAATGGAACAGCAACTGTAAAAAATCGATCGATATTTGATGCTCCTAAAGTCGCTGCCACTTCCAAAGATTCAATTCTAACTGCGCTGAAAGAATTTTGAAGTGGCTGAACAACGAAAGGCAGTGAGTAAATTACAGATCCAACAACCAGACCACTGAAAGTAAAGGCAATTGAACCCCCTCCAAAATATTCTAAAAATCCAGCTAATGGACTATTGGAGCCTAATGTCATTAGTAAATAAAAGCCTAATACAGTTGGAGGTAGTATCAGAGGCAATGCAATAATAGCTTCAAATACAACTTTAAATTTAAACTTTGTTTGCGATAACCACCAGGCTAGCGGGGTTCCAATAGCAATTAATATGGCTGTACTGAGTAAAGCCAATTTAATGGTAACACTAATCGCTGAAATATCTGTTTCACTTAACATCAGGGTAAATCATATCCATTTTTTTTAATAAGATTTAATGCCTTCTCAGATTTTATAAACTCAATAAAGTCTCTTGCCAAAGGGCTATCTCTTAAAAGCACTGCTTGCTGTTCAATTGGATTATACAACGACTGAGGAACTAGCCAAAAAGAGCCGCCTAAATTAAAATTTGAATCTAAAATTTGAGAATATGAAATAAATCCCAACTCTGCATTTCCGCTGCTGATGAATTGAAATGTCTGTGCTATATTTTCTCCTCTTACAATTTTTTTATTCAAATCTTGCCATAACTTCATTGACATAAGTACCTCTTTAGATGCTATTCCATAAGGTGCAATTTTAGGATTAGCTATAGCTATAAATCTAAAATCTTCATCAAAAAGAACCTCTCCCTCTAAATCAATGAATGGACTTCTAGGACTCCAAAGTGCAAGCCTTCCTAATGCATAAGTGAATCTTGATTGTTCTCTTATAGCTCCTTGTTCCTCGAGTAATGTTGGTCTTATTTTATCAGCTGAAAAAAACAGATCAAAAGGGGCGCCATTGATAATTTGTCCAAAGTGTTTACCCGAGGAGCCTGGAATAAGAACTATTTTATTTGCTCTAGAAGTATCAGTGTTTTCTAATTCAAACTGGACAATAATCTCCTGCATCGTTGAAAAGAAATTACTAGCCACTGCAATTCTGATTTCATTAGACAAAGCTTGAGTGACAAAAAGCAATTGGCAGGCAAATGTCAAAACAAAGATCTTTAACTTAGCATGCAACATATAGATTTTTGGCATTTTAAAATGATTAGCAAATGTGGAGCAAATCTTAGCAATTTGGTAAATACATTCTATAGTGAATAACTCCTCTAATTGTTATAATTGTCGCCATTCAAAGCTGCATAATTAAATTCAATTATGTTAATATGTTAAGCATTAGTAAGAATGCAAAAAAATTAAAGGAAAATAATGTCTAAAAATCATGTTTTATTAGCTTTTTTATGTTCTTTTTGTTTTACATTAAGTGTCTCAGCCGACTACATTGATGGACAGAGAGCTTATGCTAGTGGGGACTATAAAGGTGCTATACTTGAATGGACCAAAGTCGCACAAGATGGGAATGCCAGAGCTCAATATAATCTTGGATGGATGCATGCAAACGGAAGAGGCATAGCTCAGGACTTCCAGGAAGCGATTAAGTGGTATACAAAGTCTGCAGAGCAGGGTAATGTTAATGCACAATACAATCTAGGCAATCTCTACCTTCGGGGGCAGGGTGCCAGTCAAAATGATAACCTAGCGTTTAGTTGGTTCATCAAGGCAGCTGAACAGGGTGATGCGCCTGCTCAATACAATCTTGGAAGAATGTATCTTCTTGGAAAAGGTGGAGATAAAAATTTTTTAGAGGCTAGATTTTGGATTAAACAAGCCCTAGAAAATGATGATGAGTACATTGGGGCACTTGCTCAGCAAGTTTGGGATGATTACAAACTTGGCACTTACTAGGAATTATTAAGCCTAATAAATTTGATTTAAATCTTTATCGAAACCAAGGAACAGGTTTCGATACTCGTCTTTTCTGCCTCAATAATAGCAACAGTCTCTGAAGCCTGTCTCAATAAATCATGATTTGTAGAATTACCTGACAAAATTTCATCGACAAATGTGCGTATCTCAAATTCATAGCCCATGCCTTCTTTTAAATTAATTGATTCTGGCTCAGAGCCAGATCTAAAAAGTTTAAGGGTCTCATCCTGCTCTAAAAGATAACTGAGAGTTCCATTCTCAAAATTAGCAGTGTATGACATATTAAATCCATAACCCTCTTGCATAGTCCATGATCCTTCAGAGCTAACTAATGGTGATAAATCTGATTGATTGTAAATATAATGAGTGGCAATATGATCAATCCCTCCACTTGGCCCTTTATAGCCTTGACTAAAAACTGCCTCTGGCAAGCCTAAACAGTAATTAACAAAATCAGTGTCATGCACATGAAGATCTAGAAGCGCTCCGCCGCATTGATTATGGTCAGAGTAAAAAGCGCCACCAGGAAAACTGGTTTGCCTCTTAAAGTTAAGAGACAAGCATTTACCATAAGCATTTGAATCTATTGCTTCCTTGAGAAAAACCCAAGCAGGCCAATATCTAAGACACATTGCTGACATAACATATGTGCTAGATTGTTCCGCCAATTGAATTATTTGTTTAGCCTCATCATAAGTTCTTGCTAAAGGTTTTTCGACTAAAACATGCTTTCCTTTTGAGAGCGCTGCCTCTACAAAAGTAAAATGAAGATCAGTTCCAACACAAATATCTACAACATCAATGTCAGGATTTTCAATAAGCTCCATACCATCAAGATATTTTATTGCACTCAGTCCAGTAACACCCCCTTCAGCTTGACCGCTTATATTGCCCTCAGCTTTAGAAGAGCCATCAAGCCTACTCTGAATTGAATCCGCAATAGCAATCACCTCAACTTCTTTTATCTTTGAATAAATGTCCAAATGAGTTGATCCCATACTACCAAGCCCAATAATTCCAACCTTAAGTTTGTTAGCCATATCGTTAAAAAAGTCTATTTGAAATTAAATAATTGATCCATTGCTGCTGAGGTACGAGAGAGAATAGTCTCGTCCCATGGAAGCATTTCAGCAATAATAGTGCTCTTGTACTGGATAGCATTTAAAGCCGCTATTGTCTCTTTCCACGGAACATCGCCCGCACCAATATCACAAAAACTGAAGCTACCTGTCCAGTCAAAATTCTCCTGAAAATCTTTAATCTGAACTCTTTTGATTCTGGAGTTGAGAAGCTCTACCCAGTGCGGTGGATATTGCTGATAGCCAATTAAATTTCCTACATCTAGATAGACACCTAACCTGTCAGAATCAAATGAATCTACAAAATCTCTGAGCTCAATGGGTGAGTAGAAAAAACCATTCCATACATTTTCCATACACAAATCAACATTTAAATCCTCTGCTATTGGCAGCATTTGATTAATAGCCTCTCTAAGTCGATCCAGGGCTTTGTCATATCGAACTATATCTGGTGAAATTGGACTTTTGACAACTCCTGGAACGAAAAGCAGAGCTTTGCAGTCAAGGAAGCTTGCAACTTTTAATGCATCCTGATGAAGTTTAATTGATTTTTCTCTTATCGACCTGTCATTACTTGTTGGACTCACTCCCCAACTCATTCCAGTAGCAATGCTATCAACAAAAATTCCAGAGTCATCAATTTTTTTTCGAATTATTTCGCATTCAGCTTTTGAGGTGTTTGTATTGATAACCCCTTCACTTGAGACAGAAAGTTCAAGTGCATCAAAACCATTTTTTTTAGTTTGAGATAAAGCCGACTCTATAGATTCATTGTTTGAAAGACCATTCTCAAAAGAGAGATAACTTATACCTTTAATCAAAACCTACTCCTTAATATAATGAATCGAGCTCTACCCAGGTTTTAGTCATGTCGACAATCTGACCAGTCTTCATACTCTCATCAATTGCCATAGCGACAAGACCTGCTGCTATTGCTTCTTTTGGGCCTACTGGCAAAGACGTTGATTCTCCTCTTAAAAAACTAACAATGTCTTCACTCATTAACTTGTCTGCACCATAGTGAGCTGGATAGTTGCCAGTCTCAGAGGAAACTGGAACACTAAAATCATGGTCCTCAAGACACTCACCAGTACGAGCATCTGTAACTTTAAGACCGCCTCTACCAAAATCTCCTTCAGCCATACCTCTAGACCCAATAACGCAGAAACGCCTCTGCTCATCAGGAACATTGATACTTGTATGGAAAGTAAACGTTACATTATTTGGGTATTCAATTAATGCATTTTGGTGATCTATTATGTCAGCATCGCTAGTGAAAGGATTGTCAACGTTTTCCCAATAGGACAGCTTTTTTTGATAGACATCATCATGCTCACTTCCCTCAGGCTCTTCTGAAGGTATAAAATTATTTCTTCCTCCAAAACTAACAACTCTCTTTGGCCTATCTCCAACAATTCCATTGTATAAGTCGATGTCATGACAGCACTTTTCAAGCATAAAGCCACCTGAATATTTTTCAAGCCGTCGCCAATCTCTCATAAAAAATGAGCCATGATAAGGCGCTATGTGCTCATTAGCTTCAAGTGAAGTTATCTTGCCTAGCATGCCATTATCTATAACCCTTCTCATTTCACGCATATGAACTGAGTATCTTAAAACAAGCCCAACAATTAATTGATTTTCGCCAAATTTTTTAATTAATTTAGCAAGAGCAAAACTATCTTCTTTATTGGTTACGATTGGCTTTTCTGAAAAGACCTTCAGGCCTGCTTCAAGCCCTAAACGAATATGTTCTAAATGAAGGTGATTTGGAGAAGCTACCCACAGAAGATCAAGATTAGACCCTTTAATCATTTGATCAAGAGACTGGTATTGGGTTAAGGAATTGGAATGCTCTTCAATAATTGATAAGCCGCATGGATCAGGATCTACATAACCAACTAGTTCCATTTCTGGCATATCTTCCATAATCATTTTAAGAACATTTCCAGCCCTTAAGCCAAGTCCAACGATACCTGTCCTCATGATTAATCTCCTATTCTAAATTCTTTTAAGTGCTTGACCTGCTGAATTGAAAGCGTGGCATTTATTTGAATCTATCGTAAGATGAATCTCATCACCCGGCTTAATAACTGAATCACTAGGCAGCACTGCACAAAAATTACTATTATCTAAGACAGAACCATATAAGATAACAGTTGCTCCAACATGCTCTACAACATCAACATTCATTGGAACACCTCCTTTATTAGACACTACTGTATCTTCAGGTCGAATCCCAATTTCTATACTATCACCGTCTTTGGTGTCTCCAGCCTCTAAAGGTATATTCACAGAAGAATCGCCAAGAGTTGCTGTCAATTTACCCTTGTTAATTTTTGTATCACTTGCTTGTAAAAAATTCATATTAGGGTGGCCAATAAAGCCAGCGACAAATTTTGTTTTAGGGTTGTGGTATAACTCCATTGGGGAGCCCACTTGTTCAATCACACCATCATGCAAAACTACAATCTTATCTGCCATCGTCATCGCTTCAATCTGATCATGCGTGACATAAATCATTGTTGAATTTAAATTTTGATGAAGTTTAGCAAGTTCGACCCTCATATCACCTCGAAGAGCTGCATCTAAATTCGATAACGGCTCGTCAAAAAGGAACACTTTTGGGTCCCTAACAATAGAACGACCAATCGCCACCCTTTGACGCTGCCCACCTGAAAGTTGACCAGGTTTAAAATCTAAACGATCTCTTAATTGCAAAATATCAGCAGCTTTAAAAACCTTTTCCTCTAACTCTTTTTCATTAACTTTTGCAACTCTTAGAGGAAAAGCAATATTTTCAAATACTGATAGATGGGGATAAAGTGCATAAGATTGAAATACCATAGAAATGCCTCTCTCGACTGGAGGTGCATTCGAAACATCATTGCCGTCTATTAGAACACTGCCAACGGTTGCCTCTTCTAGACCGGAAATAATTCTCAGTAAAGTTGTTTTTCCACAGCCTGATGGTCCAACAAAAACAACAAACTCTTTATCATTAATCTCAAGATTAATATCAAACAAAACTTCAGTTTCACCAAAGCTCTTACTAATATTTTCGAGTTTTACAGTCGCCATATTGCTTTCCTAACTTAAGCGTATTTCATACGCATTTTTAAAATAATTAAATACTTTTGACAAAGCCTGCCCTAAAAGAACGCTCAATAAATTTAACGTACTTTTAATGCTCACCTCATTAAATTCAGGGGCAATTTTCATTACCCCTGATTAGTTTCTAGACTTACAGACCCTCTGCTAGAGTTTCAGCAGCCTCTGCCACTAGATCAGCAGCAGAACCCTCACCCAAGATTATGCCTTGGATGGCGCTGTTGATACCTGCCTGAAGTGCTTTAAAGTCCTCAAACATTGGCTCTGGTCCACCACTACCAATTGGATCAACAAAAACTTTCCAATAGTCAGTTGTGTAGTAGACATCATCCATCATTTTCTCATACTGCATGATTGGAGTTAAACCCCAGCTCATGTCAAGATCGTACTGAGCCTCGCCTGATGAAAGCATTGAAGCCAATTCCATTGCAAGATCTTCATTTGCAGAACCTTTAAATACCGCAATTGAGTCAGTGATTAATAATGTTCCACTTTCACCACTTGGTCCAGCAGGAATTGGAACTACGATTTCAGCAATGTTATCATTATGCTGTCCAGCGCCCCATGGTCCATTGATATACATTCCAATTTGACCATCGTTATATAACTGAGTCAATTGAGAACGCTCATATCCAGATGGTCCTTCCTGAGCAACACCAGCTAATTTGCCAACAAACTCAAGTGTTTCTACAGTTTCTGGACTGTTAAAAGTAATTTCTCCAGTATCTGAATTACTTACAGAACCGCCATTACTATAAAGATAGTTCAAGAATTGGTGCATTGTATTATCAAAGTCTTTAGCAGCTAAGCCAACACCTGCAGCTGAAGTATTGTCATTAATTGCTTTAGCCATGTTATACATACCTGCCCAAGTCTTTGGAGCTACACATGCCATACCTGCCTCTTCAACTAAACCACAGTTGATGAACAAAGCTTTTGTAGAAAAAGCGTGTGGGAATCCCCAAGTTTTTCCACCATCAGTAACTGTATTGAGAATACCTGGCTGATACATGCCTTGCTGTTCGTCGGAAATATCAACTGGAATAATCAATCCACTACGTGCCAATTGCTTTAGGGTACGTGAGCCCATGTAAGCAAGACCTACAGGATCACCAGCAGCAGCTAATGTCATAGATTTATCCTGACAAGTTCCCCATGGAACTGCTTCTGCATTGACTGTAACACCCGAGTGCTTGGATTCAAAAGCAGAAATTACTGCTTGATCAGCTTCACGAATTTCACCACCGCACATAATCATGTGAACTTCCTCAGCCTGAACTGGAGCAATTAAACCCGCTCCAATTACTGCCAAGAAAAGTGCTTTAGTTATATTTTTCATTTACTTCTCCTTTTATTTTTACAACAAATTACTAGAATAAAATAGATCTAGTAATACTAAATGTGAGTATTTTAATTCTCACTCCTTTACTGCCCCTGATGTTAATCCTGCTATCAAATGTTTCTGCATAAACAGGAAAATTAACAACACGGGCAGAATTCCTACAAGACTTGCGGCCATCATTTCGTTCCACAATACGTCTTGGTATCCAATAAATTCAAATATGCCGGCTGGAAGTGGCATATAGTCTCTATCTTGATTAAATGTAATCGCAAATAAGAATTGTTGTGCATATGCTCCAATAAACATAGCAACACCAACCACAATTAACCCTGGGACCGCTAAAGGCAATATTACACGGCGCAAGGTATAAAGTCTAGATGCTCCATCTACAAAAGCAGCTTCCTCCAGCTCATAAGGAATTTTTTCCAAAAATGACTTGAGCAGCCAAATTCCAGTTGGTATAAGAAATGCTACCCCTGGAATAATCATTGCCCAATAGGTGTTTAATAAACCATAAACCCTTAATAGTTTGTATAGAGGTATTAGAAGCACAGCGCCTGAAAACATATTCACTGCAAGAAATAAAGTAAGACTTATCGTTTTTCCACGAAAGTCAAATCTCGCATAGGCATATGCAGCAGGAACAATAAAACACATAGAAAAAAATGTCACAGCAGTTGATAAAAATACACTATTGAAAATGTACCGTGGTAACTGAGGAACAGTAACCCACATATCTCTATATGCTTGAAAGCTCATTTTGTCAGAATAGAAACGACTCATAAAATCCATAAAGGTCATAGTTTCACCAACAGGAACATCAGGCCTACTAAACAAATGCGTCAAAGGCCTCAATGAAGCAATAAACATCTCTACAAATGGCAGAAGCATAAAAAGAATGAACAAAGCAAGAGAAGAATAAATCCCTATTTTTTGTAGGAATGTATATTTATCCATCATTTTTGAACTCCAGAATAACCATACCTTTTGTTAAGCTTATCAAGTACCGTCAAATAAATTAGAGAGAATACTCCGAGTATTAAAACAACTAACACTGCTCTTGTTGCGCCTGCGCCAAACTTGTAACTAAAGATTGCAGTCTTAAAAGTATCAATAATTAATGTAGTAGTTCCTCCACGCGGGCCACCTTCAGTTAATATCCAAATAATTTCAAAAGAATTAAAGGTCCATATTGCAGAGAGAAGAGCCATTGAGACTATTGTTGGCATAATTTGAGGCAACGTTATTCTTCTAAAGCGATACCAACGAGAAGCACCATCAACGTATGCGGCTTCATAAAGATCTCTTGGGACACCTTGAATTGCAGCCAAAAAGAACAGGGTTACCATTGGGGTTCCAATCCATACATCAGTAACAACCGCAGAGTAAAAAGCACTTTGTTTATATGCCAAGAAACTGAAAGGTCCATCAGTAATACCGACCATTTCTATAAAGTTTGAGATGAGTCCAAAATGGCCATTATATAGCCACAACCACCCAAAACAACCTATTGCTATTGGTACTATCCATGGCGGCATAACCAGAGCACGAAAAACACCTCTAGCTCTTATGTTACTTGCAAGTAAAGATGCTCCAATTAACCCCAAAACTATCTTCAAACCAACTGATAAAAACATCCAGTAAAAAGTTCTTGTTACAATTGATGGAAACTTTCGACCACCTATTGCCTTTTCATAGTTTTCCCATCCAATATATTCCGCCCCACCCATTAGGGTACCTAGATTAGAATTAGTAAATGAGAGTCTAAAAGTTTCATAAAGAGGCCAAACGACTATCCAAAACATGACCAGAGCTGCAGGCGCAATAAGCGCCCATGCAAAAAGCGTGGTGGTTTGAGATTTAGTTTTAGGTTTAAGCATTTGTATCAAATTACTCATTGACCAATGCCTCCTTATTCGTCGCTGGATTGGACATCATATCAAAATTCTCTGGCTTATAAAAGTCCCATTCGATTTTTTTAAATAGGTTTCTGTAACTACTCAATACTAAATCATTTAATTCGCCACCACTCCTTCTATTACTTTGGCTCGACCAAGCACTTTCTGATAGACCTAAAATTCTTGGACACAGCATAGACTCCATTTCATAGTCTTGAAGAATAGTTTCACACCATAGATGACCCTGAATACCCTCAACATTTGATTCAAGCTCAGGCTCATCCTTTGGAATAATTGACCAATCTAAAGTTTTTTCAAATGGAATAACTGCTGCCCAGTTTGCTCCTCGATCCGCATAGTTTCTACTTTGAGCCATATCAAAATAAATAAACTCAGCTGGACACAGTACAACTTTAAATCCTTGCCGTGCAAGGCTAATACCAGACTCTAAATTCTGCCAAGAAAATAATAACTTATCTATCTTCACATCCTGATGTTTTCCATCCTCAGCCTCTTGCCAAGCGGCAGTTTTTTTATTGTTTAGTTCTACTCTCTTTGAAAGTTTATTAATAAACCATGAGGCTACATCTTTGCTAGTATTGAGATTATGCTTAGACTTAAGAGAATCAATGGCAGGAGATTTACTCCATGCATCAGGCGCAATCTCGTCAGCTCCTAAGTGAATATATTCACCTGGAAATACTTTACATAGATCATCAATTACCTTTTCCAATATTGAAAAAGTATCTGGCATAGCTGGGTTTACTGTGTTTTCAGTATATCCCTGAACTGAAACTTCATAACTTTTATCCTCTGGATCTCGCATACTTGGATAAAGTTTGACGAGTGACATATTATGTCCTGGCAGGTCAAACTCAGGCATTACTTCAATGTAGTTTTCTGAAGCCCTATCAATAATTCTTTTAATCTGAACTAAGTCATAACAGCCTCCAGATGGAAATGGTCCAGATCCGAACACAGGAGGTACTAATTGACCATCACCTCTTGTTGAGGTTGAAGTCGCGATTTCATAATCATCATCTAATTTAAATCGAAATGCCTCATCATCTGCTCCATGCCAATGAAACTTATTGAGTTTAAATAAGCTCATTAAATCTAGAAGTTTTAAAATACTGTCAGCAGAAAAGTAGTGTCTTACTGTATCTAAGTGTTGTCCTCTCCAACTAAAGCGAGGCTTATCAATTATTGCTCCGCAGGGCACTAATTGATGATAGGTTTGAGCTAGTTGCATTAGAGAGATCAGGCCATAATAAATCCCAGTTTCATCTCCCGCAATAATCTCAATGACATCACTGGTGATTATAATTTCATAGGAAGACTCATCCATTGACACAAGGTGTTTAATCTTAACTGAGGTTGAAGCATTGCTGATTTCATTATTTATTTTTTCAGGAAACAAATTAAGATTTAAGCGTTTTCCTAGCTGACATGCAGATTCATAGGCACTATGAATTATTGAGTTATCGTCAAAGAAAACATTGACAGGTGGACATAGGTTGCACACTCCTGCACTCGCAGTCCATGAATAAGGGTGTGGCACCAATCGTAGTGATTCATAATTTAATTTATCTCCCGAAATATGGGGGATTGGTGCCACGGAGGAGATTCTTTCTAAGTCTAAATCTATAACATTTAAGTTTAATATTTCTTCATTTTCTGTTTTTAAAAAACATCCTTGAGGAGACCATCTATAATTCATCGGCTTGTGTCTTGATTCTTCATAAGCAAACTTAAAGCTCCATTCATCGCCAGGTTTTAAAACAAACCCAGCATTCGGTTTTAACTCAGCATATCCGCCAGAGCTAAAATGTAAAACGCAGTTATCTATGATCTTCACAGGTGCGAGCACGCTAAAGCAAAACATAAAGCCTTCAATTGATTCATTCGAATTATTAATCAGCTTAGAGCAAAAATAATTCTCGGAATTGATTGATGTTTTAATTACAAAATCTGTTGTACTCATCTTCAGTTCTCGCTATCTTAAAAAAGGCTATTTCTCACTAATTATGAGTACATAGCTCATTTCAAATTGGTAATATAATGGTATTATATAACAGGAATTTAATAAAAAACAAATTAAATGCTCAAAAAAAATTGTTTTTTAGTTTCTATCACAATAAAGCCAACTAGATAAGCCTTATATATTGAATTTCTAATCTTGTTTTAAATATATTGATCTAATATTTTCTCAATTATATTTTGTTATAAAGATTGACTACTTGTAAATAGTCAGTTTATAATAATACCAATTAAATACCAATTTTTAATAATTTATCATATTATTTTAAATTTAGTAAACTAAAGAGATTATGGCTACTAATGACAATTTGATTAATTTTTTAAAGCCATCGAGTGATAGCTCTGAATCCTTATATAAACAATTATCTCGATCACTCAATAATGCCATTCAGGAGGGTCTCCTGAGTCCTGGAGATGCACTTATTCCAGAGAGAGACCTGGCCACTAGTTTAAAAATGTCTAGAATTACTGTTCGTAAAGCTATTGATCAGCTTGTTGAAATTGGCCTGCTTGTCAAAAGACAAGGAGCAGGAACTGTTGTCTCTGAAAATGTTGATCTTGTGCTTCATAAAAACCTTTCATCTTTAAACAGTTTTACGGCGGATATGAAAAAAAGAGGGCTTGAGTCATACTCAAGAGTGGTTCTTAGGGAAGAGGGAAAAGCCTCACCAAAAGAAGCCTTAATTTTGAATTTAAATGAAGGTGATTTGGTTCACAGACTCAATCGAGTTCGCTACCTAGTTAATGAACCACTGCTCTATGAAATAGCGGTTATTCCTGCCTCTATTATTTCAATCACATCAGCATTGGATAATTCTCTTTATGAATTACTAGAAGCTAAAAATATGAACCCAGTAACAGCAAAGCAAAATATTCATGCCATCATAGCTGATGATAATCTTGCAGATAAACTTGAAGTGGCTCCAGGGAGTGCTGTTTTGTTTGTTGAGAGACGCGGCAAGGATGCTAATGGACGAGTAGTTGAATATACTCAGTCTTACTATCGAGGCGATCGTTATGATTATGTGGTAGAACTTGGATGAAAAAAGCACTGACAGGGGCTCAACTTTTTTCTGGCAAAGAATTGGCTGATAATAAAGCACTGTTATTTGAAAATGAAAAAATTGTTGAGATAGTTGATGAATCTCAGATTCCACAGGATTTTGAGACTCAAAATTTAAATGGTGGCATTCTCTCCCCTGGCTTTATCGACCTTCAGGTCAATGGTGGAGGAGGGAAGCTATTTAATAACTCGCCAGATAAAGAAAGCCTAAATACAATAATAAGTGCGCATCAACATTTTGGCACAACTAGTATTATGCCTACCGTGATTAGTGACTCACTCAATGTGCTTCAAGAATGCACAGACACCATTTCAAAAGAGATTCATAACAATAAATCTCTATTGGGCGTTCATATAGAGGGTCCATTTTTTAATGTTAAATATCGCGGGGTTCACCAAAAGCAATACATCAATACTATTAATGCCACCTATATGAGTCTATTTGAAACGCTGAATGAGTTTCCTGTGATGTTGACACTAGCGCCTGAATGCATTTCTATTAAACAACTTAAGAGTCTTAAATCATTAGGTTTTAAAATTTTAGCTGGCCATACAGATGCAAACTATGATCAACTTGAAGAGTCTATTAAGTATGGGCTAGATGGCTTTACACATTTATTTAATGCAATGGGTCAAATTTCTGCAAGAGAGCCTGGAGTTGTTGGCTCTGCATTAGATTTTGATGAAACATGGGCTAGTATTATTGTTGACTTACATCATGTACACCCATCCTTAATTAATTTATCCTTTAAACAAAAGCCTGAAGGTAAACTATTTTTTGTCTCTGATTCGATGGCTACCATTAACCATGGTGAACCCTCTTTTGAGCTTTATGATGAAATAGTGAGTGAGTCCAAAGGACGAATTATTAACTCTGAAGGTAAGCTCGCGGGATCTTCTATAACGCAAATTGATGCGATAAAAAATGCTTATGAGAAATGCAACATTCCGCTCGAGAGTGCAATCTCAATGGCAACGCTTTACCCAGCTGAGTATTTAGGCGTATCTGACCGCCTCGGGCAACTCAAAAAAGGATACAGAGCGGACCTAGTCCATTTTAGCTCTGATTTCAAAATCCAAAATGTCTGGTTAGCGGGCAACCCAATAGAGCGCATACAACCATGAGAGTAGTCATCCTTCCAACAGAAGTTGAAGCCAGTAATTTTGCAGGTCAATTTATTACAGATTATATAAATAATAACAAAAATCCTGTTGTTGGATTAGCAACAGGTGGCTCAGTTCTTTTGACTTATGAAGCATTGATAAATCATTTTAAAAATGGAAAGCTTAGTTTTAAAAATACTATTACTTTTAACTTAGATGAATACATTGGCTTAGCTCCAAATCATATTCAGAGCTATCGAAATTATATGAACCAAAAGCTATTTGATCATATTGATATTGATCCAAATAATGTCTTTATTCCTGAGTGTTTTGATGAAAACTTTGACTCAGCTAGCTCAAACTATGAAGCTAATATAGCTAAACATGGAGGCATTGGTCTTCAGCTCTTAGGGGTTGGATCGAATGGGCACATCGGTTTCAATGAGCCTACTTCGAGCTTACAGTCTAGAACAAGAGTTAAAACATTGACTAAAAATACACTCTCGAAAAATGCTCGTTTTTTTAAGCCTCATGAAAACCAGCCATCACTGGCACTAACAATGGGAATTGGAACCATCATGGAAGCTAAAAATATTCTGCTGATTGGGCTGGGTAAACATAAAAGCAAGGCGGTTGCAGATGTCATAGAAGGTCCACTCTCTGCATTTTGTCCTGGCAGTGCTCTTCAAAATCATCCAAATGCCACTATAGTCCTAGACAAACTTGCAGCCTCAGACCTCAAGCTCTATGACTACTATATACAAACTGAAAAAATGAAGACTAAATATAACTGCTAAAAATTGAGTTATAATTTTAGTATGAATGAACGAAGTCTTGAGATATGAGCCTAATCTTTAAACAACTTTTTGAAAGAGAGAGTTGCACTTATACTTATTTGATTGCTGACAGTGAAACTAAAGAAGCGGCTATAGTTGATGCAGTAGATATCATGATTGATAGAGATACAGCTCTGCTTAAAGAGCTTGATTTAGACCTGAAATTCATTATTGAAACTCACATACATGCAGATCATATTACGAGTGCCTGCCCTCTTAAAAAATATTATCCAAAAGCAAGAATTGTCATTGGAATGGAGAATGTTGATGCTGAGGCCTGTTCAGATATTATGGTTAGTGAAGGACATATCTTAAATATTGGACAATATCAAATCACAACAATTGAAACGCCTGGACACACCGTAGGATGCATGTCATACCTCGTTGAAAATAAACTATTAACAGGGGATGCGCTCTTTATTAGGAGTACTGGAAGGTGTGATTTTCAGGGTGGTTCTGCTGAATCTCTCTATGAATCTATTCAAAAACTATTTAAACTTCCCGATACTACTGAGGTCTATCCTGCTCATGATTACAATGGGCTTTCAGTTAGTACAATTGGAGAGGAGAAAAAATTTAATTCAATGATAAGGGAATCTTTTGATCAAGAGACTTTTATAGAGAATGTTAATAGTCTAGATTTAGGCTTGCCAAAGAAAATTAAAGTTGCAGTTCCTGCGAATCAGAGCTGTGGACTGATATCAGCAAACGCCTCAGTCTAGAAAAAACTAGATTTTTTTTCAGTATCATCTATCGGTAGTTCACATCTGGCAAAAGTCTGCTTAAGTACAACAGTAGATTCAATGCTTGAGACACATCTTAAATTTCCAATTGATTGTTTAATAAAACTTTCATAACTTAGCAGATCTCTAGAGATAATTTTTAAAAGGTAATCATGTGATCCAGAAATGACTGAGCACTCCTGAATCTCAATTAATTTCTTAACAGCGCTCTCAAACATGTCAGCATTAGCATTAGAATTCTCGGTGAGCCTAACAAAAACATAGACAATAGCATTAAAACCAATGCTATCGGCAGAGATGTTTGCAAAATATCCACTAATCACACCAGATTCTTCCATTTTTTTGACACGCCTTAAACAGGGCGTATCAGACATATTGAGTTTGGTAGCTAATTCTGAAATTGGCATTCTTCCATTTTGTTGAAGTAATGTCAAAATACTTAGATCCTTAGAGTCCATAGTAATATTCATTATTATTATTTATATAATTAGTTATATTCTATATTAATTATTACTATTTTAGTGATTGTATTCAATATAATTTTAATTATAAGGTGTTTTTAGTTAAATAAATTTAAGGAAGAATGATAAGATTTGTTTTTTTAAATAATCTTTTCTCATGACGCCAAATTCAATTGCTTTTGATCACTGGATAAGAAATAGTTTTGTTGAAATGAATACAGAACTTGAATTTCTCTATAAAAAACAGCCTGAACGCATCAATGTTCATTTGGTAGGGGATGGGATAAAGAAATCAATCGAAAATGAGGGCAGGGAATATATAAAAAATCTTCTCTATGAAGGAAATACGGACGAGGGATTTGATAGCGCGTTTGATTTATTGGGGAATGTTGGTCTCTATATGGCCTCTTGTCGAAGACATGAAATTACCGATCCCTCTATAGATTCATCTTCGCCTCTTAAAGAAGCATCTGGACTAGCGATGAATATTGGCGCCTCAATTGGTGTGACTCCTCGATTTGCAACAGCACACCTATCCACACATAATAAAGCGATTAATGGTGTCTATAAAAGTTTTACAACCCTTTCTGCTGAAAAAATCTTTCTTGATTACAACACTAAAGCCATACTCGCATACAAAAGAGCTGGTGATGCTCTTCTAAAACTCCACTCTCTAGGAATATCACATCCTATGTGTGAAGAGCTATTTGAGGTGACAAAAGAGTCACTCGAAGAGGTTATAAAATCAAATCAAATTCTTTTTGATAGACTTGATGTTGATGATTTTTTTTATTGCGTAAGGCCATACTATAAGCCTTATCATGTAGGATTCCAAGTCTACCGTGGAGCAAATGCTGGCGATTTTGCTGGAATTAATGTCATCGACATTCTTTTAGGACTTTGCCTCGCAAAGGAACCATCCTATTCTCAAATGCTTGTTGATAAGTTTATGTATATGATGCCGGAAGATCAGGCCATTCTCAGAGACTGCATGAGACGATCAAGTTTTATGGATGAGTTTTTAAACACGAAAAATGTAAATCAATCATGGTATCAAAAAAATTTAACGCTGTTTTTAGAGTTATGTGAACTACATGGTGATGCTGCAAAACAACACCACAATCAACTTGTTAAAAAATACATTGCTGCTCCGTCAGGTTCTTTAAAAGAGTCTCAGCTAGATAATATTACGGCAAGTGGACCGCCACTAGAAATTTTAATTAATTCACTTGAGAAACTCAGAGATAGAAGAGCTGCAGCAGACCGAAAAGATATACCTTCGAGGCACCATGATATTAAAATTCTCAAAAAGAAACTTAAAGACAAAGAGTCTTCGTTAAATACGTTAAAAGATGATTTCATATTAACAGAAGCCAACTATCTTTTAAGTCATTCAGTTGGAAGACCGCTCAAAGAAACCGAAAAGTTTTTTAATAATCAGTTTTTTATGACATGGTCCAACTCTCTGAGTGAACCCTGGAATGATTGGCTTCAGTCAATAGAAGACTTTACCTCAGAACTCTCCACACTCTTTAATGCTAAATCAACGGAATTCTGCCCTCAAGTCAATTTATCCTCTGGACTTAGTAAAATAATATTATCTCTTCCAGACACGCAAAAGAGCACTAGAACTGTTCTAATGAGTGAGATAGATTTCCCAGGAATGGGCTTCACGTTAAAAAAATCACTCGCTGAGGGCTCTGAAGTTCGATTTATACCTTCCAATGAGGATGTCACAGATCTTGAAGTTTGGAAAAAATACCTGACCAATGATATTGATATAGTCTTCGTTAGTCACGCATACTCCAATACGGGCCAGATCTCACCAATTTCAGATGTGATTAATCATTCAAAATCAAAAAATATAATCTCCATACTTGATATTGCTCAATCTGCAGGAATTGTTCCAATTGATTTAAACATCCTTCAGCCAGACTTTATGATTGGCTCATGCGTCAAATGGCTCTGTGGTGGTCCCGGTGCAGCTTTTTTGTGGGTTAATTCTAATCGCTTGCCTTTTTGTAATCCTCGAGATGTGGGCTGGTTTAGCCATCAAAATCCTTTTGAGTTTGATATTCATGATTTTCGCTATACAGATTCTGCATTAAGATTTTGGGGTGGAACTCCATCAGTTGCCCCTTATATTACCGCTACGAATAGTATCAAATACTTTAATCAATTAGGCATCATTAAAGTTAGAGAGCACAACCAAAAACTCATTAAGGTTGTTGAAGAATCTTTCGATGATGAATTTGTATCTCCAAGAATTGAAGCAAAGCGAGGCGGAACAATGATTCTTAATTTTAAAAACTACCAAGAGAAAATTTTAAAAAGACTTAGTAATCATAAAATTAGTGTTGACCTTCGAAGTCAAGGAATTAGAGTGTCACCACATATCTATTCTGATGAGGATGATATGCATCAGCTTATTGATGTCATCAAATCAACTAAGTTTTAAATAGTCTTAATAGGCACCTAATAATTATTAAAATAGTTATCTATGGACATTACAACTCCCGCACTTCTCTTCCCTGCAATCTCTCTTTTGTTTGTGGCCTATACAAATCGGCTTCACTCGCTTAGCGTCTTAATTCGTGCAATGACAACGGAAGGGAGCGATGAATCTAAAACCAAGCATGCAGATGAGCAACTGAATATTCTAGAAAAGCGCGTTATCTATATAAGAAGAATGCAAGTATTCGGCGTTATGAGTTTTATCTTTAACTTGATGACAATTATTTTGGTTTATCTCAAATACTATTTATTTGCCAACTACGTATTTGGCTTTGGACTTCTTATGCTATCTGGATCACTCTTTTTTGCACTCCTAGAAACTTTGATATCTACGAAGGCTTTGGACATTCATCTTGAAAATTATAGGTCTTAAGACTTATTACCCATATTGTCAGCAATCAAACAGACCATCTCAAACATGATTGAGTTTGCAACATGTGCTGTAATCTGATTAGGTGAGTCAACTGTTGGCATAAGACAGACAACGTCACCACCAATAATATTTTTACCTCTTAAACCTTGAAGCATTTTAAGAACATCTGGCATCTTGAAACCCTCAATTGCCGGCTCTAGATTAGAGACTCCAGGTGCTACGGTCACGTCTAAACAGTCTAAGTCAAATGTAATGTAGATTGGCGCATCACCAACACGCTCTTGAATCATTTCTATACATTTTTCAACACCGTATTCATCGTACTGATCCTTGGTAATAATTTCGTATCCGAGCTCATAACTTGAATCAAGCCAGTCAAGCGTTCTGGTATTACCCCTAATGCCAACCTGTATGCTTTTTGACGCATCAACAAATCCATCTCTGACCAAATAGCTCGCCCAATGGGCCGCTGATTTAACAGCACCTAGGAAATGATCGAGCTGATGAAATGCATCAGTATGAGCATCAAAATGAACTAGTACTGCTTTTTCACCATTTGTGAGTTTGGACTTGGGGCCTGCAATGGCCTGCAGAATTCCTCCAGTAATTGAATGGTCACCTCCAATTGAAATAGGCCTAACACCCGACTTTGCAATGACATCATAAAACTCAGTAATGCGCTCAATACATTGCTCATTATTGTTAGCTTCGGGAAGAGGAACATCACCAAAATCTCTAATTTCACACATCTCCCAGGGAGAGATTCCAAACTTTAAGTGTCCTCTTCTGCCCTGAGCTGAAATATTTCTAACTGCCCTGGGCCCCAAATGCTGATCGCGCTGTGTTGTCCCATTCCCGGTGCTATGTGGAACGCCAACAAGTGCAATATCACAGCCATCAGTCTCAGGCTGATGAGGACATCGAAACAAAGTAGGAACGCCCCACCAATAGAGGCCATTCATCATTGCGGAGTTGTCTCTTGTTTTCTTATCCATTATAAATCTTAGTATTAGTCATCAAATTCTACTCAAATTTTTCACTGACTTTTAAAAGAATAGCTTCTTTGTAAGGCACCTCTAATTCCTGTGATGCCCATGCGACAAAACCTAAATCAACCTGTTGCTCCCATGTTTTGATAGGGTTTTTGAATGAAGTAACAGAGGTTTCAGTTGGGGCTGAAAGAAATAACTCCATCTCAGCAGCATCAGACTCCTCAGTACTATCCTCAGTAGCCACATACTCACTAATATTAATAAATTTTGCGACATCAGTCATCCAGTAAATGCACCCTCTATACTCCTCAGCAAGATTTACGCCTTGAATGTATTCTTGAGTGAGCTTTGTTATAGCATCTGTCTGAGCTTCAGTAATTTGACCATTGGTCATTTCCAAATCCTCATTATCATCAATCATATGATAAGCATAGACTCTATTCATCAATGCCTCACCGGCAGTTAGGCCTGCCATTTCAGGCCTTGTGAGCTCAATATAAATAAGAGCTGAGCATCTAATTGCTCTATCAGCAACCTCTTTTTCTGCATATATAGGCGAAACCAATCCAACTAAAAGCAATAATATAGGGACTATTTTTTTCATAGATTTAGGAAGGAGTATGAATAAATAAACGTTAAAGTATAAACAAAATAAACACTTAAATTACATCTAAATTACATCTTCATTAGAAGGTCACAAGTAAAATAAAAACTTTATTTTAAAATTATAAGTAAGTATGTCAGATAAATACCTTATTTTTGGTGCAACTGGATCTATAGGCTCTAGTCTTGCTCAACAACTGAAAGATTCAAATCAAGAAGCGCACCTTATTTCTAGAAATGAAGATGAGCTTAAAGCCCTTTCTGAAAAACTTGGATTTAGCTTCACTATTGCGGATGTTTTAGAGGATGGTTTTATTGACCAAATTAAATCTGATGTCTCTGATGATATTATTAAGGGCCTTGCATATTGTATTGGATCTATTGATCTTAAACCTATAAAAAGAGTTACTGAATCTGACATGAACCAATGTATGAAACTAAATCTTTATTCCGCAATTGCAGCAATCCAAGGCTTTCAAGATGAACTTAAAAAGAGTAATGGATCGATAGTATTGTTTTCCTCTGTTGCCGCGCAAAAAGGCTTCACAAACCATACAATTATTGCATCTGCAAAAGCTGCTATTGAAGGCTTAACTGTTACGCTAGCAGCGGAACTTTCTCCAAGCATACGCGTAAATTGTATTGCACCTAGTCTTACTGATTCAAAGATATCTCATTCTATGCTGAAGAGCGAAGTTGTAGCGGAAGCTCTAGCTAAAGCTCACCCTCTTAAGAGGCTCGGTGAAGGAAACGATTCTGCCTCACTTGCTATGTTCCTTTTGAGCGATGAAAGTTCATGGATAACTGGACAAATTATTGGGGTAGACGGTGGCCGCTCTAGTTTGTCTTAATCTTAAGCAAACTAATTAGGATCAATATTATCTTGAAGCAGTCAAATAGGCTCCTATTAGATTCCAGTTACTGTTAATGTGCCAGACTTTTTCTTGATAAGGTAATTTTCACGTTGAATTAAGTCATGCCTTTCCGCACTAAGCTTCTGAAATTGATAAGGCTTGTTAGATAATGTAAATAGTGTTGGCCTTACGTGCTTTTGTTGACCAAAGGTCCAAGTATAGTTAAGTGAGATACTATCAGTATCCTTCTTAGAAGCATCTTTATAGTCAGTTCTAATATAGCTCAGAGTCAGGTTGTCTGATAAGGAGCCACCCAGTGAGTACTTTCTCATCTTTTGATCTTTGAGGTTATCTACTCCATCCCATTGGACTGCATTCATCCCAAACATCAGTCCAGGCAGGTAAGGAAGTGCAACATTAAATCCCATATCTCTTCCATCTAGTACTTTTGAGTCAGTACCGCTTTTATCTTTAATGTAGCCTGTTGTGCCATTATATGTATTGACTCTTGATTCAAAAACTGAACTTACGATCTCAAAGCCAATACCATTTTGTTTATGATCATCAGGAAACTCATGATCATAAAAAGCATTAACACCAGTCATCCATGTTTCATCCTGATTAAGGCTTCTGAAACCTAAACCTAGATTTAAAGAGGTTCGCTCATCATGTCGATTAAGATTGATTTGGTTAAAAAGAAAAGAGTTTGGGTTATCACCGAAGGCCTTAAGGACTCCAATGTCTAATGTTGAGTTGGCTTCTTTAAGTTTAGTACTTACCTCCACTGTATCAAAATTAGGGCTAAGTATTGCACCGACACCTAAAGAGATAAAAGATCCTATAGCACTGGTCATTCTGCTCATGAGCGATGATTTTATTTGCACAGAGTCATCTGCATTAGCGCTTAGAGAAAGACCTAAAGTCATTGTAAGAATTAAGCTAAGTAGGGTTTTAGATATATTAGAATTAGGTATATTCATAAATTAAAAAATACATATATTTTTTAAAAGAATTTAATTATATAAGAGCGCATCTAGGTGATATGACCAAAGGTAGGACTTTCTTAGGTTAAATCACTAATCTTTTCAAAGAGTTCATTTGAAATGGTTATGCTTTGAGAGCTGTCACGTAGCTTTCTTTTTTCCAGTCTCTTATTGCCTGGTAACCTTGTTGAGGGCTGTTCAAGAATGGATTCAACAATTGTTTCAGTTCTTTCAGAGAAACGCTCATCAGAAAAGAAACTAGGATCAATTGCTATAATAAGCTGGCCAACACCTGGTGAGTCGCCTTCGGCGTTAAGAAAAGAGCTAGCCTCAAAACCAAAGTTAGATCCGGTTAATCCTGCAGCTAATATTTCAACCATTAAAGCTAGTGCGCTTCCTTTTGCGTCTCCGATTGGGAGCATCGCTCCAGCTAAAGCCTTCTTTGGATCTGTAGTTGGTTTGCCTTCACTATCAATAGCCCATCCCTCAGGAATTTTTTCATTTTGCTGATTGGCAACCATCACTTTTCCTCGGGCAACCTTACTCAGGCTCATATCAATAACGAGCGGCGCCTCATTATCACGCGGCGTAGAAAAAGCGATTGGATTAGTTCCAAATAAAGCCTTTGTTCCACCCCATGGCGGAATAGCCTTAGGCGTATTACCAAACATTAGGCCAATGAGTCCATTTTCAGCTAAGATCTCAACATGTCTTCCTGCTTGACCAAAGTGGTGAGAACGGGAAATACTTGCCGCTGCAATACCAAATTTTTTACAAGTTGAAGTAATCTCTTTAAGAGCCAAAGATATTGCAGGGTATGCAAAACCATTATTGGCATCAATCCTTATTACACTTCCATTAGAGCTGAGCATTGAAGGTGCTTCATTTCCATTCACTTTGCCCGATGTCAATTGCTCAACATAAGAGGGTATTCTTGATAAGCCGTGACCAGACTGTCCATCAAACTCAGCACTGATAAGTGCATCAGCCACCTCTTTTGCATTATCTTCAGATGTCTTATTATTAACTAGGGCATTAAAAGCCAAATCCCAAGCTTCTTTTTCAGAAATTTGAACTGTTTTAATCATCGATAGTTCCTATAAATTTAGAAAGTAAATTATAGTTATGTTAGGTCTTATAAAGTATATTTATTTGATATGTTAAAGTTCTCATTAAAAACAAGAGTCAATCTTTATTTGAGTTTTGGATGGCTTTTATTTTCATTTTTTATAGCAACGACCTATTCAAAGCTCAACAATCAAATCATCCTAGGATGGTTTGATTTCTTAAATGTGTACTGGCATATCTTTTATATTGTTGGCGCCCCAGTATGGTTATACTGGATTATATTTAGACCTTACAAATGGATCAAAAAAATTCGTAGTGGTAGGAATAAAAATGAAACTTAATATCGGTATTTTCCAATATGAAATGCAGGATGAAAATCCCTTCGAAAAAATTAATAGACTAGAGAGTCATTTAAATAGGAATGATAAATTAGACCTAGTTGTCTGCCCTGAACTCTTTATTTCAGGATATGGAAACCTTGATAATATTAACAAATTTAGTGAGAATCATGACGGCAAATACGCTAAAAAAATAAGCACTCTTGCCAAGAAATCTTCTACAGCGATTATCTATGGATACCCTGAAATATCTAATAATCAACTATATAACTCTGCTCAGCTTTTTGATAGCGAAGGTCTATCGCTAGCCAATCATCGAAAAAAACTTCTGCCGCTAACAGCAGATGAGTCGAAAATATTTACTCCTGGTAAAGATAGCTCAATCTTTTCAATAAAGGGAATCAAATCAGCCATCGTTATTTGTTATGAACTAGAGTTTCCTGAACTCATTAGAGATTTGGCTCTTGAGGGTGTTGAATTAATTATAGCCCCAACCGGACAGTCGTCACATTGGCCAGCAGCTGCTCTTCATAATTGCAGAACGAGGGCGTTTGAGAACGGAATATTTGTGGCTTATGCCAACTCAACTGGACAATTAAATGGCATCAACTTTATGGGCGAAAGCAAAATTATTGGTCCCAATGGTATAGATATTGCAAACGCAAATATCGGCGAAAAACTGATCTCAGCGAAGATTGATACTGATCAAATCAACTTAGTACGAGAAAAACTTCCTTACCTAAACGACTCAAAATCGCTTCAATAAGTTAATTTAGCTTTTACTGGCAGGATGAATTGTCAATACCCCAAGGCATTAATGTGTTGCATAGAAAAGCGCCATCTAAAATTGCATCGCTCAACTCTGCACCTCTCAAATTAGCATTAGTCAAATTAGCTTGGGTAAAATTAACACCGTTTAAACTTGAAAGGCTTAAATCTGCCTCAATGAGATTTGCACCAGCTAGGTTGGCGCCATCTAAGTTTACTGCAAAAAGATTAGAGCCGAAAAGATTAGCATTTTTGAGGTTTGAACCATTTAATTTTGCCCCAAAAAGACTAGAGCCCTCTAGATTTGCATTATAGAGATTTGCATTTGAAAGGTCTGCCGATATAAAGTCGGCACCTGAAAGAAATGCGTTATTTAGATCTGCCCCAATAAAATTTGTGTTTCTTAAAAGACACCCCTGGCAACTGTTTAATGACTTTAATTTGATAATATTCTCATCTATATTCTGCCAATCATTGTTGCCATCTGCATAAGTTAGTCCACAAAAAGAAAGAATGATTAATGCTAATATTTTTTTCATTTTGTCCCTAATATGTTAAAGTTAACTTGCATAATAATATAAAGGAGAGAAAATGGCAAACTTAGTGAAGAAATCATTCGACAAGCCTGATGATCTTGTAGCGCCGGATAAAACTCGAGCAGAAATTCTTGAGTTTGGAACGATCAAGGCTGTCAAAGTAACTGCGCAACCTGGTTGGACATGGTCTGAATGCATCAAACCTCATGTTGGTGGTGAGAGCTGTCAAGCTGGTCATTTAGGTACATGTGTTCAAGGCAGTATGAGAGTGACTCATGATGATGGAACAGAAATGACTATTAAAGCGGGTGATGTTTACTCTATTTCACCGGGTCATGATGGAGAAGTCATCAGTGATGAAGCATTTATTGGTTATGAATTTAATAATCAAGGCAAGTCATTTGCAGTTTGGGATAGCTAAAGCTTTATCAAAGTAAACTAATTTTCTGTCTTATTGACAGAGTTTTCTTTCATGATACAATTTTTTCATGAAGATAGAGCCTGTTCTAAATACTTACACTAATAAGTCTCTTAATGAGTCTCTTAGGAGCCTTCAAGAATGCTCATCTCAATCTTTTGAAGAATCATCTCCAATCCCTCCTAGTATAAATCACTCGATTCATTTCTATAATCATGAGCAGGATAGAATCTTCAATCAGGAGTGGATTTGCATTGGTCGTTGTGATGAGATTCCATTAACTGGTGACTTCCTGACCCATGAGATTGCTGGGACTCCTGTGCTTATTGTTCGTCAAGATTCTGGTGAAATCATGAGTTTTGTTAACGCCTGTGCCCATAGGTTTACATGCCTGTCAAAAGAAAAATCAGGTCACGCGTTTGCATTCTCATGTCCAAATCATGCATGGACTTATGGAATAGATGGTCAATTAAAACATGCCCCATTCATGGATATGAAATCAAACTTTATTATGAGTGATCATAATTTAGAAAGACTTCATACTGAAATCTGGGAGGGTTTTATTTACGTATCATTGTCAAAAAAACCAAGAAAGGGTATAGCCAAGTCGCTAGATGCACTCAAGAAAAATATTGTTGGTCGATACGAGATGGCTAGTTATAAAACAGTAATTAGGGAGAGCATGTGCTGGAATGCAAACTGGAAAAATCTAGTTGAAAACTTTACTGAAAGTTATCATGTTCCTATTGCCCATCCTAAAACTTTTGCGGGCCATGAAAAACAAATCAAAGATTATGAGTGCGGTGAAGATAGTGATCATTACTGCTACCACTTTGCGCCTCAAGAATTAGAAGAGGGATCAGGTGCAGCTCATCCACTCAACACAAACCTCAAAGGTAAGTGGCGTCGAACCATGGTTGACTTCTGTGTCTTTCCAAATCATCTCGTTACCCTGATGCCAGATTATCTGTGGTGGGTCTCAGTAATGCCTAATGGTGTTGGTAGCTTTAAGGCAATCTGGGGGGTGGCAGTCCCTCAAGAAATACTTAATGATATTGCTGAGGAAGATTATGGGAGATGGGTTAAGGAAAAAATAGATTACATGAATACAGCAAATGACGAAGACAGAGTAATTGTTGAAAGGCTCTTTCAAGGAAGTCAATCTTTAAGAGTGCCTCAAGGGACTTACCATCCTATTGAAAAAAATCTGTGGCAGTTCACGAAGTATCTTTCAAAAATAACGGCCTAGTTTGTAATGGAGCCATTAAAGCAGCTATATTTGTCTCTATCAGAAATATTTAATTTGGAAGACCGTAAAGGTGGCAAGCAAGCAGCAGATGCACTTATTGATGCTAGTCATCAAATAAAAGAGCCTAAAACATTTACAAACCCATTTTTAGATGAAGTTGAATCTAGTCTCAACATACAAGGTCACTTTTTAAACAGTCTGGTTTCAAAAGCATCTCCGAATATTAAGTGGACTAGTTCTGATTTAAGGGAAGGGAGAATACCGGATGATTTGGCAAATCAGATGCCGATGGCTGAACTAGTGGGACCTGATGGTATTTTTTTCAATGACACTGTTCGTGTCGGTCTATGGCTTCAGAATAAAAACATTGTCTATGGACCGAGACAGCATGCAGCCGAGGAAACATTTTTCATTTTTAATGGAGAAGCTTCGTGGACAACTGAATCGAATGAGTCAAAAGTTCAAGGGCCAAATACCTACATTTATCACCCCTCTAGCGTTCTTCATACTTCAATAACCACTAACTCATTCGTCTTTACCGCATGGCGATGGTCTGGCGACATAGGCTTCGAAAAATACTCGCTTCACACCAGATAAAATTAATCGCTAAATTGAATCAGGAACATGGTAGTTATACTCTCCAGTTGATGACTCATCATATGCATAGGTTAGTCTTTTCCACTCCTGAACCTTTGGCATTCTACCCATTGCATTGTAGAGGCTTGTAAGCCTTTCAAAAGGTTTTGAGAGATCATGAGGTATCCCATCAAGAACGCCCTGTGCAATCCATCCAAGCAAACTCCAAACTGCGATATCAGCAACTGTCATCTCATCCCCTACAAACCAGCCAGAATCATTTTCCTTAAGGATCCTTTCTAGATATCCAAAATATTTTGGCAAAGCATCACTTCTCAGATCATCACGCATTCGTTTCTTAAGCTCTGGATCACTTTCTCGCATAGAAGGATTAATAAGAACATTAATGTCAGTAACCGTATCAATCACTTGATCAACCTTTCCAGCCTCAATAATATCCGTTGGATACATCCCAGCTATCTTCCCACAAATCCTAGAAATAGCTCCTGTTTGGGCAATACTTTCACCCTCAATCACTAGAACAGGTAATTGCCTAAATGGAATGAGGGTTCCATCACTTAGCATGCCATTTTCCTTTAGATAACTATTGTCTTCGCTCGTAATTCTAAAATCTTCGAACTCAATATCTGAGATAAATAAACATAGTCTTGCAATCTCTGCACGCCAGAAAGGCATGTCAAAATAAATCAGTTTTAGCTGCATTTTTATGACTCCAAAGTGAAATTTTTTAATAATATCAATTACTTATTAAGATCGATTTTACACATGAAAATAGATATTTTTAAATTGAATAAACATCAATAAAAACCTTACTTTTAGTGTGTATTTTTATATTGGTTTTTTGTTGGTATAATCCGCAATTGTAGATAAAGGGGCTACATGTAACATTTAATTTTTTATCTTTTAAGTTAAGGAGTTTTGCATGGAACATTTTTTACAAGACGGCGATTTTGTCGGCGTTTCTTTCTGGATTGTCTCTGTAGCAATGGTTGCTGCAACTGTGTTCTTTTTTTATGAAGGAATGGCAGTAAAAAAGGAGTGGAGACTTTCAATGACAGTTGCTGGACTAGTGACATTAATTGCAGGTGTTCATTATCTCTATATGAGAGACTACTGGGTTGCTTCGCTTATCGCTAATGCTGCAAATGGTGAGGGTGGTGAGTCACCAATTATCTACAGATACATTGATTGGCTAATTACAGTGCCTCTATTGATGATTGAATTCTTTATTATCCTTAAAGCCGTTGGTGCTGCAGTCTCTACAAGTTCATTCTGGAGACTACTCATAGGTACCCTAGTCATGCTCATTGGTGGTTACCTTGGTGAAGCAGAAGTCATTTCAGCTAGCATGGGATTCATTATTGGTATGATTGGTTGGGCTGTTATCATCTGGGAAATCTTTGGTGGAGAGGCAAGTAAAGCCGCAGAAGCTAATGCTGGTGTGAAAGCAGCTTTCAATGCGCTGAGACTGATCGTGCTCGTTGGCTGGGCAATCTATCCATTAGGATACATTTTCGGCTACATGATGGGATCCGTAGATAATGGTACTCTGAATATCGTATATAACCTTGCAGATTTTGTTAACAAAATCCTATTTGGTTTGATTATTTGGAATGTTGCTGTTAAAGAATCAGAAGCCTAAAACTCTTCTTGATTTAAAGCTAAATAAAGCCCTCATTATTGAGGGCTTTTTTTATTATGTTTTATAATTTTTTTTAATAGCTAACTTCCAACAAAAGCATTCTCTTTAAATAATCCTCTTAATCTTCGCCCATCATTTAAATAAATCATCTCGCCTTTACCATGACGCATGTCATTTAGCCACTCACCTTCGTAACGACTGCCTTCCTGATACTTTGCACCATCCTGATATATCATAACTCCATAGCCATTGCGCTGGTTATTGAGAAACCCACCCTCATATCTCCTACCATCAGGATAGGTCATAATTCCTTGCCCAGTCATAATCCCGTTTACAAAGTTTCCAGTATAAGTCTGGCCATCAACATAACTAAAAAAACCAGTCCCGTTCGCTCTGTCATTTTTCCATGATCCTTCATAGCGACTATTTTGTTGATACATGCCCGCATCATTGAATGTCATAATGCCAAAGCCTTCACGTTTATTCTTTTGATAGCTGCCTACATAACTTAAACCATTTGGATAAATCATAACTCCATAGCCTTCAATCATTCCATCGTGAAAGTCACCTTGATAGCTTTGGCCGTCGACATGTTTGAAAAATCCTTTGCCACTGGGCTTGTTATTGTAGAATTCACCAACATATTTTGAGCCTGCTTTGAAGGCATAAATTCCTTTTCCATGCATGCAAGATTCCACATCAAAGCCAATAAGACATTCTTCTACCTGTCCTCTGTATAGACTCCTATCAGAAAACTCCATTAGGACAACGTCATTAATATTTTCAAGATATGCATCATTAAAACTAGCGCATGATATACCGGAAACTAAAATAATGGATAGCACCACTATGAATTTTCTTTTCATAGTAGAATTATATTTCAAACTTATGGGATGTAAGATGAAACCTGAAAAAATGTGTAAAACTTGCGGAAAGCCCTTTACCTGGAGAAAGAAATGGAGAAAGGATTGGGAGCATGTTCTATATTGCAGTGAGAGATGCAGAAGAAACAAGCCTTAGTGTGACCTCGCTCTCTGACTAAAAAAAGGCCCTAAGTATTAGAGCCTTAATCTTATTTTTTTAAATTTTATCTAGATTTCCAATAAAATAAAATTGCTAAAACGACATCAGGGGCAATATTGCCAATGATGTTAGCCGCACCAGCTGGAAATGCGCCCGTACTTATTTGAAACAAAGTTAAAGGCACCCAGAGTGCATGCAGAATGGCAAAAAACATACCCACTGACTTGATATTTTCACTAGCCCAGCTAGGCATTTGCCAACTAATATAGGCCATACCCAAAGCCATTAACGACATGCCTCTCATAATATCCTCTGCAATAGCACTCGCTTCAACATTGAAGCTTCCCATTAACGCAGCAGGTGCAAGAAGCATCATAGCTCCAAAAAAGGTAAATAAAGCAGCCTGAAGTCTAAAAACTAAAGATAAACTCATAGTGTTCCCCTTATTATTGAATGGAATTTTATTATGCCACAGATAAATCTACTAAGTCAAAAATGAGTTCATCACTTAAAAAAAATTAAGTTCATTATGGCTTATAAATTTAGTATACTAATTTCAATGGCAGGGACAAATTTAAAAATTACTTTCTCCTAAAGCGATTATTAAATGCTCTTTTTTTTGTGGAAATAAATCCCTGCCATTAAACTCTATGTTAAAGATTTAATCAGAGTTAGTAACTACCCAGAGTGAATACAGCAAGACTTTCAAAGCCGACGCGTCTTAATAGCTTTGATGTGAGAATTCTTGCTGCGGGTCTTTCATACCAATCTCACTTTGGCTTGTTAAAGTATTTAAATTTTGTCTAATTCATTCAAGGTGTAAAGCTCTTTGGCAACCTTGCTATATTTTTCATAGGTACTGTTAATAGCTTTTTCAAGCCATTTTTTTGCCTCAGTAAGATCCCTATTTACACCAATACCACCGATGTAAGAAGCACCAATCGAAAACTGTGCGGGGGCAAAACCAAGATTTGCCGATTTCATCCACCAATCAAAGCCAGCTTCATCGCTATGAACTACCCACATTCCCTCTTTCATGTACATCGTGCCAAATTCATACATCGCTCTAGGATGGCCTCTAGTTGCTAGTTGGCTTATCTTATAAAGCTCTTTGGCAGCTTTTTCGTATTCACCGGCTTGATCGAATGCAATGGCCCTCTTCAAGTCAGCATTAACCCCGAGAGAAAGAATTGTTAAAATAACTAATACTAATTTTTTCATAACTCACATTCTAGTGATGTGAAATGAAGATTAAATGTAGATTATGAGTTCTTTAGATAAAGAATTTTATTTCAAAGGAGGCGCTAACCACAGGCGCCTCCAAAACGACTCCGAATTATAATTTCCTTTGCCACAGAGGAGCTAATATTAAATTTACGCGCCAAATACTCTAAGCTTTTATGTTGATAGGTGTAAAGCATCACTATCATATAGATTTCATCATCATTAACAGGTGATTTATTTAAATGATGAAAAGATTTTTGACCTCTTGCCATAATAACAATAGTTTACTGAGATTTATCTGCTGAGTCTAATCGAAAACAATAGAAATCTTTAGAAGGCTCTATCGATTGTTATTGATTTTTCATCACCAAAAGTATCGATTTTTAGATTGGTTCCTGAGCTTGATGAATAGACTGGCTCCTTTCCTCTTAGCGCCTTATTCCACCTTTTAAATCTAATAGAAATAACAGAAGACTTATTAGTTGACATAACTGACTTAATAATCACAATGCCGTCATGACAGGTAATCCCTCTTTCATTTATTTCAAGAATGACTTCTGCAGAAATCGGTGGGTCTTTTGTAAACGCACAAATCTGATTATCACTAAACCCACTGAGCTCGAGAGCAGCAATGGCAATTTTGAAGGTTATAGAGAGAGAAATAAATAGGACTACTTTCATTACAAAATAATTATAAGTTACTTAGAACTACATCTTAATTTTATTAAAAAATAAGTATTTTGTATGTTTTTTTTTACATTAAGTTAATTATTTATTACTTTGTGTATGGTATACTTTACATTTATAAGAGACACTAGATAAATTAATGAATATAAAAATTAGAAATACTTTCGCTGAGATCACTGGAGCATCGCTTGCGATGATTTGGATGTGGTTTAACCTAACAGAGGCCTCATTAATGACTATTCAAGCTGTTTCTAAAGTTCTAGCTCAGGGAATTGGAGGCAGTATTATTCTAATTATTGCCCTTCATATCATCTTCAATATACTGTCATCAATTATCACAGGACAATACGAAGAAGATATTGATGATGAAAGAGATAAAATTTTTGAACTCTACGCACTTCAAGTTAGTAGTGCAATCTTTGGAATATCAATTGTAGCTACTCTTGTCTTGTTAGGTTGGTTTAATCTTACAATCATTTCAGGCCTTATTGCTATAACTTTTTCAGGATTTATAGCAAGTATTTTGAGTCTGCTATTAAAGATTTACCTCTACAGGTAGAAATGTTTAAGAAAAAAATTCAAATTGAGAATGCAGTCAGAAAGCTCAGGTTCAATAACGATGAGATGACTCAACAGCAGCTAGCAGAAGAAGTTGGTGTCTCACGACAGACTATCGTAGCCATCGAAAAATACAAATACACACCATCATTAGATCTAGCTTTTAAGATTGCGCTAGCATTTGACATGGAGATACAAGAGGTTTTTTTTATAAATCAGTAATTTTTATTAGGAGGAAGTAATGGAAATATCAGAGCTAGATCCAAACATAAAAGGTACTCAAGAGGAGCTTAAAAGGCATCAAGAAAAAACTCGAAAATTTAAGGAGTATGTTCAGGGTTTATTTATTGATCTCTATACTCAAGATGAGTTTAATAGAAGAGTGGATGCAATATTTAACGAAACATTTAAGAGGAATCAAAATGATAAATGATAAAAATCATCTCATACAGCAAATAAATAGTATTGATGATAATCTAGAAAAACTTGAACGAAACTCCAATAGAAATAGTGATCAAGTTGGCCTAATATGGTTAACAATATTGAGCTATATTATCTATTTGGAGTTTATTAAATAATCAGGCATACATATGAAAGAATACCCAGTAAAGCTAAATATTGACTACTCAGAATCCTCTAATCGCCTAACGGCAATCTTTAGACTGATTCTTGTCATACCCATTGTCTTCATTCTAGCCCTAATTTCAACGTACGCAGAAGCTCTGTCATTGGCTATTGCAATGATGATAATCTTTAAAGAAAAATATCCCAAATGGTGGTTTGAATGGCATATTGGTATTACTAAACTTACCTACAGAATTGCAGCTTATGTTTTTCTAATGAGGGACGAGTACCCATCAACGGATCACGATCAATCAGTTAAAATAGATATTCCTTACCCTGACGTTAAAAATGATTTAAAGAGATGGATGCCACTTGTTAAATGGTTTCTAGTTATCCCTCATATCATTGTACTTATATTCCTATTTATTGGGGTTTTGGTCTCTACAATTTTTGCATTAATAGCCATTATATTTACTGGAAAATATCCTAGAGACATCTTTGACTTTGTTGAAGGTTTTTTAAGGTGGACTCTCAGAGTCAGCGCATTTGCTCTTCTATTAACTACAGACGAGTATCCACCATTTCGTTTTAAAGATTAGTCAACAAACTCAAAATAAACTAATAGCTTGAGCCCATAGTCTGTTCTACGCCCTGATCAAAGATGGACTGTAATTCAATCAGAATTGAAGGATCTGGCGATGAAAAAACTGTTCCATTATCAGATAAGGAATTTTCCTCGGTAGGCAAAAATTGAACTTCTACACCACCATAACAAAGTATTTTTCTTTTCTCAACTTCAGTTTTAATGTATTCAGGGGCACTAGCAGATTCCATCCAGCCACAAAGATTATCATTAGACCAATCATCAAGATACGAAGCCCGGGTGACACCAGTCAAACTTAATGCCAGGAAAATCAGGAATATTTTGTTCATCAGAAATAGTTTTTATAAAAAAAACATTAAATATATGCTAATTCCATTTCAATAAAATGTAAATTACGTGTTTTATAAATGAAATTCGTATTTCAACTATAACGCTTTTTCAGAATAACCAATGATTGACTTATCACGCAAAAAATTTGATGGTGAAATGAAACTAACTGCTACTCGTGCGCCCACTCAAGAGACAATAAAAGAGCTCAGACATGAACTAGGACTTGTTAAAAATATTGTTGATTACTGGAAAGGGAAATCAAATAAAAGAGCCTTTGGAAAAATTAAAAATGAAAATATTTCAATTGAAAAGTGGAGTGAAATATATTCACATCATGGGTGGATTGAGATCTCAGAATATCATTGTTTCTATAACCCTAAAAGTGTTTCAATTGAAAATGAGACTATTACAGCACTTCCATCAATAGAAGGTAACAGTGATAACGAGCAAAGTGGAACCTGGGCATCCTATGAGCTTGACAATTCTTACTCAGCATTTTTTAAGGTCTGGAATAAATACTATCAAAAGTGGGAATTTAGGCTTAACAAATTAGAGAAAGAGCGATTTGATATGAGGAGAGTCTCTCAAACCCAAACCACAAGAATAGAGGAGGCACTCTTTGTGCTTCTTGGATTAAGCCCATCTGTTCAAGGCACAACAGGCTTTGAAAACTTCAGTCTTAGTGAAAGGCTGTTTGAGACTGACAGTGTCGAGTATCAAGACTATCAAGGAAACAAACTGCTAGTCAACAGCAACCTATATTCCAATGATGACTATGGGCACTTGGAATGGTATTTGAAACAAAAAGATGAATATGTCCTCATTGAAAGATTAGCCACTAGAGGTCAACCGTCA
This sequence comes from uncultured Gammaproteobacteria bacterium, assembly GCA_902509905.1. Taxonomy (GTDB): domain Bacteria; phylum Pseudomonadota; class Gammaproteobacteria; order PS1; family Pseudothioglobaceae; genus Pseudothioglobus. The sequence continues at coordinate 23,950 of CABWZI010000006.1, read as the reverse complement.
GATTTTAGTGATAGACTCTCATCAATAAAGTTTAATGAATGGGCATATAAAAATCACTATTTAGAGGATAGAGTGCCAAGAATTAGAAACAGTGCAGATAGTCCATTTGGAGAGGGGTTTGCCTTTAAACTTTTCAGCTCATTATTAGAGACTGGTTACATCAAAGGCACATTTGATTACACTTGGGAGTTGGCAGATGGTATGTCATGGGCCTCACTTCATTATCTGGCTTCAGAACTTGTTAAAAGAAATCTAATTCAAACTACTAGCCCCTTTGAGGATATTGAAAAATACATTCACTATGGGTCAACTTACCCACTAAAGGATCAAGCACTAGTAACATCGCCTGATGTTTTGAGTCATACTAATGATGATAAGATTTTTCTTCAGGAGTGCGATTTAATTGACTCTGCTCTCATTAATCTTGAACCTGAAAAAGCAATAGGAAATTAAACTTCTAAGGATAAGTAATGAAAATACTAAAGATATTAGATGCGGAGTTAGTTCTAGTAGATCTCGAGGTCAATCTTGGAGATAATAAACAAAACAGTCCGACTCTTTGTGCCAAATACAATGGGAAAATTATTCCACTCAATACGCCAGATGGAAGGCCAATACTAATGAACATAGACAATGCAATATGATTAATATCAATGAGGTCATTGAGATGGCCTGGAGCGATGATATCACTTTCTCAGATATTGAAAGAGAGATCGGAATCAAAGAGCCAGAAGTCAAACGCATTATGCAGGCTAACCTCAAGCCTAGCTCTTATAAGCTTTGGCGAAAAAGGGTTCGCTGGATCAAGGAAAAGAAGAAAAAATCTAATAATTTCCTTTGAGCTAGCCGAGTGATTTTGCCTACTTATAGTTAATAAAAACTAATTTCAGAGACAGAAACATCAGACTTGAAATCTCGGCCGTAAGCAACAACAGCGAAATCCCTGATCTGATCCACTTCTAAACCTCTCTGTCTGTATTTTGAACTTTTAAATTTGTTAAAAGGTAAATCCACTTGCTGCCAATTAGGTCTTGTTTCAAATGTTTGATAATAGTAGTCGCTCGGAGACCAAGTGAAATAAGTTCGAATCATGACATGATACGTCTCGCCATTACCCCTTACATTTAGCCTAACCCCTTCAAGACCTTCGCCCTCTTTGTGAGCCTTATGAATTAACTGAAACATCTCTGGTTTATTGAATAATGATACTTTTGATCTAAATTGAACAAATCCTCCATTATTCTTTGTGCTGACATCTCCAGTAAGCCTGAAATAAAACATATCTCCATCTTGCATTAATGAAGTGTCCCCTTCAGAAACGCCCCCCATCACTTGATCACTCTGATATTTCCATTCTTTTGCCATCTTTGGCTCAATAGGAAATTTAAGACTCTCTTGAGCGTAAATAGCTGATTGAGCGAAAACCAAAAAAATTAGCAGGATTGCTTTCATTCCCTTACCACCAAGAAAGCACTCTGCCATTTCCAGCAATAATAAGTACACATGTAACCACGTGGAGAACAATCCAAAACGTTCTGAAGAGTAGGGCTTTTTTTACATCTGTTTGTGCAATAGGTAAAAACTCAGGCTTATCTTCATCATTGAGACCGATTGGCATCCCAACTGTTCTCGCCCAAACCCTTAAGAATCTTCTTTGTCCACTCATCGCTATTTTTTTATAGTTTAACCTTGTAGTTAAAAATAAACCTTATGCCACTCTCTGAATTTTTATTAGAGGCGTTATTAGATGGAACTGAAGGAAATACTGTTCCATGTTCTGAGGCATAGGGCTCTTGAATAGAGGCTTCGATGATTTCAGGATTACTCAGACACACTAGATCTCTGACTTCAATTTCCAATAGAATCGGATCTGGGACTTGGACAGCATCTATCCATCTGCATAGATCTTCATTCGACCAGTCATCGAAACTCTTAGCATATGAAACCGAATAGAAACCTAAAAAAGTTATTAGAATAATCAATTTTTTCATACTACAATTATAAATCTTGCTGATTTATTCTAAATGAAGATTAGGAGTTATTTTTATAAAGACAAAGTTATTGATTTAATGAAAAGAAGTTAAAAAAAATATCACTTAAGGTAGTGTATATTTAACTCAGTTTAAACCAAATTATCAATTTAAAAGTCATTAAAAGTGGGTCGCTATGAGTGCCAAAACTGACAACCAAAATAATAAACCTGTCCTGTATTTTGCCTTAGGCTCTACTCTTGCATTTATCCTCTATATATCTCTGGTGTTAAATCCGGCATCTGGGTGCTTTAGGCTTGATAGTGGCTCAAATTCCCTAGGCCTATCTTTTTCTTACACCTTGGCGATGGTTCAAGATTTCTTTGCTGCTAGAAATCAGGAGCAGCTGCTTTGCTACAGCCAGTTTCTCAAAGTCTGGGATGTTATTTTTGCTATGATTTATACGTTGATGTATGGCTCTTGGGTTTTGTATCTGCTTATTAAGAAAATTTATTTAGTGGTTCCAATACTTGGAATGATTGCAGATTGGTCCGAGAACTTTTCTGAACTTTTGATGATACAAAGCTATGTGACTTCCGGCTCAATAACCCAATCATTAGTCTCCGTTGGCTCGGGGATAAACTCCTTCAAATGGATTATGTCGAGCCTCACCTATCTGCTAGTCATTATTGGAATAATCGTTGCGATAAGATCATTTTTAATAAAAAAATCGAATTAAATATTTGTAACAGCGACATACATAAAAACCGTCAAGAACAAATAGCCGACAACCGTCAACAAGTTTTTAAATAATCTCATTTCCTCTTAGCCCGTCTTTTAAAAAGGAAAGATTATCAAGGTAGGCATCTTTAAGATGATTGTCCATCATTGACTCCATGTTTCTAAGCTCTTTAAATTCTGCTTCTAATGCTCTTTTAGACTTTCGCCTATGATTTGGAGAGCCATTTTTTGTATTGTATTTTGCAAGTGTCATTGTTTAAATCCTTAAATTTAATATTGTACAAACCTAGCAATAAAGCTTACCGTCACGTACATAAAACTGAGCATAAATGCCATACATGCAGTTATCCAGAGGACTAATTTAGTTTCCATAAATCTTTTTTTATTGGTTAATTATTAAAAAAATTCAAATTTTAAATAGGCAGACATAAAGTTAGATGAAGATTAGATATAGTTTAGATAAAGAATCCCATTTTCGTTTTACGAAACCTGAGATGAATTTTTTTGAGCTATAATAAAAAGTGTCATAACTAGTTAAAAAGGGGTAAATATGAAATCAATAGTAGATAACCAAATCGAAGCTGCTGAAAAAGAATGGCTAGATCTTTGGAAAAAAGGACCAACGCGTCTTCGATGGGATAAAGTGCCGCTCCAAGTTGGGGACTTGGCTCCTGATTTTGAGTTGCAAGATACATCGGGGAAATTAGTTCATTTGCAAGATTTTTGGAGCAATGGTCCAGCCTTAATCATGTTCTGGAGGCATTACGGTTGTAGTTGCGGGGTTGATCGCGCCAATAGTCTTAAAAATGAATACGCGGACTACATTAAGCTTGGAGCCTCTGTCGTCGTGATTGGCCAAGGGGAGCCTGAACGTTCAAAAGAATACAGCCAAAGAAATGGCATGCCCTGCCCAGTCTTATGTGATCCAACCTTTAGTGTCTATGAGGCCTATGACTTGTTGGAAGGTAAGCCTTCTCAAATCGTCTATGACGCGCCTGATGAGTACCTTCATATCGATTTTGAGACGGGTGCAGAATTGCAGAAGTCGCGTCATGGCACAGAAGGTGGTCTGGTAGATAGCCCATGGCAGTTGCCAGGAGAATTTGTCGTTGATCAAAAAGGAATAATTCAGCTTGCTCACCGCTATCAGCATTGCGAAGATTGGCCTACTTCATCGATGCTTATTCCGGCCATAAAGGAATCAATCTGGAAAAATTAACTTTAGCTATAGTACAAATATCGCTTTTTTCATTGATTCTTTAGTAGTAAAACTCTACAGTTGACACTGAAACATCAGATTTGAAATCACGGCCATAAGCTGCAATAGCAAAGCTTCGTATATTTTTAGCTTCTAACTTTGAGACATTGAAACGCTTACGTTCGAATGAATTAAAAGGCAATTCAATCATTTTCCAATCTGAATCAGCTTGGAAGGAAGCAGAATAAAAGTCTCCATAATAAGCCATATCATTAGTTATGATATGGATGTCATAAGTTTCACCATTGCCTCTAACGTTGAGACGAACGCCCTGAAAATTTTTGCCATCTTTTTCAGAATTTGAAAATGAAATGCCTGTGCGTAATTGAATAACACCGCCATTATTCCTTGTGCTGACATTCCCAGTAAGTCTTGCATAATACATCTCTCCATCTTGCTCAAGAGTCACTTTACCATCTGAAACACCGCCCATCACTTGATCACTGATATATTGCCAGTACTTTCCACTATCGGAATTAAATGGAAAAGCAAGGTCTTCATCAGCAATCGATTTAGAGCTCATAGCAGCCATAACTATTAAGGATAAGAGAAAAATTATTTTTAATATTTTGAATGAATTTATAAACATAAAAGACAATAGTCAGACTAATAAAAAAATCAATTATATGTCGCCTTGATAATTAAAATTACAAATTTCGTTTGATGTGTGAGGGATGGTGTATATATCTATCTCCGAGGTCGAGAGGGGCTCCCCCTATGGCCTCAAAGTCTGAATATATATGCGAGGGATGGTGTTGATTTATAAATACAAATCAATCAAAAGGATACTTTGATTCATTGAGTTCAAGGTTAGGAACTATCCTCTGATTTCTTTCAAGTGTATTTATTTGAAGCATATCTTTATTGTCAATTTCAAAATCAAAAATATCAATATTTTCCTTAAGTCTGTATGTGTTTTCTGTCTTAGGAATTGACACTACTTTCTGTTGATATAGCCATCTTAGAGTAATTTGTGCTGGTGTTTTAGAGTATTTTTCAGCCAGGTTTATAAGGACATCATGCCTTGAAACATCACCTTTACATAATGGGCAATAAGCAATAGGAATAACATCTAAGTCTTGCATAGTCTCTAACAATTTAGCTTGGGACAAAAAAGGATGATATTCAACTTGATTGCAAAAGATATTTTTAAATCCTAAGTCACTACATTCATTCAATAACTGTGAATTAAAATTTGCAACGCCTACTTCTTTGATTTTTTTATCATCTTTAAGTCGATATAAAATTTCCAACATATCACCCAGATTAGTTTCAAATATTGGCCAATGAATCAATAGTAAGTCAACATACTCTGTCTGCAAATCTGAGAGACTTTTTTCAAAGCTTTTTTTAATATCACTATTTTTAAGTTGCGGACCATTGCCTTTTGAAGGAAAAAAGCCTGTAGTATTGATTTTTGTTGTTATGAATACTTTTTCTCTATCTACTTGAGAGTAGTTGAGGCCCTGACCTACCTCATGCTCATTCTCATACATTGAGGCACCATCAATGTGACGATAACCAAGTTCAAGGGCCTCTTGAACTATTCTTCTACAAGAAGAGCCATACATATTTCCTGTTCCAAGACCTATTGAAGGAATGGATAAGCCAGATTTAGTAAATGATTCGCTCATACTAGAATTATAAGTCAGCTTCAAGTAAAGTCCAAATTTCGTTTGATGTGTGAGGGAGGGAAACTAAATAGATAATTACTTTCTACATACCGTTTCATAAATCGTTGCATAATTTGACGCTGCTGTTGAATAAAGCATCGCTTGTCTCTCTTTCTCTTTCTTCCACTCTGTATCAGCCAGAAGAATGAAAGTTCCAATTGATTCATATATTTTTTGGCAAGTTTCTTGAGAATAAGGCTCTATTTCTTTATTCGCTAGGGCAGTGTTAGTTATTATTAAACAGATTGCTAAAGATGTAATAAATTTCATAATATCTCCTTAAGAACAAAAATTTAAGTTTACTGTTTTTTTAAAGAATAAAGTCCAAATTTTGTTTCATGTGTGAGTGCATTAAATGGCAAGAGTCTTTAAAAGTTTATGCGCTTAAATACCCAATTAGTAATGAAATAAAAGCTCCAACATGAACTACCATTATTGCTCTATCTTTCCATAGGTAGCCAACAGCAAACCATAAGCCAATGCCTATAAAGAAAAAGAATACATTGTAAGGTACTAGATTTAATCCTGTAAGCCCATAACCAATTAATTGAATTACTGTAGCTATCCATTTAACAATATCTGCTGTTTCCATTTTGACTCTCCTGATATGATATTTTTATCATTATGTACTTTGCGAGATGATAAAAAAATATCAAAGTATAGTTAAAAAAACTTTGCTAGAAAGAGCCAGATTGTTGTTAATACTATGCCAATGTGAGCTTGAACTAAAGTCCAAATTTCGTTTGATGTGTGAGTGAGGGTGTATATATCTATCTCCGATGTCAATGAGCCTCCCCCACCCGTACCTTCAAAGTCAGTATATATATGCGAGGGATGGTACTTTTTTCATAGTATTTATCTAAACCATCGGTTTTATACACCTTAAACCAACGGTTATTAGTCACTAGTTATTTAATAATTATTATTTATCTAATTATTTGGATTAAAGCGAGGTGTAGAAAAGGGGTGTTTTTTATTCCTATTGTAGCCCCAGTGTAGCCCCGAGTATTATTTTGATTTAAGTGAAATGGCTTAAAGCCTTATGGGATATGGTGGTTATGGGTGGACTTGAACCACCGACCCCAGCATTATGAATGCTGTGCTCTAACCAGCTGAGCTACATAACCAAAAAGAGCGCTTATTATCGAAATATTTGCTCCAAAAGTCAAGCTAATTAGCAAAATAGAGCAATAAAAATATCATTGGGACTGTGTCAGCGTCATTTCGTTATAAAATTTGGATATTGGTATCAATAATTCATAATTATATGACGAGCAAAGTTCTAAAAGTAGCTCTAACCGGAGGCATTGCATCAGGCAAAAGTTTAGTCAGCGACTTACTTGAAATTCATGGATGCAAAATTATTGATCTTGATGTCATTTCACGTGAAGTTGTGAAGCCAGGCACCGAGGGCCTTCAGGAATTAGTTGATGCTTTTGGTAAATCAATTCTATTGAGTGATGGCTCGCTTGATCGCAAAAATTTAAGAGATGTCCTCTATAAAAAAGGAAGAAATAGAGCATTAATTGAACAGATTCTTCACCCAAAGATTCTTCATAAAATGAAAGCAATGATGGATGACTGTCATGAGGGAGTGATGATAGTTGTTATACCTCTTCTTGTTGAAAAAGAACTTTGGGGCCCATTTGATAGAGCTATCTTAGTTGACTGTGAAAATGAAACGCAAATTAAGCGCCTCATGGAAAGAGATGATATTGACTCAGCAAAAGCAAAAACGATGTTACTAGCTCAGGCGAGTCGAGAACAACGTCTTAGACTCAATGAACATCTTCCAACCGATGTCATTGAGAATAATTCGAGAGTAAGCGATCTTAAAGAAAAAGTTCAGGCGCTAAATCAAAAACTGTTTGCATTTCTCTAAGCTTGATTAAACATCAAAAACATTACTCATTTCGGATGAGTGGATAGACCTTTGGACTAAAAATGCTACGATTGGCAAGCATGATGAGTAAAAACGAAACTGCTGCTGTTGAAACAAGTATCCACAAGGCAAGACCAAAGTCAAAGTACCAAGTAAGTTGCAGTGCATTCTCTACCACTAGGAAGGAGCTGATTGTCGCTACTGAAAGTGCAAAAAATATTAGAGTGCCATAGATAACAGCAAACTCCATTGTCATAGCCTTCAGTATGGTTGGAAAGTCAACTCCTAGTATCTTATAGATAAGATTGTTATATCTTCTGAATGTGGTCTGCACCAACACTGCACTCACAATAACAATTAAACCAACGATAATAACAATCAGTGATATAGCTGTAACAGCTATGAATACTTTATTTAAAACTTCACTGACCTGTTTCAGAATTCTATCAATCTTGATTGCTGAAACATTTGGAAACTTTTCAACCACCATGGCTAAAATCTCACTAGAAGGCAGACCGGACTTTAGAGTTCCAACATACTCATATGGCAGTTTATTTGCGAAGGCTTTATTGATGATGATAGCAAAGTTAATTGAGATATCCCTATAGTCAACCTCTCTGAAGTTCTTAATTGTTCCGGTGACATCTCGACCTAATATGTTCAGAACTATCTTGTCATTGATTTTCATACCTAGATCATAAGCAGCCCTGCTATCCATTGAAATGAAAAGCTCATCCTCAATACCTGGATCCCACCACTGGCCCTCAACTATTGGGTTATCAGGCTTTGGTTTCTCCGACCAAGAAATTCGTCTATCGCCCCTAACTACCCATGCTGATCTGTTGTTATTAGAGACAACCTCTTCAATGGGGGTTCCATTAAGTGAGATAAAGGATGCACTTGCCATTGGACTAAATTCAATCTCGGCACTTGGATCAACTTCTTTTATATAGGACTCAAGATCGCCTTTAACATCTCTGTCAATGCTAACAAAAAATAAATCTGGAGCCAAAGATGGAATGCTATCTGATATTTCTTTTTTCAAATTGTTTGCGACAAAACTGAGCGTGAGTAGAAGAGTCAACCCTATTCCTAGGGAAATTGTCATGATTGGTGCAAGTGATTTTTTTGCTACAATATTTCTGTAGGCTATCCTGTAACTGTTATTTGAAAATTTATAAATGCGCTTGATCAAAGCGATTAATAATCGTGACACTCCATAAAAAATAAGCATGGTGCCAAAAAAAGATATGAAGTAAAAAACTGTGTAAAGCTTCTGATTGGTTTGAGAAACAAAATACGTGGTCAGGACCAATACCAAAATAGTTAACAATAGAATATTCTTCAATGAAAAATTTAAGCTGACAGGATTAAATGTATTTCGAAACAAGGAGGCTGCTTTAATCTCACTAATCGAATATAAAGACGGAATAGAAAAAATTAATACCACCAGAAGTCCAATGAAGAAAATGTTTAGGTAGCCCAATACGCTAAATGAAGGCTGCAAATCGATTCCCAGAGCCTCTGGCAAAAACTCATTCGCCAATAATGGACTAAAAACACCTATCAGATATGCTATAACTGAGGTCATAATCAAAATCAACATGATTTCATAAAAATACATGGTTTGAATAAAGCTGGAAGGAAAACCAATAGACTTTTTGACTGCTATGCTAGTATTGTTTTGGTTTATAAATGACAAGAGTGTATTGCTAATGCCAATTCCTGCTATGACCATAGCACTCACAGAAACTAAATTTAAAAAATTTGAAAAGTTATCTATGACCCTGCTTAGACTTCGCCCACTCTGGCCTGGAAGGCGGGTCTGGATTCTATCATCATAGGCAACAATAGTCTTAATTGTATTCTCTTGCTCTTGAATCTCATTTAAATTATTAAACTTAATTCTGTACTTGTGGTCAAGAAAGCTGCCTCCCGAGCTCAGCCCAAATTTTTTATAGCTGCCCATACTGATAATTGCAAATTCACCAAAAACAGCGCTCTCAGCAAGGTCTGGAACAGATGAGACAAGCCCGGCAACTTGAAATTTTTGGCCCATAATAATAATGTCATCACCCGCATTGACTTTGAGCAGTTTCTGGATGCTCTCATTAATTAAGACGGCTGGGTTTTTAGTGCTAGAGAATATTTTTTCGGAAGCTCCCGTGGGTGTTGTTTCAATCTCTCCATAGAGTGGATAATTATTATCAACTGCCCTAAGCTCAGTGAATACCGGCGACTCCCCTTCCTTAGATAGCATGGTCGCAAACTCAATGGTTGCGCTGACCCTTCCAAACTCATTAAACTGCGCAATAACTGCATTAGGAAGTGGATCTATATCACTATCTACTTGAATATCGCCGCCTAAAAGCTCCCTAGAATTATTTTCAATCTCGCTATTGAGAGCCTCTTTAATTGAAAACGTTAGTGAAAGAAGTAGCAGACTGACAAATAGAGTTGAGGTGACTACCCATAGCTTTTTATAGCTTCTTGAGAAATCCCTTAAGGCGTATTTATTGATTAATTTGAATTGCTGAATATCAAACAATCTGGCCATCCCTTATTTCTATAATTCGATCACATCTTTTTGCAATTGAACTATCATGAGTCACCATGACAAGAGAGGTATGACTTTTTTTGGTGTACTCAAAAAGCAAGTCGATCATACTCTCTGAATTAACGCTATCAAGATTACCTGTTGGCTCATCAGCCAAAATGATTTTGGGTTTGTTTATCAGTGCTCTGGCTATTGCAACCCTCTGCTGCTCTCCCCCAGATAGCTCACTTGGCAGATGATGCATCCGATGAGAGAGGCCAAATTCTCCCAAAAGATTCTCGGCATCTTTTTCTAAGCTGTATTGTTGATTCGCTTCAAGAGATAACAAAACATTCTCCACAGCAGTCAGGTTAGGAATCAAATAAAAGGATTGAAAAACAATGCCAATGTTTTTCCTTCTTACCTCTGATAATTCTTTTTCTTTTAGGCCAACAATTTCTTTGCCATTAATTTGAATTGAGCCTTTGCTTGCACTCTCAAGACCAGATGCGAGCATAATAATTGAAGTTTTTCCTGATCCACTTGGGCCAACAATTGAAACAACCTCAGTGCTATCAATTGAAAAACTAATGTCCTTTAAAACTTCAACTTCCTCAGCAATATCACCGTAACTTAGTGAAACATTATTGAACTGTATTGATGCATTCATTTCAAATTCTAATATAAAATTCAGCGCATGATTATCTCAAAAAAGCACGCGTTTAAATCATTATTTATGGGGTTGATAATGACATTATTATTCACTAATGTTTATGCACAAGACCCTATAAAAATTATGCTTTATGGAGATAGCCTGATGGCAGGCTACGGTTTGTCTCAAACAGAAAATTTGACCTCCGAATTAACAAGGAGTTTTAAAAACAACGAGCCTCCAATCCAGTTTATCAACGCAAGTATCTCGGGAAACACTTCTAAAAATGGGTTGTCCAGAGTTGACTGGTCACTTGGCGATAAGCCTAGCATTGTAATCCTTTGTCTTGGGGCAAATGACATGCTGAGAGGTCTTGACCCATCACTGACAAGAAATAATCTTGAACAGATCATTAATAAGTTTGTCGAGAATAAGTCGGTTATTGTTCTGGCTGGCATGAAGTCGCCTGAAAGCATGGGGGCTAAATACCAATTAGAATTTGATAGCATTTATCCAGAGCTTTCAAAAAAATATAGCCTAATCATGATGCCGTTTCTATTAGAGGGAGTTGCGCTAGAGAAAGATATGCTTCTAGCTGATTACAAGCATCCAAACGCCAAAGGCATAAAAGTGATGGCAAGCAATTTAAAGCCTTATATTCTTGAGGCAATTAAAAAACTGGATTAGGGAGCTCGTTTATTTAATCAATAAACGATTTACAATCTTATCGCCCTCCATATGCGATTCAAATATCTCGTCAATGTCCTCTTCATCAATATATTGATACCAAACGTTATCAGGATAAACCACTGCCACAGGGCCATTTTCACATCGACCCAGGCATCTTGACTCACTTACCCCCAGCCTTCCAACGCCCAATGAGCCATTAGCACGGCACTTATCTTTGGCATAACGATACATCTCTTTTGCCCCATTCTCTGAACAACACTGCTTGCCATCATTTCGAATGTTATTACAGAAAAAAATATGGCGTTTATAGAAATTACTCATAGGATTATCGCTTTTTTATAACAATATTTTTTATCTAGCCCAGTAATTTTAGATGCTAGTTTGGCAGCTTTTGAAGCTCCCATCTCCTCACATAAAATAGGCAAGATTTTTTCAAGCTCAACATTGGCTTCGTCAAGTTCTATTTTATCAGCAGGTGCGACTAAAATCACAAATTCACCTTTCTGATGATTTGAATCACTTTCAAGATAATCAATTAAAGCTGGTAAATTATCATTAAGAATTGTTTCAAATGATTTTGTAAGCTCTTTTGCTAGACAAACCCTTCGATCTTCTCCAAAGACATCCATCATATCCTTGAGTGATGATAATATCCTTTTAGGAGATTCATAATAAATAATAGTCTCATCAAGATTTTTTTTAGATTTTAAAAATTTTAATCTTGATGTTTGTTTTGATGGCAGAAACCCAAAAAAGGTAAAGCTACTACTCGCTATTCCAGACGAGGATAGTGCTGCGATTGCTGCATTAGGGCCTGGAATGGGCACTACATTAATTCCTATTTTTTTAGCTTCTGATACGAGTTGATAACCAGGATCACTTATAAGAGGCGTGCCTGCATCACTAATTAGTGCGACTGACTTGCCAGAATTAATCGCACTAATAATCCCATTGACCTTCTCATTTTCATTGTGTTCATGAAACGCCTTTAAAGGAGTTGTAATTTCATAATGATCAAACAGTTTTTTGCTATGTCTTGTGTCTTCGGACAAAACAAAGTCAACATTTTTAAGAATGTCAACCGCCCTAAAAGTAATATCACTTAAATTCCCAATGGGCGTCGCAACAATATAAAGCAATCCAATCATAGAGTAGTCATAATTTTTTTAAATCTTAGGAGTGTTAATATTATGCTTTATAAATTGAAAACACAATCTAAATTAATATTTCTGTTTGGGCCTTAATAGAATCTGATTTAAAATATAACTTAATTGTTTCCTTGCAGTTCAATAAATTAGAGGCCAATATGAAAAAAATTCTCTTTCTTTGTGCAATCATTATTTCTTCTTCAATTCTTAGTTCATGCTCACCAATAGTTCAAGGCGCTGCCGCAGTAACTACGGTTGCTACAATGAACAATGATCGCAGAACTATGGGCGAAATATTAGATGACAAAACTCTATATATGGAATTAGGGAATATGGTCAATAAAGACCCCATGTTAGAAGACGCACATGTTAACTTTAATATTTATAACCAAGCAGTTTTAATTACCGGTGAAGCCCCAACTGAAAATGCAAAAGAGTACCTTGAAAGCATTGTCAAAAGCAAATCTTCAAAAATTAAACAGCTCATTAATGAAGTTGAGGTAATGCCTAATAGTAGCTATTTAGATAGGGCAAAGGATGGTGTTATTACTGTTCAGATTGAAACTTTGTTCTTTGACCAAGAAGTCTTCCATCCAAGTCATGTCTCAGTTCTTACAGAACGTGGTGTTGTTTATTTGATGGGTTCAGTTACAAAAAGAGAGGCTGAGCACGCAACAAATATAGCCAGCAAGGCAAAGAATGTTAAAAAAGTTGTCAAGCTCTTTAACTATCTAATGGCAAGGCCTGCTAAGGAAGTTGAGCGCGACAATAAGAGAAAAGCTGAGGCTAAAAAAAGAGCTGAGCTGGAGGCTAAAAAAGCGGAGCTTGAGGCTAAACAAAATGAGCTTAACCAGCAGCTTTATGAGCTAGGATCTGATTGATTTTTTTACTGGTGCAAAAGTAAAACGATGCTGCCCTTCAATTGGGCCAAATTTTTTAAGTGCTTCAAGATGGGCCTTGGTTCCATAGCCCTTGTGTCTTGCAAAACCGAACTCTGGGTAAGCCCTATCGAGATCCATCATCTGCCTATCTCTAGTTACCTTGGCAATGACTGATGCAGCTGAAATGGCTGGCACAGTTAAGTCGCCCTTCACAATTGCCCTAGAGTTTTCTATATCAGGGCACCTGTTCCCATCAACAAGAACACTAGTAATTTGACTATTATTTGCTAGCTCTGTCTTTAATTTCACTACCGCTCTTTTCATGGCCAGCATTGTGGCCTCTAAAATATTAATTTGGTCAATTTCATAGCTACTCGATTGACCAATGGACCAGAGGCACTCACTAGTAATTTGCTCATAGAGCATCTCCCTTTTTTTTTCAGATAGCTTTTTGGAGTCAGTCAGTCCATTAATCAATAGCCCCGATGGAAAAGCAATCGCAGCTGCCACTACACTGCCAACTAAAGGTCCTCTCCCTGCCTCATCTACTCCAATAACTAGCATCCTTTAATCACTCTAGAGGCCCTTAAAGCCAATATCGGTTCTAAAATAACTTTCATCCCACTCTATCTCATTGACAAGAGAATAAGCTCTGTTTTGGGCATCTTTCAAATCTTTACCAAGAGATGTAGCGCACAATACCCTGCCCCCATTACTGAGTATTTTCTCGTTATGAAGTTTTGTGCCCGCATGAAAAACTTTTGCGCTCGATGATGATTCTGGTAAAGAAATTAAATCTCCCTTTTGATATGAATTTGGATACCCCTTTGCCGCCATAACTACCCCTAAAGATGATCGACTATCCCATTCGGCTGTTACATTAGCCAAAGATCCCCTAGCCCCTAGAAGACATAAGTTTGCTAAATTGGATTGAAGCCTCATCATAATGGGTTGAGTCTCTGGATCTCCGAACCTGCAGTTATACTCAAGAACCTTAACGCCTTCATTCTGATCAATCATAAGGCCCGCATACAAAAACCCAGTATAAGGCATCCCTTCATTTTTCATAGCGTCAACAGTTGGCCTTATAACCTTCTCCATGGCATTTTCATAAACTAAATCGCTGACAACTGGAGCTGGAGAATAAGCCCCCATGCCGCCTGTATTTGGACCCATATCTCCATTATCTCTAGCCTTATGATCCTGTGATGTTGCCATAGGCAGTATGTTTTTTCCATCAACCATTACTATAAAGCTTGCTTCTTCCCCCACTAAAAACTCTTCAATTACAACTCTTGAGCCCGCCTTGCCAAACCTGTTGCCCTCAAGCATATCATTGATTGCATTAGTTGCTACTTCGAGTGAAGTGGCTATTATCACGCCTTTTCCAGCGGCAAGGCCATCCGCCTTAATCACAATAGGCGTCCCTTTCTCTTTGACATACTCTATCGCTGACTTGGTTTCAGTAAAGACCTTATAGAATGCAGTGGGTATATTGTTTCTCTCTAAAAAATCTTTACAGAACGCTTTTGATCCCTCAAGTTGAGCAGCCAGCTTCGAAGGCCCAAAAATAGCAAGCCCTTCATCTTTAAACTGGTCAACAATTCCAAGGACTAGTGGAGCCTCTGGTCCCACTATAGTAATATCTATCATCTCTTCTTTAGCAAAAGAAATAAGCCCAGAAATATTTTCAGATTCAACACCAATATTAGATATTTTCCTCTCAAGAGCAGTTCCTGCATTACCAGGAGCTACAAAAACATGCTCTACCTCATCAAATTGAGCACATTGCCAAGCAATCGCATGCTCTCTTCCACCTGAACCAATAACTAAAACTTTCATTATCTTCCTAAATAAAATAAAAACGTTAAACAAACAGTCTCTTTGGCAAAACTTCAGAGGAGGTGTTGCTCTCTCCGATACCAACAAATCTTTTATGTACATCATAAAGTTTAACTTTTTGAGGGGTACTTAGCTCACTGCATTGTATTTTTCTGCCACACCTGATGTCTTCTGTCTGAGTATTGTCTAAATGTATCGCCTGCAAATTTGGAATCATCTCGTCCGATCGAATTAGAAGACTATCTAGCTCATCCAAGCTCAATTCTTTTATCTCCTCAAAGGTTTTGCTTTGGTGAATATTTAAGTGCGCAAAACCTATCCTTCTTAACTCGATTACATGGCCACCGCAATTAAGATGTTTTCCAATGTCCTCTATTAAAGTTCGAATATAGGTACCTTTTGAGCAAGACACTTCTAGGGTTAAGATATCGTTTTCTATGCTAATGAACTCTATTTCATAGATGCTTACTTCTCTTGGCTTTCTTTCAACCTCTATGCCTTTTCTTGCAAGTTTATACAATGGCGTGCCATTTTTTTTAAGGGCAGAGAACATCGGTGGTATTTGACTAATTACACCTGTAAAGTTCTTTAGACTATCCTTAATAACAGCCTCATCTATCGCCTGTGTGGAGCCAAATTGGCTTATCTGACCCTCTGAATCGCCAGTATCACTTATTTCACCAAGCTTGCCTCTTACAAAGTATCGCTTATCGTCATTAAGTAGGAATTGGGCTACTTTAGTGGACTGGCCCAAGCAGATTGGAAGAAGGCCACTTGCTAACGGGTCAAGGCTTCCAGTGTGTCCTGCTTTGTTTGCTCCAAATAAGCGCTTTATTTCTTGCAATGCATTGTTTGAACTCTGTCCAGATGCTTTGTCTAAAATCAAAACTCCATCAATATCTCTACCTTTCTTATTTCGTTTTGACATAAGGCTATGAATTCACAATTTTCTTAATAGGTCATCCATTCTAGCTCCAGTATTTGGGGCTGTATCATAAATAAAGCTTAGTGAGGGAGTGTGTCTCAAGTCTAGAGATTTAGACAGAGATGATCTAAAAAAACCGCCCGCTTTATTGAGCAATTGAGCTACGCTCTTGTGCATGTTGTCATCAACAGAGAAAAAGACTTTGGCACTGGTTAGGTCTCTACTAACATCAACATCTGTAATGATAACGTCTTGCAACCTAGGGTCTTTCGTGCCTGTTGCAAGAAGCATTGTGAGCTCACGCTTGATCAGCTCATTCACTCTGTCTGCTCTAAAGCTTGGCTGTTTTGGCACCTAGTTTTTACCCCTACAGTGAGCGAGCTCTCTCAATTCTTTCAAAAACCTCAATCTGGTCTCCTGGCTGAACATCAGTATAGTTGAGAACGCCAATTCCGCATTCAGTTCCAGATTTAACCTCTTTAACATCGTCTTTGAAGCGTCTCAGAGACTCTAATTCACCTTCGTAAATGACAACGCTATCTCTCAAAACACGAATTGGACTGTCTTTCCTAACCACACCCTCTTCAACCATACAACCAGCAATATCACCAAATTTAGGAGACCTAAACACATCCTTAACGCCTGCAATTCCAATAATGTTTTCGCTTAGCTCTGGACTAAGCATTCCACCCATAATAGCCTTGATATCATCAATCAGGTTATAAATAATGCTGTAATACTCAATCTTAACGCCTTCAGTATCAGCAGTTTTTCTAGCAACTGCATCTGCTCTAACGTTAAATCCAAGAACGATTGCCTCAGACGCGCTGGCCAAAGAAATATCGGTATTATTAATGGCTCCAACCCCTGAAGAAACCACCTTTACTTTTACCTCGTCAGTTGAAAGCTCCTCTAGCGCCTCAACTAGTGCCTGAGCTGAGCCTCTCACATCAGACTTAATGAGAACATTAACTGTTGAAATTTCTCCATCTTCCATTTTTGAAAAGAAGTTATCCATCTTCTCTGCTTGTTGTTTTTGAAGTTTCGTTTCACGGTCTTTTGTTTTCCTGAACTCAGCAACTTCTTTCGCTTTTCTTTCGCTTTCTACAGCCAGAACCTCTGCGCCTGAATCAGGAACACCTGAGAGACCCAAGATCTCAACCGGGGTTGAAGGTCCAGCCTTATTAATTGGCTTACCCTGATCATCAATAATTTGCTTGACCTTGCCAAACTCTAGCCCTGCAATAACAATATCACCTTTGTTAAGTGTTCCAGACTGAACGAGCACTGTTGTCACTTTTCCTCGCCCTTTATCTAGCCTGGCTTCAAGGACAACGCCGCTTGCAGGCTTATCTGAAACTGCGCTAATCTCAGCCATCTCAGCTGTCAATGTGATACTTTCCAAAAGCTCGTCAATACCCTCTCCCGTATGCGCTGAAACGCCAACCATTAAGACATCGCCGCCCCATTCATCGGCAATCACATCGTGTGTTGAAAGAACTTGTTTAACCTTATCGATTTCAGCTCCCTCTTTATCAATTTTATTAATGGCCACAATAATAGGCACATTAGAGTCTTTTGCATGTTTAATAGATTCAATAGTTTGCGGCATTACACCGTCATCAGCTGCAACAACTAAAATCACAATGTCAGTTGCTGAAGCTCCTCTTAGGCGCATCTTAGAGAACGCAGCATGACCTGGAGTATCGATAAACGTTATTAAACTTCCTTTTTGTTCAACCTGATAAGCACCAATATGCTGGGTTATACCGCCTGCTTCAGCAGAGGCTACTTTAGACTTTCGAATATAGTCAAGGAGTGAGGTTTTTCCGTGGTCAACATGGCCCATAATGGTGACAACCGGAGGTCTTGGAACTGACTCTGCATCATCAATATCATCCTGGATCAAGGTATCTTCAACAGTTTCCTCATTACTAGCAATAGGAGTATGGCCCATCTCTTCTACCACTAGGATTGCTGTATCTTGATCTATAACATCATTCAGAGTTGCCATGACGCCCATACCCATCATAACTTTTAAAACCTCCCCAGCTTTGGTAGTCATCTTGAGAGCAAGTTCAGAGATCTTAATTTGTTCCGGTATCAGTATCTCATGCTTGATTGGCTCAACTGGCATATGGAAGCCGTGTTGTGCTTGCTCATCTTGAACTTTTTGAGATATTTGAGTTCTCTCTTTCTTCTTAAGCTTTCTATTCGGATTGTGCTTTGCAACATGAAGCTCTTTTCTTTTCGGCGCTATCTCTGGAACAGATCTTAGTCTCTTTGGCCCCTTCTTCTTGTCTTTTTCTTTATCAGCCTCAATCTTTTCTTTTTCTCTTTTTTCCTTCTCTTCTTTCTCAGCTTGCTCTTTTAAAGTTTTCTGAGCTCGCAATTCTTCATTTTTAATTTTTTGTTGGCGAACCATATCGTTTCGCTTTGCGTCATGCTCTTCATCTTTTTGCTCAGCAATTCTGCCTGCTTCTAGAGCCTCTTTGGCTTTCAAAACAGCTGCATCATCAACCTCTGTCGACTGGTTAGTTTGAGGAACTTCGCGCTTCTTTTTAACTTGGATTTTTACTCCTCCAGTGGAGGCGCTTGAGGAAGGCTTTGTAGTTTTTCTAGAAACAGAGATACTAGACTTTGTTGCAGATCGTTTGCTCAAACTCGACATTAAAATCTGTCTTTCCTCAGCAGAAATATTTGAATCTGCAGTCTTTCCATCAATTCCTGCTGCTGACAAAATAGTAATAACCTGATCAGGCGACTTTCTAAGTAATTTTGATAAAGTTTCAACTGTATGTGCCATATTCCTACCTATATTTGAGTATCGATTACTAAAACTATCCTGAGTGATTAGTCGAACCAGCCCTCTTTTTCTCTGGCTGCCATGATAACAGCAGATGCACTGTCATTTCCAATATCTTGAATCTCTAATAATTCAACAATTGAGAGCTCTGCTAAATCATCCACAGTGCTGATTTCAGCACCAACAAGTGCTGACGCTAGTGAATCATCTACTCCTTCAACCCCTAGTAATAATTCAGTAGCCTCTGCATCATTCAGAGCTTTGACGAGCTGAGCATCCTGAGCCCTCTCTTGGAGCTCATCAACCATCTCAGAGTCAAACTCCTCAATCTTTGAGAGAGTCTCAGCTTCTGCCTCAGCAATATCATCTAAGCTGGTGTACCCCTCATCAATCAAAACCCCAGCAACCTCTGCATCCACACCAAGTTTTTCAGCGAGTTTTTCACCCGTTTTTTGAATCTCTTGAGCTTGCATTTCATCAGCGTCATTTAAAGACATGACATTAAGCTTCCATCCTGAGAGTTTGCTCGCAAGCTTGATATTTTGGCCACCTCTTCCAATAGCAAGCGCTAACTGATCTTCCTCGACAGCAATATCCATAGACCTTTTATCTTCATCCACAACAATTGAACTCACCTCTGCAGGGGCCATAGCGTTAATCACAAATTGTGCTGGATCATCATCCCAAAGAATAATATCAACGCGCTCACCATTAAGCTCATTAGAAACAGCCTGCACTCTTGCCCCTCTCATGCCGATACAGGAGCCAATCGGATCAATACGCTTATCTTTTGCTTTCACAGCGAGCTTTGAACGAAGGCCTGGATCTCTAGCCCCAGCCTTGATCTCAATAACGCCCTCACTGATTTCAGGAACCTCCATCTCAAATAGTTGAACCATCATGTCATTCGCAGTTCTACTTAAGAAAATTTGTGCGCCTCGTGGCGTTGACTTGACCTCTTTAATGTAGGCTCTCAGACGGTCATTTTTTCTTATCGATTCATTAGGAATCAGGTCATATTTTGAAATCATGCCATCAATTCCGCCCATATCAACATAGACATTTCCTCGATCGACTCTCTTAACAGTAACCATCACCACTTCACCAACTCTTTCGGAATAGTTATCAACTACAACTGTTCTCTCTGCCTCACGAACCTTTTGAATAATAACCTGTTTAGCCACCTGGGCTGCAATTCTTCCAAACTCAAGAGACTCCATTGGCTCCTCAACAAACTCATCTACATTCAATCCATTTGCATCAGCCTGATATATGTGTAACTCAGGATCAAACATGTTTCCATCGTCATCAACAAATTCTTCTCCATCTTCAATGACCTGCCATTGCCTGAAAGTTTTAAACTCACCTGTGTGCCTATCAACCTCAACACGCACTTCTATATTGCTGCGCTTTTTCGTAGCAACCGCTAACGCCTCTTCCAAAGACTCCAAAACATCCTCTTTGGTGATATTCTTTTCATTTGAGATTGCCTCAATCATTAAAAATAATTCTTTGCCATCCATCGGCTTCTCCTAAAAATGAGCAACTAAATTTGCTTTTTCTATTAAATCTATTTCTAAGGTAACAGGGCCAAGCTCTGTCACCAACTCTATTGCATTACTTTTTTCGCTAACGCTTCCAATTGCGCCAGTAAAGTTTCTTCTTCCATCTATTGGTCTATATGTTCTTATTCGAACATCATGCCCCAAAAAACGCATGTAATGAGAAGCACTAAAAAGGGGTCTTTCAATTCCTGGGGAAGATACCTCAAGATTATATTGCCCACTAATTGGATCCTCAACATCCATTATCGCACTGACTTGACGGGAAACAACCTCACAATCATCAACCCCAATGCCTTTCTCTGAGTCTATATAAAGCCTCAAGACAGAGTGCTTACCGCTAGGCACATATTCAACGCCCAACAGCTCGTACCCCAGGGCATGGACACTAGGGTTAAGTATTGAAAGCACTTTGTCTGCTATCTTAGCCACAAAAAACTCCTAATAAAAACCCCCAAAAGAGGGGGTCTAAATTGGTAGCGGGGATAGGATTTGAACCTATGACCTTCGGGTTATGAGCCCGACGAGCTACCATGCTGCTCCACCCCGCACTAAAGAGGCGAAATTATACGCCCAAAACCTCGTCAATTCAACATTTTTTGCCCGTCATGCTCATTATTATTCAATCTGATTACATTATAATATGCCGATGAAGCGAATTAGACTCGGCGTATTGATGGATGATATTTCCAATATTAAGCCAAACAAAGACTCGTCATTTGCAATGATGTTAGAAGCGCAGGCTCGTGGCTGGGAAATTCATACCTTTGATAGCCCTGATATGTATTATTCGGATGGTAAGGTTTTTGCCTCAACAAGAATTACAGAAGTTCAAGACTCAGAAACAAGCTGGTTCAGCTCAAAGCCCTCAAGCGCGGTCAATTTAAGCACCCTGGATATTGTCTTTATGCGTAAAGACCCCCCCTTTGATATGGACTATATATATTCTACATACCTACTTGAACAACTAGAATCAGAAGGAGTTTTGGTCATAAATAAACCAAGCTCACTAAGGGATGCCAATGAAAAACTATTTGCATTAAACTTTCCTGAGTGCATACCTAAAACGCTGGTGAGCTCAAAAATTCGTGAACTTAATAATTTTATTGATTCACAAAGAACAGTTGTGGTCAAACCTCTTGATGGCATGGGCGGAACAGATATCTTTAAGCTTTCAAAAGGTGACAATGATATTGATGATATTCTCAAAAGAATCACCAACAATGAATCTCGCTACATCATGGCACAAGAGTTTTTGCCAGAGATTAAAGATGGCGATAAACGAATCCTTTTGATTAATGGAAATCCAGTTGACTATGCTCTTGCCAGGCTACCTGCAGAAGGCAGCTTTAAAGGAAATCTTGCGGCTGGAGCAAAAGGGGTGGGTCAGCCACTATCCGAGAGAGATCGGTATCTATGCACTCAAATTGCGCCAACATTAATTGATAAAGGGCTTGTCTTTGTTGGTCTCGATGTCATCGGTGATTTCATCACTGAGATTAATGTGACCAGCCCGACCTGCATTAGGGAACTGGACAAACAATATGGAATTAATATCTCTTCAACGCTCTTGGACGAAGTTGAAAGAAGACTAGCCTTAAGCTAAATTCAATAAATATTTTGAAGCAACAACTCCCAAACTTGCAGCCATAAGAGAAAGCAGCAAGTTTAAAAGAATATTGATCAAGGCTTGAGAATAATGCCCTACACTTATCATTTCAACAGACTCTATTGAGAGTGCTGACATTGTCGTTAGTGAGCCAGCCAAGCCAACAAGCAGCATCAGCCTGTAGGTTTCACTCAGAAGGAGCTTTTCTAAAACCAAAACAATCAAAACGCCAGCTATAAAAGAACCAATAACATTTGAAATTAGGGTTCCATAAGGGAGGCCTTTGCCAAGGTATTGAGCAGAAATTATCCCAATATAGTACCTGCAAGATGCCCCAACCGTAGCACCAATTCCAATACTTGCTATAGATAAAAATGTACTCATAAGACAGATCTAAGCTGATCTAGTTTTTCTTTAATTTTAATCTCTAAGCCACGATCAGTCGGCTCATAGTAGATTTTTTCTCCCATCTCCTCAGGAAAGTAGGTTTGTCCCTTGCTAAAGGCATCTGGCTCATCATGGGCATAACAATAGCCCTTGCCATGACCGAGACCTTTAAGAAGTTTTGTAGGTGCATTTCTTAGATGCATGGGCACTTCAAGATCATTACTCTCTTGTGCTGCCTCCATTGCAGAATTAAAAGCCCTATAAACAGCATTAGACTTGGGTGCGCACGCACAAAAAACTGCCGCCTGTGCGATGGCACGATTACCCTCTTTATCGCCCAAGCGCTCATAGATATCCCAAGCATTAACACAAATCTGGAGCGCTCTTGGGTCAGCGTTTCCTATATCTTCTGAGGCTATTGCGAGCAGTCTTCTAGCAATAACTTTTGGATCGCATCCTGACACAATCATTCTTGCCATCCAGTAGAGCGCACCATCTGGAGATGATCCTCTGACAGATTTATGAAAAGCTGAGAGCTGTTGATAAAAAATATCGCCCCCCTTGTCAAAACTGCCAAGCTTCTTTTGCAGGGTTTTAACTACGTCTGTTTTTTTAAGGGCCTTACCTGAGCTATTCGCCAACTGTTCAATTATATTGATCAGTCTTCTAGCATCTCCGTCACTACTTTCGATGATTAGAGTCAAAGACCCATCATCTTCTAGGGCTATCTGTTGATCTTTCATCGCTCTTAGAGCAATTACCTCAAGCTCTTCATTGCTGAGCTTTTTAAGAACATACACCCTTGCCCTTGAAAGTAATGCAGAATTAATTTCAAAGGATGGGTTTTCAGTCGTTGCGCCAATCAAGGTTAATAGTCCAGACTCGATATGAGGCAAAAACCCATCCTGTTGCGCTTTGTTAAATCGATGAATCTCGTCGACAAATAGAATTGTGCTTTTATTGTTTTGCTTATAAAGCTCCGCATGTTTAATGATATTTCTGAGCTCTTTGACCCCATCAAGTACGGCTGACATTTGCTCAAAATGAGCACCCATCTGGCTACAAATAATTCTCGCTAGAGTCGTTTTTCCAACACCTGAAGGCCCCCATAAAATCATGGAGTGGAGCTGATTGTCTTTTATTGCCTTCCCTATTGGCTTGTCAGAGTCAAGTAAATGTTGTTGGCCAATAAAATCACTCAGATCAACAGGCCTTAATGTTTCAGCAAGAGGCTTATAGGTCGACATCTCTTGCTAGATTAATTAAAATAAGAATGTATTTACTCATTATAATTCTCATATGTTTTTAAGATTTTTTTGTCTTGTTTTTCTAACAACAAGCGTTTTTGCAAATTCAGATTCATTTGATGACTTTTTAGACCAAGTTCG
>CABWZI010000005.1 GCA_902509905.1 uncultured Gammaproteobacteria bacterium | reverse complement strand
TTGTTGGCCTTGATGTAATGGCAAACGTAGTAAAAAATATTTATGAAAATGCGCAAGATGATCCTTGGATTGAATTATTTAAAATTCCAGATTGGATTCAGGCGTTAATTGAGAAGGGATCTTTAGGAAGCAAGACTCGAAAGGGAATCTATGAAAAAGTGGGCAAAGACATATTTGTCTTTGATCCTAAAGATGGAGAATATAGGCTTTCTGATAAAACTATTAGTTCTAAAGTAAAGAAAATTATAAAAGATAGCAAAACCATAGAAAATGCTCTTCTCGAACTCTCTAAATGTGAAGACCCGCAGGCTCAGTTTTTGTGGTCGGTTCATCGCGATGTATTTCATTACACTGCTTATCATCTGGAGCATGTTGCTGAAACTGCAAGATGCGTAGATTTGGCATTAAAGTCAGGGTTTGCTTGGCAAAAAGGAATCTTTGAACAAGTCCAGATGACTGGTTGGTCTGAGGTAAGAGAGTTGCTAAATCAAGACATTAAGGATGGCAAGACTCTATCAAATCAAGCCCTGCCAGCATGGGTCATGGAGCAAGCTTTCGTCTATTCTGATGAGGGTGCATTTAATCCAAATAATAGTCATTTTATTCCAAGGTCTTCTCATCCGGTCTACGAAAGGCAATTAAATAAGGCCCTTCTGAGTGGAGAGAGGAAAAGTCAATTAGAGGTCTTGAAAGATGGTGAATCCACTAAATTGATTGATATCGGAAGTGGAGTTGCTAGCGTCTCTTTCAAAACAAAAATGAACGTATTGAGTTCAAGTGTTTTAACTGAGCTACCTGAATGCCTAGATTATCTTGAAAGCAATGGTTTTCATGCCCTTGTAATCAGACAAGAGCAGGAACATTTTTGTGCAGGTGCTAACCTTTATGAGGTTATTTCAGCAATTAAGCTTGGCCTACTTGAAAAGGATCCGGGCTTGACATCCAAAGCAAAAAAGAAGGCTTTTGAGGTGATGCATCCTGAGCTGCCTAAACTTGGGAAGCTCTACTCCATTAAGAAAACTATCCGCATGCTTCAAGATTTATTAATGCGGCTAAAGCATGGAAAAATATTGACCATTGCCGCTGTTGATGGTCTAGCGCTTGGAGGAGGCTGTGAACTTTTACTTCACTGCAATAGAGTGGTTGCCTCTATGAACTCTTTCATTGGACTTGTAGAAGTAGGAATTGGAGGCATTCCTGCTGGCTGTGGCAGTAAGGAGATGGCCTTAAGAGCTTATTTAAACAAAGAGTCTGATGATATTTTTCCTTTGTTGTCTAAACATTTTGAACAAATTGCAATGGCAAAAGTCTCAGCTAGTGCTTTGGAAGCTAAAGAAATGGGTTACCTAAAGAATGAAGATGTCATTATTGCTAATCCCCATGAGCTACTTTATGTTGCTAAACAGCAAGCTTTAGCAATGCTTGAGTCAGGATTCAGGTCCCCACTTGATGACACATTCAAAGTAGTGGGTAAGGCTGGATATGCAAATATTATGGCGCAGGTTGCTAACCTATTTGAGGGTAACTTTATGTCCGAACATGACAAATATTGCATATCGTCATTGGCCAAAGTGATGACAGGCTCCCTAGTTGAGGAGAACACAGTTGTCAATTCAAAAATGCTGCTAGATCTTGAACAGAAATATTTTGTTGAGCTTTTGGGAACACAGAAAACTCAAGACAGAATTGAGTTTATGCTTCGAAATAGTAAACCCCTTCGCAATTAACTGGAGAGTATGATGAGAAAAGCTTATATTATTGATGCAAAAAGAACTCCAGTTGGAAAAGCTAGAGGTTTGCTCTCTAAGACTAGGGCAGACGACTTATTGGTCCATGCCATACAAAGTGTTCTAAAGGCGTCAGATCCAATTGAAAAAATAAACAATAGTATTGACGATATTATTGTTGGATGTGCGATGCCAGAAGGACCTCAAGGCTTAAATATTGCACGAATTGCAACTTTGCTTGCTGGACTTCCAGATTCGACTCCAGCATATACGCTCAATAGATTCTGTTCTTCAGGTCTTCAGTCCGTCTCTAACGCTGCTGACCTCATTAAGTCTGGGTCATCTGACCTGGTCATAGCTGCAGGCGTCGAAAGTATGAGTAGTGTTCCGATGACTGGCTTTAAGCCGTCAATGAATCCTAAAATTTTGTCAGACGAGAATATTTCTATTGCTTATGGGATGGGACTTACTGCAGAGAAAGTGGTGCAGAAATATGGGGTCTCCCGAGAGGCACAAGATCAGTTCGCCTTCAACAGTCACCAAAAAGCAATAAAAGCAAACAATAGCGGTTTATTTGAAAATGAAATTGTACCCATTTCAACTGTTGAGGATAGTTACTCAGTTGAATCAAATGAATATATAAAAAACACTAATCTTGTTTCTAAAGATGAAGGACCTAGAGAAGATACAAGTTTGGAAGTTTTAGCAAAACTGAGAACTGTTTTTGCTCAAGATGGTTCAGTGACAGCAGGAAACAGCTCTCAAATGTCTGATGCCGCCGCCGCTGTTCTTGTCGCTAGTGAAGAGGCAGTTGAGAAATATAATTTAACCCCTAAGGCTGAGTTTCTGGGCTTTTCGGTTGCCGGAGTTCCTGCAGAAATAATGGGTATTGGCCCAGTCAAGGCGGTGCCTAAAGTTCTTGACTCCTTAGACCTTTCTCTTGATGATATTGGATGGATTGAGCTTAATGAGGCATTTGCTGCGCAATCTCTGGCTGTTATTCAGGAGTTAAAACTTGATCCAGAAAAGGTCAACCCGCTTGGAGGTGCTATAGCCCTTGGGCATCCTCTGGGTGCTACTGGAGCTATTAGAATTGCAACACTTGTTTCTGCAATGCAAAGAGAAAAGATTGATTATGGAATGGTAACCATGTGTATTGGAACTGGGATGGGGGCTGCTGGGATCATTAAAAGATGCTAAATCATTTATGACTAATCAAAACTACATCGACCAACTCAGACTGCCAATTATTCAGTCACCTATGTTTATTGTCTCGAATGCTAGGCTTGTGATAGCATCTTCTAAGGCAGGGATTGTTGGGTCCTTTCCGACTGCTAACTGTCGAACTTTAGAGGCTTTAGATCAAGAATTCACAGAAATAACACAAGCATTAGGCTCCGGTAAAGATGCCCTGCCTTGGGCGGTAAACATCATCGTAAGTAAAATGTATGCCAGGAGTAATGATGATATAGAGTTAATTCTTAAGCATAAGCCGCCCATAGTGATTACCTCTCTTGGGAACCCTAAAGAGGTTGTAAGTAAAGTTCATGAATATGGCGGCCTAGTCTATTCAGATGTCATTAATTTGTATCACTCAAAAAAAGCAATTAGCGCTGGAGTAGACGGACTTATCCTTGTTTGTAATGGTGCGGGTGGTCATACTGGAGACCTTTCCCCATTCGCCTTTATATCTGAAGTGAGAAGTATATTTGATGGAACAATTATAGTTGGCGGAAGTATCAGTTCTGGTGATGCAGTTCTGGCTATAAAAGCATTAGGCGCAGATATGGCCTATATGGGCACTCGCTTTATTGCAACCGAAGAGAGCGATGCGACTGAAGACTACAAGCAGATGATCTTAAATGCATCCGCTAATGATATTATTAAGTCAAATAAGATTACTGGAGTCAATGGCAACTGGCTTGAGCAATCCTTGAATAATGCTGGTATTAATCCAAATGCTGGAGGTATTCAATCAACAATCTCTAATTTTAAGAAAATGATAATGCCATTCATCAAGCAAAAACTTAAGGTAGATTTTGATGTCAGTAAGGCTTCAGCAAAGAGATGGAAGGATATTTTTTCTGCTGGGCAAGGTGTTGGCTCTATTTCCAATGTGCCGAGTGTTGAGGATTTGGTGTTAGAATTAGAGCAGCAATATAAAGAATCTAAAAATCGAATTTCATAAGGATCACACTATGCTATCGAAGCCGGCCAGAAGAGATTTAAAACATAATAGAACGATTGAAGGCAAAGGCTATAAAAGAGAAGATGGATTGTGGGATATAGAAGTTTTTCTGATTGATAGTAAGACTTATTCTTTTAATAACATGCATCGAGAATATATCAGTGCAGGCGAGCCTCTTCATGATATGGCGCTCAGACTGACTCTAGATGATAAAAGACAAATTATCGATATAGAGGCAGAAATCAATGCTTCTCCCTATAATATTTGCCCACAAGCGGTTAAAAATTGCCAAAAACTTAAGGGTGAATACGTCGTTACTGGGTTCAATAGAAAGGTTATAAAGGCTTTAGGAGGAGAAAAGGGCTGCAGGCATATTACTGACCTTCTGGCCTATGCTGGAACTATTGCATATCAAACACTATGGAAAGAAAAAACAGGTGGCGAGTCCGAAAGTATCACTTTAGAGGAGGCAAAATCAATAGAAAAGAAATTCGCTAACTCATGTTTTGCTTTCAAAAAGGACGGAGAGGTCTATAATGAATATAAGGAAATTTTAATAGGCAAAGTTAAGGATAACTAACGATAACTGAGGAAATCTAATGGCATTAAACATACCCAATAAACTTGAAGAGACAGATTTTTTTAAAGAACATGGCAACCTGGTAGAGTTTTTTGATAACTGCTGTAATGAGCATCAAGAAAAAATAGCGTTTGAAAGTTTTGGGGTTGAGATGTCCTACAACGACTTATCGGCTCAGGTTGATTCATTCGCCTCTTGGCTTAGTAGTAACTTTGAAGTTGGTGATAGAGTTGCTGTCATGATGCCTAACATGCTGGTATACCCTGTCATAGTTTATGGAGCGTTGAAGGCAGGTATCGTCGTAGTGAACATTAACCCCCTCTATACTCAAAGAGAACTTGAACATGTCCTTAGAGATAGTGAAGCAAAATTATTATTGGTTTGGGAGGGCGTTGCTAATGTCGCCGCTAAGTCTGACCTAGCGAGTGTGGAAAAAGTTTTAGTAACAACTGTTGGAGACCTTCTCGGCTTTAAGGGAAAGATTATTAATTTGGTTACTAGAAAAGTCAAAAAGTTAGTGCCCAAGTACCAAATTGATGGTGCCAAAATGTTCCTTGAGGTTTTGAAGGAGAATGAAGGTTCAAAGGCTGCATCCATAGATATTCCTATAGAGAGCACAGCCTTCCTTCAGTATACCGGGGGAACTACAGGCGTTTCAAAAGGCGCGATCCTAACTCACCGAAATATTCTTGCTAACATCATCCAGGCTTTCTTTACAATCGATCCTAAAATGTATGATGACTCAAGAAAAGAACAGAGAATAGCCATCTGTCCATTACCTTTGTATCATATCTTTGCTCTAACTGTTCATAACTTCATGCTGTTCCATATTGGTGGAAGAAGTGTACTCATTACTAATCCTAGGGACTTAAAGACTTTCGTTTCAATTATGAAGAAACATAAGTTTCATATGATCTCTGGTGTGAATACGCTTTATGAAGCACTATTGAATTATGATGGCTTTAAAGAGTTAGATTTTAGTAACTTACTAATGTCCTTAAGTGGCGGTATGGCAGCCCTTGACACAACTGCAAAAAGATGGGCAGCACTTACTAAATCAGTAATCTGGCAGGCATATGGGCTCACTGAAACATCACCACTGGTTAGTGTGAATGACTACAAGCAAACTGAATTTACAGGCTCCGTAGGTCTGCCTGCAGCTTATACTGAAATTGAAATTAGGGATGAAGACGGTAAAGCACTTTCAGAAACGAATGCTGTTGGAGAGCTTTGTGTCAGAGGACCACAGGTTATGAGTGGTTATTGGAAGTCTGAAGTCACTGGTCTTGATGAGAATAACTGGTTTATGACCGGTGATATTGCTCGAATTGATGAAACAGGTAATATTTTTATTGTTGATCGAAAGAAGGACATGATTATTGTCTCAGGTTTTAACGTTTTTCCAAATGAAGTTGAAGCGGTTGTAAATGAACACCCTTCTGTTCTTGAATGTGGGTGTGTCGGAATAGAGGGTGAAGGTTCTCAAGAGCTCGTAAAAGTTTTTGTTGTCCTTCATGATGAGCAAACTGTAACTGAGGATGAAATTATAAGTTTTTGCAGGGAAAAGTTAACCGCTTATAAAGTTCCAAAGCATATAGAATTTATCAAAGAGATTCCAAAAACTAATGTTGGAAAGGTTCTAAGAAGAGAGCTGAAAGAAAACTAATAGATTTGGTTTTCTGACTTATAGTTTGAGTATCTATAACGAATATGGATTCTGAGTATCCCCTTTTAATTAAGCAAATTCTCACAAAATCTAGCGTTATGTCTTTTTCGCAAGAAATTGTAAGTAATCCAAATGTAAGGCTAAATTATCAGGAGTTCACTGGACGTCTTGGAAGGCTTGCCAATTCTCTAACTGCTATGGGTATTTCTGAAAAAATGCGCGTTGGCGTTATGGATTGGGATACTCACCGCTATCTTGAGTATTTTTTTGCTGTACCCATGATGGGGGCAGTTTTGCATACAATCAATGTACGTTTATCACCTAAGCAAGTTCTTTATACGATTAATCATGCCCAGCCTGATCTAATAATTGTTCATCAGGACTTTATGCCCCTAATTGAAGAACTTAAGTTAGAATTTGAGCGCGAAATAATAATCATCCCGATTGGTCATGGTGAAAAGTATGAAGATTGGATAAGCAGCTCATCAACTAGTTTTAATTTTCCAGAATTTGATGAAAACAGAACTGCGACATTGTTTTATACAACTGGCACAACAGGTGATCCAAAAGGAGTCACTTATTCACATCGTCAGTTAGTTCTTCACACATTAGGCTTATTAGCTGGGTTTGGTTCATTTTCAGGAGACTCTGGATTACATCGTGATGATGTCTATATGCCACTCACACCCTTATTCCATGTTCATGGATGGGGCTTTCCATATGCTGCTACAATGTTGGGACTTCGTCAGGTTTATCCTAATCGTTACGACCCTGAGACAATATTGCAACTAATCGATTCTGAAGCAGTGACATTTTCACATTGTGTTCCTACTGTTTTATCAATGTTATTAGATCATCCGAATAGCAAAAAAGTAAATTTGAGTCGATGGAAAGTAATAATTGGAGGATCTGCCCTATCAAAGAGTTTGCAGAGTCGTGCTTCTAAATTTGGCATAAGATTGCATGCTGCTTATGGCATGTCAGAAACCTGCCCATTTTTAACAGTTGCAGATTTATCTAGTACTGATCCAGATGCTCAATCCCAAACTGGGTTTCCAGGCCCACTGGTGGACCTGCGTGTTGTATCTCCAAATATGCAAGATGTTCCTCATGATGGATTAACAACAGGTGAAATTGTTGTAAAGGCCCCCTGGCTGACTAATGGATATATGGACAACCCAAAGGCATCTAAAGATCTTTGGAGAAATAGTTATCTACATACTGGGGATGTTGGATATATTCGTGAAAATGGATCATTGCAAGTTACTGATCGCCTCAAAGATGTTATCAAAACTGGTGGTGAATGGATCTCATCGCTTACACTTGAAAATATTGCATCGTCATGTTCAAGCATTGAAGAAGTCGCAGCTATTGGTATCCCTAATGAAAAGTGGGGCGAAAGAGCCGTTTTAGTTGTAAAACTTTTGAATAATGCAAATCCAGATCTTGTTAGAAAAGATTTAATGAGAAAATTTCGAGAACATTTTGAATTAGGAGAAATATCTAAATGGGCAATTCCCGATAACATTTTTTTTGTCGATCAACTCCCCAAAACAAGTGTTGGTAAGCTTGATAAAAAGGTGATGCGCAAATATGTTTTAACTCTTAATGAAACAAATAATGACAGATAGACAGATTAGAATCAAAGCCCTAATTAAATCCATTATTAGTTATCTTGATAAGCATCGAGCAGATATGTCAGGAGTTGAAATGACATTGAGAAAATTAGAAGAAATTGACTTATCTGATCAACAACTTGTTGATATTAAACCAAAAGGAACTAGACATGAGCGGGTTTTGAATAAAGCAATTTCTGAAATAAATGCCCAACAGCTTAATGAGATTGCAAGTTGCCTTTATGCAGCAAAGGACGACCTTGTTTGGTTAGAAGATAATTCACAATATTATCAACCTGGGGCAAATCTGGGGCCAGGTTACAAAAATTGCAACCTCCATACTCTGTTAATTGGCCCTAACTCTTGTGGATATCAAAGTGATGACTTTCTCCTGGGCGTCTTTATGCTTGGACCACGAACACTCTATCGTGATCATAAGCATGATGCACCAGAGTTATATCTTAACCTTTCAGATAAATCAGGTTGGCGATTTGAATTTGGAGAATGGAAAGACTATCCAGCTGGTTCATTTATTTGGAACGCACCTAGAGAGCGACATGCTGCTCGAGTTTATGAACAACCTTTTATATCCGTATTTGTTTGGCTTGAAAATGTTAATTCGCCATGTCAAGTTCTCCATTTTGATGATTGGGACGAAATTGAGCAAAGCCTCTTTAAATAATGGAATGATTCATTACTTATAATTATTGACTAGGTCGAATGTATGCGCCCATTTCAGAAAGCTCGTCTTCAAATTTTTTGATTCGGGCTAGCATTTTTTTGCCACCTTTCGTCATAATCTGTGAAACGAGAATTTCTGAGAATGCTGCATATGGCAGAATGCTGGGAAGGAAATTTAGAGTCTCATTACCAAGTGCGACTATGATATCTGCATTCGATGCAGCTTGAGAGGTGTACATATCAGTTGCCACAATGATGAAAGCCTCCCTCTTTTTGATTTTGTCTAATGCCTTTGTTGTTTCAAGTGACAAGGGTGATGCTCCAAAAACAATCACAACATCATTTGCATTTATTTGAGAAATTTCACTAAGCAGCATTCCTTCTTGACCACGAATCAATTTTGTTTTTGGCAGAATAAAATGCAAAAGATAATGCAGATAAAATGCCATAGAGAAGCTGCTTCTCATTCCTAGAATGTATACAGTTTCTGCTTTCATTAATTTATCAACTGAAGAGTCAATGGCCTTATAAGTCTTATCATTGAAGGCTCCAGATAGAGACTTATATACATTTGCTTCTGCATCAGAAAAAGGATTATTATGTTTTTCATTTAGGAGATCTTTTGCATGAGATGTAAAGTTGGAAACTGGCATTTGTGACGCAGCTTTTTTGTAAATCGTCTTAAACTCATCATAACGTTTGAACCCTAGTATAGTTATAAGACGGACCATAGTTGATGGATTAACATCTGCGTTTGAAGCAACAGTTCGTATTGAATGTAAAGGAATCTCTGCAGGATTATCCATTACATATTTGGCTGCTTTTTTGACTTCTTTAGAAAAACCAACGTATCCATTTGATAGTTTTTGATTGATTTCAGTGGTTGAATAGTTATTTGAATCCATAGAAGAATATTCTACTATAAATCTTGTTAAATAAACTTGAACAAGATGAAAACACTTGTGTTTTATATATAGAAATATTGAAACAATTGTATTAAATATGGTATAACTAATTTGGACTTAAATTTTTTGTCTAATAAAATAAGGAGATGAAATGAAAAAAATTAATTTTTTGAGTGGCGCATTTGCTGCTGCTGTATTGAGCAGTATAACGGTTGCAACTCCGGTAATAGCTGGTGATGTTGTTAAACCTGTTGAGACATTTGTCACAATTGGTACTGGAGGCGTAACAGGAGTCTACTACCCGACGGGTGGATCAATTTGTAGGCTAGTCAATAAGGACAAGGCGAAACATCTTGTTCGCTGTACAGTTGAATCTACAGGTGGCTCAGTCTATAACATCAATACTATTCGTGCTGGAGAGCTAGATTTAGGTGTTGCACAGTCAGACTGGCAGTACCATGCTTATAATGGAACTAGTAAGTTTGCTGATGCAGGCGCATTTACAGATTTGAGAGCTGTATTTTCTGTTCACCCTGAGCCCTTCACGGTTGTAGCAAGAGCTGATTCAGGCATTCGCAATCTTGAAGACCTAAAAGGCAAGAGAGTCAATATAGGAAACCCAGGCTCTGGTCAAAGAGGAACTATGGAAGTCTTAATGGATGCACTTGGTTGGGATAAATCAACCTTTGCTCTTGCTTCTGAACTTAAGTCATCTGAGCAGTCAAAAGCACTATGCGACAACAAGATTGATGCGATGGTCTTTACAGTTGGACACCCTTCAGGATCAATCAAAGAGGCTACAACTTCATGCGACAGTGTCTTAGTAAATGTGACTGGTGCCGCGGTTGATGGACTAGTCGCTAATAATGACTTCTATCGCACTGCAACCATTCCAGGTGGCATGTACAATGGAAATCCTGATGACACTGTCACATTCGGTGTTGGCGCAACAGTTGTCTCTTCAACTGCGACTTCTGAGCATGTAATTCACAGCATTGTTAAGGGCGTTTTTGACAACTTTGATAGCTTTAAAAAGCTACACCCTGCGTTTGCTAATCTGAAGAAAGAAGAAATGATTTCTGATGGTTTGTCTGCGCCTCTTCATGATGGTGCTGCAAGATATTACAAAGAAGTTGGTCTAATGAAGTGGTAAGATTCAATTAACAAGAAAAAGGATGGCGTTGCCATCCTTTTTTTTTATACAATATCCTTATGGAAGTTGATCTAGAAACGGGAAACAGAAACCCAAAAAGTGCACTAGTTAGAAACATATTGATCTATGTTGCTTTGGCTTGGTCAGTCTTCCAGCTTTACGTCTCATCGCCTCTAGTTCTTGAAATAACACCATGGATGAATGCAGATGTAGTCAAGAGAGTTCATGTCTCTTTTGCAGGCTTTTTAGCTTTTCTGACTTATCCAGCTCTTAAAAGGTCATCTAGAGTCGTCATTCCATGGACTGATTGGATTATGGGGTTTCTCATAGTCGCATCTTGTTTGTATTTGGTTTATAACCAGGTTTGGGATTCTAGAGCTTTTGAAATGCGTTTGGGTGTTCCAAACTCAGCTGATTTATTTTTGAGTGTTATAGGACTTCTTCTTCTCTTAGAAGCCACTAGAAGATCATTAGGTCCTCCGTTAATGGTTGTAGCAATTATTGCTTTGACCTATGCGTTCCTTGGAGCTGGAGGTTATGGGGGCGCCTCTTTAAATAAAATTGTATCCCACATGTGGATTACAACAGAAGGAGCATTTGGAATTGCCGTTGGAGTCTCGGCAAGCATGGTTTTCTTGTTTGTTCTTTTTGGCGCACTTCTTGAGAGGGCTGGCGCTGGTAATTACTTCATAAGAGTAGCCTATGCACTGACAGGGCATTATCGAGGCGGGCCTGCAAAGGCTGCAGTAGTTTCTTCAGCGATGACCGGTATGATTTCAGGATCATCCATTGCTAATGTTGTAACGACTGGTACATTTACAATTCCATTAATGAAACGAGTTGGCTTTCCCTCTGAGAAAGCTGGAGCAATTGAAGTTGCATCTTCTACCAATGGCCAACTAACACCTCCAATTATGGGCACTGCAGCATTTCTAATGGTTGAGTATGTCGGTGTTTCTTACATTGAAGTAATCAAGCATGCATTCTTACCTGCTGTCATTTCATACATTGCACTTATCTATATTGTTCACTTAGAGGCTTTAAAGTCTGGAATGGAGGGACTTAAAAGAACCAACAAGCTCAATAAAGTGGATAGATTAATTGGCATTTCGAGCGTTCTGATTGTTCTAGGTACTCTTGTCTGGGTGCTTCCACCTCTCTTTGAATTCATTAAGATAATAGCCGGAGAAGCAACTACATTGATTGTTGCATTAATTATGGTTTTTAGTTATCTCGGACTCTTGTACTCTGTTTCAAGAATGCCAGATCTACCTGCAGGAGAAATAAGCGAAATCCCTGAAATTGGTAAGACGGTCAAGGCAGGACTTCATTTTTTACTTCCAGTTATTTTGTTGATTTGGCTCCTGACTGTTGAGCGGTTTTCTCCCGAAACTTCAGTCTACTGGGCAACCATGTTCATGATGTTTATAGTCCTAACTCAGAAGTGTATCTTGGCAATATTTCGACGCCAATCTAATCTTGCAGCTCATCTAGTTTCAAGTTTTACAGATCTAAAGCTTGGTTTTGTCAATGGAGCTAGAAATATGATTGGTGTTGGAGTTGCTACTACTGCAGCAGGTATTATTGTTGGTACGGTAACGCTCACAGGTGTTGGACAATTAATAATTGGATGGGTTGAATTTATTGCTGCAGGGAACTTATTTTTAATATTGCTTTTTACTGCAATGATAAGTCTTATTTTAGGAATGGGCCTGCCAACAACAGCTAACTATATAGTTGTCTCAAGTCTAATGGCTCCTGTCATCATGAGCTTAGGTGCAGCGAACAACGTGGCTATCCCTCTAATTGCGGCTCATATGTTTGTTTTTTATTTTGGTATTTTGGCTGATGATACGCCACCAGTGGGTCTTGCTGCCTATGCAGCAGCAGCGATTTCAAAAGGTGATCCGATAAGAACCGGTATTCAGGGCTTCATTTACGACATGAGAACAGCTGTACTCCCTTTTATATTTATTTTTAATACTCAGTTACTCATGATTGGTATTGACAGTGTAATTAGTTTTATATCAGTTGTTACCTCATCAGTTATTGCAATCCTCCTTTTTGCTGCGGCTACTCAGGGCTATTGGCTTGTTAAAAATCGTCTATGGGAAACTGTATTGATGCTGATTGTCGCATTTATGTTTTTCAGGCCAGGTTATTTTTGGGATAAAGTGGACCCACCTTATGAAAACATTTCTGGTCAAGAGTTGTTTAAAGTTGCTGACACTATGAGTGAAGGTGAACCAATCCGTTTTGTTGTTGAAGGTGAGACAATTGAAGGTGTTGTGAGAAGTTACACATTTTTATTGCCATTGGCTGATGGACAGACAGGCAGAGAGAGAGTAAATAACACGGGGCTTCAAATAGACGATTTATTTGGAGATATGGAGGTAGCAATGGTGCTCCCGGGAATTTCAAATAGTCGAGCAATAAATAAACAGGTTGAATCCATAAAAGTTGCAGGAGTCGATAGTGGCTGGATTATCACTTCAGTTCTTAAAGAGAGGGAGACCATGCCTAAACAAATTGTTTATATACCAGCAATTTTTTTAATAGGAATGGTTGGCTTGGTCCAATTAAGAAGAAAGAGAGAAATAGTTCGAGTTCAATAGGAAAAAGATACAAAAGTATTAATTTTTTATTAAAAAAGAAACATATATTTCTATTATTCTAGTATTCTGATATTACAAGTATGTAGTTTGCAAAAATTAGTATGAAAATACAAAAAAATATTCAAAGTTTAAAAACTTCAGCTACTCTTGCAATTAATGAGCTGTCTCAGCAATTGATCAGCGAAGGCAAGGAGGTTTATAAGTTTGGGCTTGGTCAGTCACCATTTCCAGTTCCCAGGTTAATTGTGAATGAGTTAAAGGAGCATGCTCACCAGAAAGATTATCTCAATGTATCCGGCCTATATGCTCTTAGGAAAGAGGTTGCTAAATATCATACCCGTAATAATCAATACTCTTATGACCCTCAAAATGTTATTATTGGGCCAGGCTCAAAGGAATTAATTTTTCAAATTCAAATGGCATTGGATTGTGATTTATTGCTTCCAAGTCCAAGCTGGGTATCTTATGAGCCACAAGCTCAAATGATTCATAAAAAAGTTCATTGGATCGAGTCAAATGCCGAGAGTAATTGGCATCTTAGCCCTAAAAGTCTGGACATTGCATGTGAAAAATTAAAGTCGGTTAGCAAACTTTTGATTTTAAATTCTCCAAATAATCCTTCTGGAACAACTCATGATGATCTTAAAGAGTTCGCTAAAGTTGCCAAAAAACACAACGTTACTATTATTGCTGATGAGATTTATGCTGAACTAGATTTCTCTGGAGATTATAAGTCATTGACGCATTTTTACCCCGAAAACACAATTATCAGTAGTGGGCTTAGCAAGTGGTGTGGTGCTGGAGGTTGGAGGTTAGGAACTTTGACATTTCCAAAAGAATTGAGTTATATTAAGGATAGTATTAGAGCAATTGCAAGTGAAACTTATACTGCAGTTAGTGCACCTATTCAGTTCGCAGCAATTAAAGCTTACTCTGAAGACCACTCGGTATTTTTAAATCATTCGAGACTAATTTTAAATGCCATTGCAGATTTTGTTTATCAAGAGTTGTCTTCTGTAGGCATTAGTTGCCAGAAACCTCAAGGTGGGTTTTATATGATTTGTGACTTTTCTAATATTTTAAATATCTCTAGAAAAGTTAATGATGACAAAATACTTTGTCAAACAATTCTCAATGAAGTAGGGTTTGCAATGCTCCCAGGTTCTGACTTTGGTTTAGAAAAAGGTAAATTACTTTCTCGGATTGCATTTGTAGATTTTAATGGTGAGGATGCGCTCCGATTGATTTCGAAAGACGAGTCCTCTATTGATAACCTGAATCAAATCTGTCCAAGAATAGTCAAAGGAGTTTCACTTTTAAAAGAGTGGATTAATAATCAATAAGAAATCCATCATCGAATCTTCATGCGATTCTGGATGGCCTCAATAGCATATTCTCAGAGAGCCCAAATGATGTAAATTTCTAATTAGTCCCAAGGGTTATAATATGACAATATTAATAATTTAGGTTTGCATTGTGGCTAAGCTTTACTTTTATTATTCTGCAATGAATGCAGGTAAATCAACCTCCCTTCTTCAATCAGCATACAACTACAAAGAGAGAGGTATGACGCCTTTTATTCTATCAGCTGCAATAGATAATCGCTATAGCGTTGGAAAAGTGACTTCCAGAATTGGGCTTGAAGCGGAGGCACATCTTTTTCATAAAGATGATGACTTATTTAAAATCTTAACAAATCAAAATCATAAAAATTCAATAGACTGCGTATTAATTGATGAAAGTCAATTTCTAAGTAGAGAGCAGGTTCAACAACTTGCTCAAGCTGTTGATCAATTAAATATTCCTGTGCTTTGCTATGGAATTAGAACTGATTTTAGGGGCGAACTTTTCCCTGGAAGTCAGCATCTACTGGCATGGGCAGATAATCTAATTGAGCTAAAAACTATTTGTCACTGTGGTAGTAAGGCAACTATGGTCGTTCGGATTGACGAGCATGGAAATGTTATTGAAGACGGTGACCAGGTGGTTATTGGAGGTAATGATCGTTATCAATCTATGTGTAGAAAGCATTTCGCTGAACATATTTGGAAGGCTTGAGTTTTCCAAATAAATGATGAACTATGAGTGAAGCAATAATCCTATTTATTCTTCTCGGGGCTTTTTCAGGATTTGCAGCAGGCTTGTTGGGGATTGGGGGCGGATTAATAATTGTTCCAGTATTGCTATACCTATTGGCACCATCCATTGATCAATCCATTTTAATGCATACTGCAATTGGAACTGCATTGGCAGCAATAGTTTTTACCTCCATCTCCAGTTTGTATGCGCATCATCGTCATGGGGCGATACTTTGGAGAAATTTTGTAAAGCTAACACCAACCATTTTATTAGGTTCATACAGCGGCGCTATTCTTGCTAAATATTTAAGCTTTGATTTTTTGCGTGTATTCTTTGCTTTATTTGAAATAACTGTTGCATTGATTATGTGGTTTGGCGTCAGTGCTTCTAGTCATGCTGATAATTTGTCAAGGTGGATTTGGTCTGCTGCAGGTTATGTGATTGGGGTAGTGTCAGCTATGGTTGGGATTGGTGGCGGAACAATGACCACTCCATTTTTAGTTTATAACAATGTAAAAATTAAGAATGCCATTGCCACATCCGCAGCAGTTGGTATGCCGATTGCGATTGCTGGCAGTATTGGATTTATGGTGGCAGGATCCTCTCAAACTCTTCCAACGGGAGGGGTAGGTTTTGTGAACTTTGAGGCTCTTTTTGCGATAGTTGCCGCCAGTATTTTTTTTGCTCCACTTGGCGCAAAAGTTACCCACATAATGGATAGTCAAAAACTTAAAAAAGGCTTTTCAGTTTTCTTGGGTTTCTTAGCCGCTATGGTGCTTATATTTTAAAAACTAAAATTACTGCTTAAGAATCATCACCAGAAAAGTTGAGTGCAACTGAGTTTATGCAGTAGCGCTTTCCAGTTGGCTGAGGACCATCAGGAAAGACATGACCTAGGTGAGCATCACAGGATGAGCATCTCACTTCGATTCTCATATAGCCCAAAGAATCATCTTCAAGCTGCCTAATGCAGCCACTATTGGCAAGGTCATAAAAACTAGGCCAGCCGCTTCCAGAGTCATACTTTGTAGAGGATTCAAATAATACAGCGTCACAACAGATGCAATGATAGTTTCCTGTTTCGTTGTGGTTATAATATTCACCAGTGAAAGGCGGTTCAGTTCCGCACTCTTGAGTAATACGATAGGCTTCTGGGGATAAATTCTTCTTGTTATTCATTCGTGTATTATAAGAGAAATTTATCCTTAACTTTAATTTCTAGAATAAGAAATATGCAAGAATTTTTGGTCGGCGGTGCAATTCGAGATAAGATTTTAGGTATTGCTACAGAGTCTACAGAAAAAGACTATGTCGTTGTAGGCTCATCACCCGAAGAAATGAAGTCATTAGGTTTTCGTCAGGTTGGGAAAGAGTTCCCAGTTTTTCTTCATCCAAAATCCAATGAAGAATATGCGCTTGCCAGATTAGAACGAAAGATTGGTAAGGGTTATAAGGGGTTTGAATTCGATACATCAAAATCGGTTACATTAGAACAAGATCTCTCTAGAAGAGATTTAACAATCAATGCAATTGCACAAAATAAGGATGGCTCTGGAGAATTTATTGACCCTTTTGGTGGCTTAGAAGACATTAAGGAGAGGACGATAAGGCATGTGTCCGAGTCATTCTCTGAGGATCCAGTAAGAATACTCAGGACGGCAAGGTTTGCATCTCGTTTTCATCATCTAGGCTTTACAATCGATTCTGGAACACTCGATTTAATGAAAATGATGGTCAGTTCGGGTGAGGTTGATGCGTTGACTCCTGAGAGAGTCTTTAAAGAAATTAATTTATCAATGAATACAGGGGCGCCATCTATCTTTTTTGAAGTTTTAATTGAATCAGGCGCCTATCAAAGATTGTTTCCAATGCTTGAAATCACTCAAAGCGGAAATTTTAAGCATTTAGACCATGAAAATTTAGCTCGCGAGGTCACTTTTGCTCTCTGGCTTTATGATCAAAAGCCAGGCAACATTGAACTACTTTGCGAACATCTTAAATGCCCTAAAGATATGCAACAAATTGCTGAATTAGTTAGTAGTTGGTATGACTTTGCTTCTGATTTTTTGTCTCATCAGTCAGAAGAAATTCTAAATTTTTATCTAAAAACTGACGGCTTAAGGAGACAAAAGAGGTTTGAACTCATTTTGGAATCTTTTAAAAATTTGAATATAGATACCTCAAAAATAGATCAATTAAAAACTCAGCTAAACTTAATCAAGATATCTG
Source organism: uncultured Gammaproteobacteria bacterium (assembly GCA_902509905.1). Classification (GTDB taxonomy): domain Bacteria; phylum Pseudomonadota; class Gammaproteobacteria; order PS1; family Pseudothioglobaceae; genus Pseudothioglobus. Next base: position 89,945 of record CABWZI010000005.1, on the reverse strand, counting down.
ATTTAAAGAATATCAATATTGCTCAAGAGTTAGCCGAAGAGAGATTATTAGTCATTACCCGATTTATCGACTCTGCATAGTAAATCATAGTCACAGAAGTCGCAAGCATGTGATGAAGGCAAAACTTCAGCATGCCCATTCTGGAATTTTTGACTTGCCTGGACCAGTTCATCTTTCCAATCAGAGACTTGCTTTTTCCATTCAGGCATTCTGTTAATTGACTGGCTACTCATTGGCAAATCGTTTTTATTTTTTGTAATAGCTTTAAATTGACAGTCCTGAGAGTTAATAGTGGCGAACGCCACCCCGTCAATCTCATTTGAGATTGCATAAATTGGAAGTTGGGCTTGTTCTAAAGGCTGATTAGTGAGTTTGCTTATTCCTATATTTTTTCCTGTCTTGTAATCAATAATAAGTTTTGAGCCATCTTTCAAGCGATCCATTCGATCAATACGGGTAGAGAATTTTAAGCCAGCAATGTCAACCTGCGCTTCAGATTCAGTCCCAACCACTTCAAAAAATTCTCGATTTTTTTCAAGGTCTATGTATTGTTTTATCAATTTTTTTACTCTCACCTTTTCATTAATTCTAAAATTAGACTGAGGTATTTCTTGGAGGGCATTTTCAGAGTGAGTTTCTATTAATTCATCGAGTCTAGTCTCTGACAACTCCTTTAAATCTGAGCTTGATGAGACTTCGTTAAAAAGTCTTTCTAATATGTTGTGAATGATATTCCCCTGTTCAAGCTTGCTAATGCCTATCACTAAGTCATTAATTTCTTGAAAATTTAGTCTATTGGTAAAGCCTTTGAATTCACAACCCATTTGGTCTTGAAGTGTTTTAACGCCTTTTTTAATCTCTAAATTTTTAATTTTGGGTGCAGTAAAATCTTCAATCAGCTCCATCTCTCTAGGAGTCACTTGAGGATCTTCAATGTGTTGTGGGTCTTCAAATAAAAGATAAGGAGTGGCGATCTGCTCTCGACTATCTGAGTAAGTTGAGTAGCTAAAAGTCAAATTTTTGCTTAAATTTTGCAAATTGTTAAGTGTTATTTCACTTTCTTTGGTGATAAGCTCAAAGCTTGTTCCAGGCAAACAATATTCCACAGACGTTTTAGGCGGAATAAATAAAGGCATCTTAATTTTTCCAGGAAGGAAACTACTGGTCATACTGCAGACCCAGGCAAAATCAAAAAACAACCCTTCGGCTTCTAGGGAGCCAAGTATATGAATATTTGCAGAGCCGCTTTGTGGCTGAAAAATAACGGCATTCATATGCTCTATCAATATCTTAAGAGTATCATCTAAAGTAGTTAACTGGTGAAAATCTGATAATTTATTCAGTACTAAGCTTTCAACCTGATACTTTTCATAAATTTGATATTCACTACTCGATAGATTTCTATCTGAAGTAAAGCCCCAGATAAGCAAGAATGAGTTCATTGAATCTAAGGATAGTTCCAGTGTTATTTTTTTTGTTAAATTGGCGTCAATGAGCTTAATAAAAATCTCCTTAAGGCTAGGACAACCATCACATAGACTAAGAATTATATTAGTTTTAATTCTAGTGGCAGATAACTGGCGTATTTTGTTGGTTAATAAGGCGCGATTATTGAGTTCGGTCATGGCGCCTTTAATGTAAGGAGATGTTACAACTTTGGTTAGTGTCTCAGTGTCGACAAAGCCGTTTTGAAATTGGCTTGATAACCTTAAAATTGAGATAAGATGCTTAATTAATGGGTAGTCACTCAGAGAAATACCTAAAGAAATATTGTATGGCTTTTTATGAATCTCAACCAGATTAGAGGAGAACTCTAGGTCAAATATAGACTTCACTTTATGCTGTAATTCGTTGAGGTTAGGCACCACAATGCCAATCTGCTTTTCTGGATACTGATTGCTAGTTTTTTTTGCCCATTTTGCAATAGCTATTAGTTCAGACTCCTGTTCAAAAAATGCGAAATTTCTAGAGGTGCTTTCTAGATGCTGAGCAAACAGTGGTTTAAAATTCAAGGCTTCAAAAAGTTTGTTTTGTTCGGGTGTGGACTCATTAAATCCATACCTAAAGTAATTACCTTTATGAAGGCTAATTCGCTTCAAATGATCTATAGTTAAATTCAAAATATCTGTTTGATCAATACAATTATTTTGAGCTTTAAACTTTTCATATTGCCTGATTAATCGAACAAACAGTTTAGAAGGAATTGAAGGTAATGTTGAAATCTGATTAATCTCAATTCCATAGCTTTTGTATAGCCTATAACACTTAATAAGTTCCTCAATAAAAGTTTCAGGATTTTTAACGGATGCTTCTTCACTGAACTGCAGTAATAAAAATCGAGATTCTAGCTGAGTTAAAAGGCGTCTTTCTTGATTTATTTGACTGCTCTTCCATAACTTTTCAAGGAAAGATTGATACGAATAAACTTTTGATAGTCTAGAGGTTCGATCTGACTGAGCTAGAGATTTCTTGAGGGCAAGAGCTTGGCGATTGTTTGCAACAATTACAGTATCATTTGACTTAATAGAACTAAGGTCTAAATTAACTCTCATGACTCATTTCAAAGACTTGGTCTAGATAATGACTAAGATCTAAAACTCCCTCTTTTTTTAGGGAAGAAAAAAGTTGAACACTAACTGAAGGTAAATCTTTCACTATCTTTAAAGCGTTAAGTCTAGCTGTGCTAGCAGCCCCCTTTTTTAATTTATCAGATTTAGTTAGCAAAATGTTAATTGGTACTTTACTATTCACGCACCAGTCAAGCATCATTTGATCAAAGGGCTTAAATGGATGACGGCAATCCATAACCAGAATTGCAGCTTTTATACATTGTCGATTATCAAAGTATTCACTCATATTACGATGCCAATCCTGTTTAACTGAATCAGGTACTTTCGCATATCCATAACCCGGAAGGTCGACAAGTCTTCTGTCATTGCCAAGATCAAAAAATACGAGATGCTGAGTCCTTCCGGGAGTTCGGCTAACTTTCGCTAATTTTTTTTGTTCTGTGAGCGTATTAATAGCACTTGATTTTCCGGCGTTTGATCGACCAGCAAATATCACCTCATAGCCGCTATCGTTTGGACATCCTTTTAGAGATGGGCAAGACAAAAGAAATTTAGCTTGACGGTAAAAATTGTGCATAATTCAAGAGTTGAGAGCCTTTCATTCCATTATATAATCATAATTAAATCAGTTCTCATAACATTCTATTTCTGCATTTGCTTTTTAATTGAACATGGACAATGAAATATATCTAACAAGAGAGTATCAATACTATTCAGATGAGGATGAATTAGATAAGCCTCTGGCGCTTTATATTGCCAAAGTCCACTCAGATTGGATTGACTACAATGGGCATATGAGTGAGTCTTTCTATCTCTATGCGTTTGGTGATGCATCAGATGCACTGTTTCAGTATATAGGTATTGATAATGATTACAGACTTGGGGGTCAATCTTTTTATACCGTAGAGACTCATATTAATTACTATTTAGAGGCATCAGAAAATGAACCACTTGAGTTTACTACTCAAATATTAGGCCTTGACTCAAAGAGATTACACATTTTTCATCAAATGATTCACGGCGAGAGTGGGCAATTATTAGCGACAACAGAACAAATGCTTTTACATGTTAATATGAAAAAAGCAAAAGCAAGCGAGATAGATCAATCTGTCTTTAGAATATTACAAAAGATTTGGAATAAACATGAGAAACTGCCTTCTCCGAAGCAAAAAGGCCGTGTCATGCAGATCAAAAAAGGTTAATTCGATTTAGAGGAAGATAAAATGAATTTTGGACTCACAAGTGAACAAGAAATGATTATTGAATCTGTCAAAAGTTTTGTAGAAAAAGAGCTTTACCCTTTTGAGGACGAGGTTGAAAAGAATAATAAAATAGAAGATTCCGTTGTAGAGCAAATAAAACAAAAATCTATAGAAAGTGGACTTTATGCATGCAATATGCCTGAAAAGTATGGTGGAGGTGGATTAGACTCACTTACTTTATGCCTTCTAGAAAAAGAATTGGGAAAAGCAAACTTTGGGTTACAGTATATTGTAGCTAGGCCAAGCAATATTTTATTGGCTTGTAAAGGATCACAGGTTGATGAGTATCTGCTGCCAACAATTCGTGGTGACAAAGTTGACTGTCTTGCGATGACGGAACCCAATGCTGGATCTGATGTTCGCTCTATGAAGTGTAAAGCTGAGAGAGATGGTGAGTATTTTGTAATTAATGGCTCCAAGCATTTCATTAGTCACGCTGATATGGCTGACTATGTCATATTATTTGTAGCGTCTGGAATAGAGCAAACACCAAGGGGTGAGAAGAAAAAGATTACAAGCTTTTTAGTCGATAAGGGGACCCCCGGTTTCTCAGTTGAGCCGGGTTATAACAGTGTATCCCATAGAGGTTATCATAACTTCATACTTAATTTTGATAATTGCCGAGTACATGAATCAAAAGTCTTAGGTGAGGTGGACCATGGATTTGATGTGGCTAATGAATGGTTGGGTGCAACTCGATTGTCTGTTGCTGCGATGTGTCTAGGCAGAGCTGAAAGGGCTTTGCAGATCGCAACGGAGTGGGCTGCAACTCGTGAACAATTTGGTCAAACGATAGGAAAATTTCAAGGAGTTTCATTTAAACTTGCTGATATGTCGATGGAGCTTAATGCTGCAGAATTACTCACTCTTAAAGCAGCATGGAGGGATTCACAAGGTCAGATGACGAATAGTGATGCTGCTATGGCAAAACTTAAAGCAACTGAAGTGCTTGCAATGATCTCTGATGAGGCTATTCAAATCCTAGGCGGCATGGGGCTGATGGATGAGCTTCCCCTTGAGAGGATTTGGAGAGATCATCGTGTAGAAAGAATATGGGATGGAACTAGTGAGATTCAAAGGCATATTATTTCTAGATCATTGCTTAGACCATTTGAATAAATCCAAAATGAATAAAAGCAATTTGCATCGATTAATCTCCCCAAAGTCAATCGCTGTTGTTGGTAATCGAGGTGCAAATTTTGCGATTAGAGAGTCGCTCAAATTAGGATACAGTCATGAAATATGGGCAGTTCATCCAACCCTTGAATCTCTTGAAGGCATCAAATGTTTTAGAGATGTCAAAGATTTGCCAGAACCTCCTGATGCTACATTTATTGCGGTTAATGCAGATACTGCCATTGAAATTGTATCTGATCTTGAGTCTATGGGAAGCGGCGGCGCGGTTTTGTATGCTTCTGGGTTTGGCGAGGTTGGAGATATAGGTCTTATACGAAATCAACAATTGGTTGAAGCTGCCAATGGAATGCCGCTCATTGGCCCAAATTGTTACGGATTTATCAATAGTCTGGATGGGGTTGCTTTGTGGCCAGACGTTCATGGGTGTGACCCAGTATCCGAAGGGGTGGCAATCATAACTCAAAGCGGAAATATAGGTCTAAACATGACTATGCAGTCTTCTGGCCTTTCAATCGCTTATATGTTTACTCTTGGTAATCAATCAAATACAAATATTGCGGACATTATCCATGCGATGTTGGATGATTCAAGAGTCAATGCGATTGGTCTACATATCGAAGGTATTTCTGACATCGAGTCATTTGATATTGCTGCTCAAAGAGCGCATAAAATGAAGGTTCCAATCATTACTATTAAGTCAGGAAAAACAAATGCATCTGCTAAGATTGCTCTGAGCCACACCAGCTCATTAACGGGTTCAGATAAATTATATAGTGCTTTTTTTGATCGTCGGGGTATAGCCAGAGTTGAGACAGTTCCAGAGTTTCTAGAAACACTTAAACTGATCAGCCTATTGGGCGTAATGAAGCATAACGGTGTTGCTTCAATGAGCTGCTCAGGCGGAGAAGCAGGTATGATGGCTGATTTAATTGATGGCTTAGAAATTTATTTTCCATCACTCACCTCATCACACAAGGCCAAAGTTCAGCGAACGCTAAATGACTATGTCGAGGTCGACAATCCTCTAGACTATCATACATTTATTTGGGGGGATAGAAAAAGAACTTCAGAGTGCTTTAGGGCAATGATTAGTGATCAATTTGCAGCCACAATGTTGCTGTTGGATTGGCCTAAAACTGAACAATCAGAGCACAAGGACTGGGACTCGACTTTATCGGCACTTTCAGATGCCCTCTCTGGGACAGGTGAAAAGGCAATAGTACTGGCATCTATGGCAGATTGTATGCCAAAAAGAATTATTGAGAAGTGTTTGAGTTTGGGAATTGCGCCTATGGTTGGCTTGGATGTGTGTTTGAAAGCCCTCAATCACTCATATAAAATTGGGCGCTCATTTTCACGCAACACAAGTCCAGAGTTAAAAATTTTGAGCATTAACTCAGAAAGTAAAACCAAAACACAATTAACAGAATATGAAGGCAAGCTACTTTTAAACAAGCATGGTGTCGCTATTCCAAAAGGATTTCTGGTTAATAATTTCAATGAAGCTACAAAAGCTTCTGAAGATATTGGCTTCCCAGTGACTCTTAAAGTGTCAGGGGCAGAATTAGCTCATAAGACTGAATTAAATGGAGTTAGGCTGAATATTAAAAATACAAAAATGCTGAAAGAGGCATGTGCAGATTTATTCATTATCAGTTCAGAGCTTCTTATTGAAAAAATGATAGAAAAATCAGTTTGTGAGCTCATTATAGGTATGGACTATGACCCTACTTTTGGCAAACACATCGTAATTGGAAGTGGCGGTGTATTTGTTGAGCTTCTAGAAGACAGTTCAGTGTTAATTTTGCCTGCTACTAGAGCAGATATACATCAATCTTTATCAAAATTAAAGGTTTACAAGCTACTCGAGGGCTTCAGGGGCAAACCAAAAGGGGACATCGAAGCAGTAATAGATTCAGTCGCTTCGGTCATTGAATTAATCAGTCAAAATGAAGTTGAGGAGTTGGATATCAATCCACTATTAGTATTAAAAGAGACCAATGGAGTTGCTGCTGCTGATACACTTATTAGACTTAACTCAAATTAATTTATTGGGGTAATTATGAAAGATGCTGTTAATTATGAGGTTCATGGAGAAGTAATTTTAATTACCTTGAATCGTCCAAAAGCCAATGCAATTGATGCAAAAACAAGTCATGAGCTTGGAGATGCATTTATAAAATTTAGAGATGACAATAATCTTAGGGTGGCAATCATTACTGGAGCTGGAGATCGTTTCTTTTGTGGGGGCTGGGACTTAAAGGCAGCATCTGAGGGGGAAGCAGTTGATGCTGACTTTGGTCCTGGTGGTTTTGCAGGCCTAACAGAGTTATGGGATCTCAATAAACCTGTCATTGCTGCTGTCAATGGATTAGCAGTAGGTGGTGGGTTTGAATTGGCACTTGCTGCAGACCTCATCATTGCTTCAAGTAATGCAGAATTTTTTGTACCTGAAGCTACTTTAGGAATTATTCCAGATAGCGGCGGGGTATTGAGACTTCCTCGTCGACTGCCTAAATCAGTTGCTATGGATATGCTTATGACGGGTCGAAGGATTGGTGTTGAGGAGGCAAAGCATTACGGCCTTGTTAATAGAATTTGTTCCCAAGATGATTTAATTAATCAGTCGCTTGAGTGGGCTCTTCAGATTTCAAAGTCAGCCCCACTCTCTTTAGCAGCCATAAAGTCTGTCATAAGATCAACTGAAATCATGGATTTAGAGGAAGCCTACGAATTGATGCGATCAGGAGAAATTGAAGCGTATCAGAAAATGCTTCATTCTGAGGATGCAAAGGAAGGGCCAATTGCTTTTTCAGAAAAAAGATCCCCTAAATGGAAAGGCAAATAACTTTCATCAACTGGATTGTACTAAATCAGAAATGGGTATAATCAATTTTGAAACTCTTTAATGCTTAAAACGATGACAAAAGTTTTTAATACGTTTATTGTGTTTGTTTTAGCTACTTTCTCTGTTGGTACTTTGGCTAATAGTGAGGGTGAAGCAATGTATGGGGCTCTAGGATGTGCAAGTTGTCATGGCGAAAATGGACGCTCAAATGACGAATCAATCCCCTCCCTAGCAGGCAAAGATGTTGAATGGATTATTCAGCAACTTGAATATTTTCAGTCGGGCGAACGTCAAAACTCATACATGAATGCGATGGCTCCAATGGCCGAAGGTTTTGAGAGATCTATTGCGGAGTATCTCTCCTTCCAAGACCCGTAAAGATAGAATTTTTCTATTTAAAATTTTAACTAATTTGAGGGTTTCTTAACCCGAATTTATCACGTATAATTTCATGGAATTTTTTGGAGATTGAGAATGAAAAAAACCCTTGTTATCTTAGCTTCTTTATTAATTACTTCGCTAGTAAGTCCATCAATCGCTGCAGGAGATGCAGAAGCTGGCCAAGTTAAATCTGCTACATGTATGGGTTGTCATGGCCTGGCTGGAAATAGTACGATACCTAACTTTCCAAAGTTGGCTGGTCAAGGAGAGGCTTATTTGATCAAGCAACTTCAGTATTTTAAATCTGGTGAAAGAAATAATGCAATGATGGCTGGAGTTGCCTCGTTACTTTCTGATCAGGACATGGAAGATATTGCTGCATATTACTCAATCCAAACAATCAGTGAAAACTCCGCCAAGGGTTCAGCAGAACAAATTGAACTGGGTAGAAAAATTTATGTTGGTGGCAAAATGGAAACTCAAACGACTGCTTGTATTGCATGTCATGGCGCCAAAGGTGAGGGTATTCCAACTGCAGGATTCCCAGCCGTTGCAGCGCAACACGCTGAATATACTGCTTCTCAGTTAAAGGCTTTCCGTCAGTATTCAATCAATAAACAGACAGGCTCTGATGGTGTTGAGAGAGTCAATGAAATGATGAATAATGTTGCTATGGGTCTGACTAATGAAGAGATAGACGCTTTATCTCAGTATATTGCTGGTCTTCATTAAGCAGGTTGTATCAGGATAGTTCTATCTAGTCCATCCTCTCAGTGTTGCCATCTACTGTCATGACTTGACCAGATATTCTGTAAGCTTGGTCAGACAAAAGAAATAGAGCCATATTGGCAATATCTTCTTTATCAACGAAAGTTTTGAGTGAAACCATCCCTTCAAAATCTTCTTTGACTTCACTAACAGGAATGTTAAGTGATTTTGCTTTTGCCTCAATCACCCTGTTAATTCGGTCTCCTGAGACCGAGCCTGGGCAGATCGCATTAACTCGTATATTGAATTTTCCTAGTTCCATAGCTAATGACTTGGTGACTCCAATAATTGCCCACTTAGATGCAGCATATGGGGTTCTTAGTGGAAATCCAAAGATACCTGCTGTTGAAGATAAGTTGACAATTGACCCACCCTTATTTTTTTTTAGAAGTGGTATAGCTTGCTTTGTAAAATAAAAATGACTATTTAAGTTAGTCTCTATAGTTTGATTCCAGTCATCGACTGAAATGTCCTCCATTGTTCCAGTGGGTCCCGCAATACCAACGTTATTAATCAAGCCATCGATACTTGATAATTTGAAAGATTCAAAATAATTTTTGACTGAGTTTGCATCTCCTGCATTTACGTAGTCAACAAATAATCTGTTATTGATGAGTGGGTGTTGATTGAGTTCATCTATCTTGTCTTGATTAATATCTGATGCATAAACTGTATACCCATTATCTAACAATGACTTAGTAATGCACCAGCCTATTCCATCTGCAGCTGCTGAAATTACAATATTTTTGTTAACAGCTTCCAATGAGGGTTTATTCAGTTTTAGTTAGTGCAACTGAGAGTTCGTCAGAGGTAATGAATCCAGTAGTCATTCCTTCTTTATCGATAACTTCAATGGTTGATCTATCTTTTAACACTTTAGGAACTATATCTTCAATAAAAGTATCCTCATCATATTTATAGGTTGAAGATGGATTGACAGATGATTTATCAAACTTGTCCAGTTTGGTCATAATAGTCCTTGCTCTGAGTACTTTAGAGCGATTTACATCCTTAACAAAAGCCTTTACGTAATCATCAGCAGGATTTAAGATAATATCTTCTGGCTTTCCTACCTGAACAAGTCTTCCGCCATTCAGAATACCAATGTGATCACCCAGCTTAAGAGATTCATCAAGATCGTGTGTGATGAAGACAATAGTTTTCTTGAGTTTAGCTTGAAGTTCGACCAATTGATTCTGCATTTCGCTTCTAATGAGCGGGTCTAATGCGCTAAATGCCTCATCCATCAAAAGAATTTCAGGATTGGTTGCTAGTGCTCTTGCCAGACCAACTCTTTGCTGCATTCCACCCGATAGTTGGGCGGGATATTGATGTTCAAAGCCCTCAAGACCAACAGCCTTGATTTGACCTTGCGCAATCTCATGCCTTTGATCTTCAGGAACTTCTTGAATCTCTAGACCATAGGCAACGTTTTCAATAATCGTCTTATGAGGAAACAATCCAAAGCGCTGGAATACCATGCTCATAGTTCTCTTTCTAAACTCTAAGATTTCTTTTTCATCCAGACTACAAACATCGATATTGTTAACAAGAACCTCACCCGAAGTTGGATCAATGAGTCTATTAATATGCCTAATTAGAGTTGACTTTCCAGAACCAGAAAGCCCCATGCAAACAAAAATTTCACCCTCTTCAATAGAAAGAGAGACGTTATCAAGTCCAACAGTGTGCCCTGTTTCTTCCATAACCTGCTCTTTAGAGGCGCCATCTTTAACCATTGGCATAACTTGCTGAGCGTTAGGACCAAATATTTTATAAATATTGTTTATTTCAATTTTTGACATAGTAGGAAATTATTTTGGTGGTTTGTTTCTATCTTGAATCTTTTTACCGTAGGCCTGAGTAATTCTATCCAGTACAATTGCCAGAAGAACGATTGCAAGTCCAGCCTCTGTTGCTTTTCCAACGTTAAGCTGCTGAAGTCCGAGTAAAACTTCATCGCCGAGACCCCTCGTTCCAATCATAGATGCAATTACAACCATAGCCAAAGCCATCATCGTGCATTGGTTAATTCCCTGCATGATATTTGGCAGAGCTAATGGAAGCTGGACACCCAATAATTTTTGTTTTTTACTAGCGCCAAATGCTTCAGCCGCTTCAATGACCTCTGTGTCTACCAAAGTGATTCCTAAGTCTGTTAGACGAACTAGTGGCGGTACTGCATAAATAACGGTCGCAATAATCGCTGGAACTGCGCCAAGTCCAAAGAGCATAATCCCTGGAATAAGATAGCAAAAGCTGGGGATTGTTTGCATTAAATCGAGAACAGGTAGTATTGCATTTCGCAGTTTGTTATTTCTTGCCATTGCAATACCTAAGGGAATACCAATAATAATACAAATTAATATTCCAATAATCATGATTGAAGTTGTTTCAATCGCCTTATCCCAAAATTTGGGATGAAGAAAACCGATAAAAAATGTACAGATTCCTACAAAAACTGTTGTCCCAAGCTTTCTTCCACTTGAGAAGAAAACAATTGCAACAACTAGGGCTATGACTAGTGGCCAAGGCAAAACAATCAAGAATTTCTTGAGTGATAAGATTGCGCCAAGAAGAAAGTCATTGATTACTTCAAAGTAAATACCATACTTTTCATTGAAAACCTTGAAGCCATCATTGATCCATTTCATTAAAGGAATATCTAACCATTTTGGCCAATCATAAAGCCAACTAGGATCAGTAATAAGTTCCATAACGCTGTCAGGCTTTCTTTTTGATGAGTTGTAACTAACAACTAAAAGCCAAACAAAAATTATAGGGAACGTATAGTAGGTGAGGAATTTTTTTATCATTTTAGTTTTTCTATGAAAAAAAGAGCCCACGAGTGAGCTCTTTTTTTATATTGATACAAACTTATAGAGCTGCGGATACCTTAGCAGCGACGTCTGCTGGAACCCATGATTTCCATGTATCATCATTTGCAAGATACTCCATTGCAGTTAGCTCCATATCACCATCTGACTCATCTTCATAGAATGCAAGTAATCTGTTCACTTGCGCAGTTGGTATGCTGTAAGCTTCGATGAATGCAGTTTCAGCTGGATGAGAATCAGCCCATGAGGCAAGCACTGACTTGTCTAAAGACATGTCTCTGTATTCAACTCCACATGTTGGCTTCCATGCATCTGTGCCGTTAGCCTTGATATCTTCAACAACGACTTGCATTGATGCCCAGCACTCAGCGTTAAATGGTGGCTCTGCTAATCTTACTAGATCAACTTTACCCATTAGACCTGTTGGTGCCCAGTAGTATGTAAAGATTGGCTGCTTTTTAGCAAATGCACCAGCAATTGCAGCATCAAGAGCTCCACCTGAACCCGGATCAAAGTTAGTGTAGTATTTATCTAATCCATAAGCTTTTTGCTTAACAAGGTTAATTGTGTAGCAAGTCCAGCCGCCAATACAACTTGTCATTCTACCCATTGATGGGTTTTCAGGATCACTGAACAGAGCAGCAATTTCTGGGCTGTTCATGTCTAAAACATTTGTAAGGTTGTACTTCTCAGCAGTCGCTCTATCAACATAGAATGCTTGTTGTGAGTCCGGAGTGTTAATTCCTAAGTTTCTTACTGTTCCTGCAGCTTCATGGCTATCATAAGTATCTTTAATATTGTCGTACCATAGCTCAGTTACAACATCTAGTTGCCCATCATAGTGAGCTGCCATAATTGGTGTTGTGCTTCCTTTTGTTACCGAAACGTCACACCCATAACCATGCTCTAAGATAAAACCAGCAATAGCAGTATGAATATTAGCACTACTCCAGTCAAAATCAGCTAGTCTAGCTTTTCCACAGTCTGCACTTACAACACTAGGCATAAGGCTGACAGAAATAGCTGTTACTGCTAATAATTTATTTATTAGTTTCATTTTCTCTCCTTAGTTTTAAAAATAAATCCACTAAAAAAAAGTGGATTAATTTAAGTTTAACTTAATTCACGTGATATTGAAATACTATTTTTAGAAAGTTACTATCTTTTTTCAATTATTTTCAATTATTTGATTGATTAAAATAATAATACCAACCCTGCAAGAAAAATAAGTCCCAGAATTACCTTTTTAAATAAGTCTTCGTTTATAAATGAATAAATCTTGACTCCAATCAGAGATCCTATAATCAATGCTGGTAAAACCTTAATAAAATAATTAAAAATATCCAAATTCAAAAATCCAGCAATATAAAAACTTAAAACAGCTGCTATGCTTGTTATAAATATGAAGGGTTCATATGTGCCGCGTTGGGTATTTTTTGGAAGCCTTTGAATATTAACCCAGATTGTTGGCAGAATTCCTCCTAGTGCAGCAAATCCACCCAATACCCCGCTGATAAAGCCAATCAATTTATCAAGTGAAGGGCTGCTTTTAAAGTTTATAAAAATGTTTTTACTTCTAAATTTCCAGATTGAGAAGAGTACCAATATAAACCCGACAGTGGTCTTGAAGATTGTTGGGTCAGTTAAAGTTAATATGAATAATCCGGTCGGTATTCCAAGAACACCAAAAATTACAAATGGTTTGAGTTTAGAAAAGTCTAAAGTTTTACGGAGCTTATAGATTGGAAGAGCAGAGACAAATAAACAGGAGACAATATTTAGTGAAATTGCAGCTGATGGTTCAAGAATATGAAGCCAAAAAGCGTTGAGAACAATTCCACTGCCAAACCCAGTTGCACCTTGGACAACACCTGCAAAGAATGCGCCAAAAAGCAATATAAATTGAAAAATTACTGGATCTGAAGTCAAGGTATTAAATTAGTTTATTGGATGGCTCCAAGTTTATAGATTATTTTGGTATTATTTTTTTGATTTCTATAAATTAATCATCGAAGGCACTAATATTTATCAAATGAAAGATTACGATTATATTATCGTTGGTGCAGGCTCTGCAGGCTCTGTTTTAGCAAATAGGCTTAGTGAAGATCCTGCAAATAAAGTTCTACTCATAGAGGCTGGTGGATCAGATCGTCGATTCTTTATTCAGATGCCAATTGGGTATGGCGTGACCTATCATCAAAAAACGGTTAACTGGATGTATATGACTGAGCCAAGTCCAGATGCTGACAATAAGCCAAGTTATTGGCCAAGAGGAAAGGTGATGGGCGGCTCTAGTTCAATCAATGCGATGGTCTATGTTAGAGGAAATCCAAAGGATTTTGATGAATGGTCAGAAGCTGGAAATCCAGGTTGGTCATATAAAGAGGTATTGCCCTATTTCAAGAAAATGGAGTCTTGGCAAAATGGCGCTGATAATTTTAGAGGTGGAGATGGACCTTTAAAGGTCTCTGAAGTGTCAAAACAGTTACATCCTCTTTGTGATAATTTTTTATCTGCTGCACAAGAAATTGGTATGAAATTAAATCCTGATATGAATGGCGAGAAACAAGAGGGAGTCGGAAATTACCAGATCACAACTCACAAGGGGCAGCGAATGTCTTCCTCAAGAGCCTACTTGTGGCCAATAAAGCATCGATCCAATCTCACTGTTTTAAAGAAAGCTCTAGTAACTAAGGTGCTCATTAAAGACAAAAAGGCTTATGGAGTCAAATACTTAAAATCAGGTAAGACTCATGAGTTACTAGCATCGCGTGAAGTGATATTGAGCGCTGGATCGATTAACTCTCCACAGCTCCTTCAGCTCTCTGGAGTTGGGCCAAAAAAAATCTTAGAGCAAGTGTCGGTTCCATTAGTTCATGATAGTCCTGCAGTTGGAGAAAACCTCCAGGATCATCTCGGTGTGAGCTATTTTTATAAAAGTAAAGTACCTACCTTGAATGACGAGTTAAGACCGGTTCTTGGTAAGATTTATCAGGGGCTTCGATATATTTTTTCAAGGAGAGGTCCTCTCAGTCTTAGTGTCAACCAGTCTGGTGGATTCATTCGCACAAGTGATAATCTTAAAAAACCAAACATCCAGCTTTATTTTTCGCCAGTCAGTTACTCGTTGGAGTCTCCAGACAAGCGCGCAATGATGAGTCCGGATCCATTTTCAGCAATGCTTCTTGGAATTTCAAATTGTAGTCCTCGATCTAGGGGCAGCGTGCATCTTAGAAGTTGTGACCCATCCAGTCCACCCATCATCAAGCCCAACTATCTCTCCAATGAGAGTGATGTCAAAGACCTATTAGAGGGCGTTAAGATTTTAAGAAAACTAGTCAAAACTCAAAGCTTTAGACCAGTAATTGGAGAGGAGTTTCGACCAGGCCCTCAGTGCCAGACAGATGAGCAAATGATTCAGCACATTAAGGATACCGTTTGGACTGTATTTCATCCATCTAGTACCTGTAGAATGGGCCCTGATTCAAAAAGTAATGTTGTTGATAGCAATCTTAAAGTCTACGGCATTGAAAGTTTGAGAGTTGCTGATGCGTCAATATTTCCGAGCTTAGTGTGTGGTAATATTAATGCAGCAACTATTATGGTTGGTGAAAAAGCATCTGATCTTATTTTGAAGGACCAAAAAAGGAAAGAATGAAGATAGTCAGTATTGAAACATTTACCAACGAATACGTTGGATTAGTTCGATTAAGAACTGATGAGGGTGACGAAGGTTGGGGGCAAACTTCAACCTATAATAGCGAGATAACTGCTCAGGTTCTTCATCTACAAGTTGCCCCCCATGTTTTGGGAATGAGTGGGCATGACATCTCAGAAGTCAACAGAGAGGTTTTGGAGAGGGAGCACAAGTTTCCAGGCACTTATCTTTATAGGGCGCTATGCGGCGTAGACACTGCGCTATGGGATATTAAAGGTAAAAGAGCAAAAAAAAGTGTCTGTCAACTTATTGGTGGGAGCCCTATTTCAATTCCAGTCTATGCCTCTAGTATGCAGCGTGAGATTTCCCCTGAAGCTGAGGCTCAGAGGCTTCTTGAGTTGAAAGAAAAGCATGGCTACTATGCCTTTAAGTTCAGAATTGGTAAAGAGTGCGGTCATGATGAAGACCAATGGCCAGGTCGAACTGAATCAGTTGTCAAAGAGGTTAGGAAAGTTTTAGGAGATACAGCGACCTTGCTTGTCGATGCCAACAGTGCTTATACTCCAAAAAAAGCAATTGAGGTGGGGCACATGCTCCAGGACTATGGCGTCAGTCATTTTGAAGAGCCATGTCCCTATTGGAAGCCAGACTGGACGCGTGAAGTTTCTGACGCGCTTGATATTGATGTTAGTGGCGGTGAGCAGGATAATGACATGAGGGTTTGGAGGCATATGATCGATACTAGGGTTGTTGATATTATCCAACCCGATGTCTGTTATTTAGGAGGCATTACTAGAACATTAGAGGTTGCTAAAATGGCTGAAAAAAAGAAGATTCCAGTCACTCTCCATGCTGCCAATCTCTCTCTAGTGACGCTGTTTTCAGCACACATTATGGGATCAATTAAAAATCCAGGAAAGTACCTCGAATTTTCTATTGAGGGTCTTGATTATTATCCTTGGCAGGACAATATTTTTACTCCAGATTTTAAGATTGCGAAAGGCAGCTTAGAGATGCTCCATAAACCAGGCTGGGGAATTGAAATAAATCAGGATTGGCTATCTTTTGCTAAACATCAAGTCAGCTTTGCTGGCTCTCGCTTCTAAAATACCGTACACGTATATTTACACGTCTTAAGTGCACTTTTTTTTGAGCACTAAAATACTGTATAATTTGCCTTTTTTTAACATGTTACGGATTTAGAAATAGATGAAGACATCACTCAACACACTCGACGGGCTTAAAAGATCCCTTACAGTTGAATTACCAGTAGACACGTTCAACGACAAGACAGAAAAAATTATCAAGAGTCTAGCAACTAAGGTTCGTATTGATGGCTTTAGAAAAGGCAAAATCCCTGCAAATATTCTGCGCCAAAGATTTGGGGCAAGTGCTAAATCAGATGCTGCAACTGAAATGGTCAGTGAGACCCTTGAGGATGCTCTAAAGGATGCGGATGTAGTTCCAGCAGCGCAGCCTTCACTCACAAATGTTGATACTGAAAATTCTGAGAGTTTAATTTACACAATAGAATTTGAAGTCTATCCTGAGATTAAAGTAAACACTTTGTCCAGTCTAAAAATTGACCAGGTAACCTCAAAAGTGACTGAAGAGGATGAAGAGCGTGCGTTGCAAGATCTTCAAGACAGGTCAACTGAATATAAGAGCGTCAAGCGTAAATCAAAAGAAGGAGATCGATTAGTTATAGACTTTGAAGGACTCATGGATGGTGAATCTTTTGAGGGCGGAGCTGCCGAAGGATTTGAAATTGTATTAGGAAGAGGCACAATGATCGATGGCTTTGAAAAAGGCCTTATTGATATTGCTCCAGGTAAAACAGTTGAGGTTAATGCAACATTTCCAGAAGACTATCACGTTGAGAATTTAGCTGGTAGAGAGGCTGTTTTTAAAGTTAAGGTCAATGAAGTTGGATCCCCTATTGAGCTCAAAAGGGATGACGAGTTTGCTAAGAAATTTGGTGAAAAAGACTTTGAAACAATGAAGACAAGAATGACTAGCCAAATGAAAATGGAGTTGGAATCACGACTTGTCCAGCAAAATAAAGATACTGCTTTTTCAGCTCTACTAGAGGCAAATGATTTTGAGGTGCCTGAGGGAAGTGTTTCTTCAGAGGCTTTAAGACTTCAGCAAGATATGGAGTCACGTATGGAGCAGCAAGGAATGCCTTCAAAAGGTAAACTTCCTGCAGAGATGTTTAATGAGGAAGCTGCAAGAAGGGTAAAGCTTGGCTTACTGATTAATAAAATTGCAACTGATTCAGAAATAACGGCTGAGAAAGACTTAGTTGATGCTAAACTAAATGAAATGTCGCTTCAATACGGTGAGAGTGCACAGCAGATGATCGATTGGTACAACACTGACCCTTCACGCTTGGCCAATATAGAGTCAATAGTTGTGGAAGATCTTGTAGCAAAGCATATTGCAGATGAGGCAAAAGTTACCTCAACTGAAAAAAACTTTTTAGAAATAATGAATACTCAAAATTAATATGACAATTCAAAATTTAAATCAAATTCCTATGGTTGTTGAAAGCTCAGGCAGAGGAGAGAGAGCTTACGATATCTATTCAAGACTTTTAAAAGAACGCGTAGTTTTTCTTGTTGGACCTGTTGAAGATTACACTGCAAATGTGGTTGTGGCTCAGCTACTATTCTTGGAATCTGAGAATCCAGACAAAGATATTCACCTATACATTAATTCTCCAGGAGGATCAGTTACTGCTGGTTTGGCTATCTACGATACAATGCAGTTCATTAAGCCTGATATTTCAACTTTATGTATCGGACAGGCTGCGAGTATGGGTGCGTTACTTCTTACTGCTGGCACAAAGGGCAAAAGGTTTGCTCTGCCCCACGCAAGATGCATGATACATCAGCCTTTAGGTGGATTTTCTGGGCAGGCTAGTGATATTGATATTCATGCTCAAGAAATTCTTAAGGTGAGAGATAATCTGAATTCAATTCTCAAAGAGCATACAGGTCAAAGTTTAAAGAATATTCAGAAAGATACAGATCGAGATAATTTTATGTCTGCTTCTGAATCTGCAAAATATGGACTCATTGATAAAGTTATTAATAAACGTTGATAAAGTAAACTAATGGATCAAAATACTGAAGATCTAAGTTGTTCATTCTGTTCTAAAAATAAGGATGAGGTTTCTCGTCTTATAGCTGGTCCTGGTGTCTATATTTGTGACGAATGTATTGATTCTTGCTACAACCTAATTCAAGAGCAATCAATTAAGGACAAAAAAGATCAACATCAGGATTGGAATTACACTCCGAAAGATTTATTTAACTCACTGAATGAGTATGTCATTGGCCAGTCTCATGCTAAAAAGGTTTTATCCGTTGCAGTATACAATCACTATAAAAGGCTTAAATCTAATTACGTATCAAATGATGTCGAACTTGATAAATCCAATATATTACTAATAGGCCCAACTGGAAGCGGAAAAACTCTCTTGGCTCAATCTTTGGCAAGATTTTTAGATGTGCCTTTTGCGGTGGCAGATGCAACAACATTAACGGAAGCTGGTTATGTCGGAGATGACGTAGAAAATGTAATCAAAAGTCTACTATCCAAATGTGATTTTGATCCAGAAAGAGCAGAACAAGGCATCATATTTATTGATGAAATTGATAAAATCTCACGTCGGTCAGACTCACCATCAATTACAAGAGATGTTTCTGGAGAAGGTGTTCAGCAGGCTATGCTTAAATTAATTGAGGGTACTATAGCTTCAGTTCCTCCTCAGGGCGGAAGAAAACATCCTAATCAGGAAACCATCGATGTGGATACATCTAAAATCTTATTTATTTGTGGCGGAGCATTTGATGGACTCGGAAAGGTTATTGATAGACGTGTAGAAAAGGCTACTGGAATAGGCTTTTCTGCCAATGTAAAAGATGAGGGTGATAAAAAGACTTTGACTGAACTGTACAAATTCTTGGAGCCTGATGATTTAATAAAGTTTGGACTTATTCCTGAGCTAGTTGGTCGTTTAGCTGTCCATACTTCACTTGATGAGCTTGATGAAGAGGCTTTGATAGAGATTCTAACCAAGCCAAAAAATTCAGTCGTTAAACAGTTTCAACAATTTTTTGCAATTGAGGGCGTTAAGCTTTCCATTAGAAAAAATGCTCTAGTTGCAATTGCTAGATTGGCGCTCAAAAGAAAAACTGGTGCAAGAGGCCTCAGAGCAATCATGGAGGATTTGCTTCTTGAAACAATGTACGAAATACCATCTGCTTCTTCTGTAAAGGAGGTTGTTATAGATAAAGCGGTCGTCGAAGGTTTAAAGCAGCCTGTCATTCTTCATGAGTCAAATAGCAAGAAAACTAGTATTCGAAAAGCAAGTTGAAGATTTTTTAGCTCTTATATGATCAAACTTTAAATATGTCTACGGATTTGTTTGACCGCCAGAAAGAAGCAGTTGGTCAAGGTGAACGAACAATCCTTGTTCACATTGAACTCACTTCAGGTAGCCATTCAAATGGTAGCGTAGATGAATTTCAGCAACTTGCTGAATCATCTGGTTTAAATATTGTTGAAACATTAACAATCAAAAGAAGTTTTACAAAAGCGCAGTTTTTTATTGGTACAGGTAAAGTTGATGAGCTTGCATCACTTGTTAGTGAAAATGAAATTGAGCTTGTAATTTTCTCACAACAGTTGTCTCCATCCCAAGAACGAAACTTAGAAAAAGAATTAAAGTGCCAAGTGATGGATAGAACTGGCCTTATTCTTGATATCTTTGCATTAAGAGCGAGCTCATTTGAAGGAAAGCTACAAGTTGAACTAGCCCAATTAAAGCATCTTTCAACACGACTTGTCAGAGGTTGGACACACTTAGAAAGGCAAAAAGGTGGTATTGGACTTCGAGGGCCTGGCGAAACGCAGTTAGAAACTGATAAACGGTTAATCTCATTGAGAATTAAAAATATCAATAAGCGCCTCTCGAAAGTCCATAAACAGCACGATCTAGGACGAAAATCAAGAGTCAAAAATCAGCTACCCATGATTTCTCTTGCAGGTTATACCAATGCTGGAAAGTCGACTCTATTTAATCTATTAACTAAAGCACAGGTTTATGCTGATGATAAGTTGTTTGCTACGCTAGACTCTACAATCAGAAGAGTTATGTTGCCAGCATCTGGGGAGGCAGTCATTGCTGATACAGTTGGATTTATTCAAGACTTGCCACATGAACTCATAGAAGCTTTCAAATCAACTTTGGAGGAAACGCGTCAGGCTAATGTGCTTCTTCATGTCGTTGATGCTTCTGACCCAAACAGTAGAGATAAAATTGAGCAAGTTGAGGAAATTATCGAACAAATTGATGCTGAAGAAATTCAGAGAATCATCGTTATGAATAAGATCGATGGTATCAATGATTTTCAGCCAAGAATAGATAAAGACAATGAAGGTAACATTTATCGTGTTTGGCTATCAGCGCATACAGGTGAAGGAATTAATCTTCTATATGAGGCGCTCTCACAAAGTCTAAGTGGGATGATGACTTTTGCAAGCATTAAGCTAGATGTTCAGTCAGCTTACATCAGAAGTGAAATCCACAGAGTGGGATTTATAAAAAAGGAAATAATGAATGAATTTGGCCAATGGCTACTTGAAATTAACGTTACGAGTCACTATCTAGAAAGATTATTAGATAAGCAAGGTGTTTCATTATTATGGAAGCAGAATTCCCAGCAGAGTCAAACGGCATAGTAAAGCAATCAATACCTCTTCTCCCGCTGAGAGATGTGGTAGTTTTTCCCCATACAGTTATTCCTCTATTCATAGGGAGAAAATCTTCAGTAAAGGCCATTACTCAAGCCATGGAAGCAGATAAAAATGTATTCTTGGCAACGCAAAAAGATGAAACTATAGAAGAGCCAACTAACGAAGAGCTGCATAAAGTTGGTACTCTTGCTACAATCCTCCAACTACTGAAGCTGCCAGATGGAACGATAAAGGTTTTGGTTGAAGGAGTTAAGCGAGGCAAAATTGAAGAATTTGTTGATTTGGGTGAGTATACAGAGGTTGTCCTAAGTGATTGTACCCTCAGCTTTGATGATGATACTGAGATTAAAGCAATGATGCGTCTGGCCTTAGAAAATTTTGAAAAATATATCAAACTAAGTAAAAAAATTCCTGAAGAGGTTTATAAGGTTCTTAAAGAAATAACTGATATCGAGAGATTCAGTGATGTCATTATTGCAAATTTAAGCCTAAAGGTTGAAGAGAAGCAAAGTCTTCTTGAAAGTGGGCTAGCAAAAGATCGCCTTGAGGCTATTCTTTCTATACTTGAGGGTGAACTCGATGTTCTAGGTGCTGAACAAAAGATTCAAAATAGGGTTCGCAAGCAAATGGAGTCTAACCAAAGAGATTACTATTTGAATGAACAAATGAAGTCCATTCAAAAGGAGCTTGGAACGCTTGATGACGAAAATGAAATTGAGGAGCTCCAAAATAATATCAATAAGGCAAAGATGCCTAAAGAAGCGAAAAACAAAGCACAAAGTGAGCTAAATAAACTCCAAAGAATGTCTTCTCAGTCATCCGATGCATCAATCATAAGAACTTATATTGAAAATCTATGCTCTGTCCCATGGAGTAAAAAAACAAAAACAAATAAGGACTTAGTGAGAGCCCAAAAGATTCTTGATGAAGATCATTATGGGTTAGATAAGGTCAAGGAAAGAATTATGGAGCATCTTGCTGTTCAGAGCAGAGTGACTCACAACAAGGCAAACATATTGTGTTTGGTTGGCCCACCCGGAGTAGGTAAAACTTCCTTGGGAGAGTCGATTGCAAAATCCGTCAATCGCAAGTATGTCAGAATGGCTCTTGGGGGTGTCAGAGATGAGGCAGAAATCCGAGGTCATAGAAGAACTTATATTGGCGCGATGCCAGGCTCTATCGTTCAAAAAATGCAAAAGGTCAATGTTAAAAATCCATTATTCTTGCTTGATGAGATAGACAAAATGGCTTCAGATTTTCGTGGCGACCCAAGCTCAGCTATGTTGGAGGTATTGGATCCAGAGCAAAATCATACATTTAATGACCACTACTTAGAGGTTGACTATGATTTATCTCAAGTAATGTTTGTAGCAACTGCAAACTCCTTAAACCTTCCTGACGCCTTGATAGATAGAATGGAAATAATTCAGCTCTCTGGTTACACTGAAGATGAGAAGCTTGAGATTGCCAAAAGACACTTAATTGCTAAGCAAATGAAAAATAATGGGATTAAGAGCTCTGAAATAGTCTTTAAAGATTCTGCGATTATGGATATTATTCGCTATTACACTCGTGAAGCAGGTGTAAGAAATCTTGACCGAGAGATTGGAAGTATTTGCAGAAAAGTGATTAAAGATGTCACTTTGAAAAAACGCAAAACAAAAGCAATTATTAACTCTAAAAGCCTTCCCAAGTTCTTAGGAATGAAGAAATTCAGATTTGGGCTTGCAGAGGAGCATAACCAAATCGGAGAGGTTACTGGTTTAGCTTGGACATCAGTTGGCGGAGATTTGTTAACTATTGAGGCTTCTTCCTACAAAGGAAAAGGTAAGCTAAATTACACTGGACAGCTTGGTGATGTAATGAAGGAGTCTATCCAAGCAGCTATGTCTGTCACTAGATTGAGGGCCGACTCCCTAGGAATATCTGATGATTTCCATGAAAAGTTGGACATTCATATCCATGTTCCTGATGGCTCCACTCCAAAAGATGGTCCTAGCGCTGGTGCTGCAATGTGCACCGCTTTAGTTTCAGTTCTAACAGGCAGAAAAGTAAAAGCTGCTGTTGCAATGACTGGAGAGATAACGCTTCGAGGTGAAATCACACCAATCGGAGGACTAAAAGAAAAGCTTCTTGCAGCAATGAGAGGCGGTATTAAAACCGTGATTATTCCTGAAGATAACGAACGAGAATTATCTGAAGTTCCTGAAAAAATTAAAAGTAAGCTTGAAATTATTAAAGTTAAATGGATTGATCAGGTTCTAGATATTGCTCTTGAAAAAGAATAAGACAAAGTAATTACTTTGGTTTAACTTTTAGGCTGTTTTTGCTTGCTTAAACTTCTTTTCAAGTTTCATAGCTAGCATAGCAGATGGGATTGATACAATTAAAAAGAATATTCCAACCAAAGTCATTGGTTCAAGATAAGTGTAGTGACTATTACTATATTGGTCAGCAGCCCTAAATAATTCAACAACTGTTATTGCGGCAAGTAAAGGTGTTTCTTTAAACATTGTTATCAAGTAGTTCGCAAGTGGGGGAATCATTGGAGGTATTGCTTGAGGAAGAATAACATTTTTCCATGTTTGAACTGGGCTGTAGTTGAGGGATTTAGCAGCCTCCCATTGTCCTTTAGGAACATTATCAATGCCAGCCCTAAAGACTTCTGACGTATATGTGCTAAAGTGAATACCAAGAACTATTACGCCACATGTAAATGCCTCAAGGAAAATTCCAAAGTCAGGTAGGACATAAAACACAACATAGAGCTGAACAAGAATTGGCGTTCTTCTTACAAACTCAGTAACCCAATATAAAGAGATACGCGTGAACTTGCTTTTAGACATTTTTAAAATGGCTATCCCCAAACCCAAAACATAAGCTAGAAGGGATGCAACAATTGTTGCTTGAATCGTTACAACAAGTCCGTCAGCCAGTTGCGGTAAAACTGCGAATGCGTGATCCCAATTCCATTCCATGACTATTTATCTCCTGCAGTCATAATATTTCGGCCTTTATTGAATTTTTTAGCAATCAGGTCAACCATCTTGACCAGGATTGAGGCAATAACAAAGTAAATGACAAGTATTAATAGAAAGGGCTCTAAAGTAAGGGCAGTCTGAACTCTAATAATTTGAGCCATGAATGTTAGATCAGAGATAGTAATAAGAGATGCAACTGCTGTTAACTTCAGTAACTCAATGAGAAGGTTACCAAATGTAGGGATCATAATTGGAATAGCCTGAGGAATTATCACATACCTATATTTCTTGAAAACAGAATAATTTAAAGCTTGTGAAGCCTCATGCTGTTCTTTTCCAACAGCTAGTATCGCGCCTCTAACTACTTCGGATCCATAGGCTCCAACATTCAGTCCACAAGCAACAACTCCAGCAGTGAGAGCATCAAAATATATACCCCACATTGGAAGTACAAAGTAGATAAAGAACATTTGTACAAGAGCTGAACTGCCTCTAAAGAATTCCAGATAAATGATTGCAATCACTCTAACCGATTTGAATTTAGAGATTCTTGCTAGCCCTACAATGAATGAAATAACTAGAGCTAAAATAGCACCTAGCACTGTTAATTGGATCGTTGTAATCGTTCCTTTAATCAGTATCGGGTAGAAATTTAAGACTTCATTCATAAAAAAAATTCTAAAAAAAACCTGCCCTGTAATTAATTACAGGGCAGATTAGGTTGTTAAGTAAATTCTAAATAAACCTGCCCTGAAGATATTACAGGGAAGATAAATTATAAAATAAATTTACATTCCATCAGGACATTGAGTCAAGTAGGATTTACTGGCAGTTGCTTCTGCTGAGAAACCATAAGGTTCTATTATAGCCGCAAATTCACCAGTAGCTTTTAGCATAGCTAAAGCCATATTGTATTCAGATCTAAACTCTAAATCATCCTTGTTAAATGCTGCACCAGCACAACCCATTGGAACGCCTGTAACAGGCATTACCAATTCAAGATTTGGATCATTAGTTTTATTCAGTAGATCTGCTGTACCTAAACCTGATAGAGCAAATACATCAACTCTTCCTTGTTGAAGCATCTTAATACCACTTGGAGGAGCATCAAAATAAACAATTTGATCAGCACTAACACCACGCTCTAATGCGTATTTTTCTTCAGCACAACCAGCACAAGTAGTCATCTTTAATGAAGGATTAGCGGCAATATCTTCATAAGTTAATAGATTGTTTGGATTGCCCGCTGGAACTGCAAAAGCTTCAGCACCACAAAGATCAGGCTCAGAATAAATGATTGACTCACATCTGCCAGGCTTTATATAAAGACCTGAAGTAGCCATATCTACTCTTCTTGCTTGAAGAGCTGGAATCATAGCACCATACATAATAACTTCAGCTTTAAGGTCTGGAACCCCTAGGACATTAAGAACAGCGCGAGCAACATCAGGTGCAGCGCCAGTCACGTATCCATCCGACTTAATATCAGAGTAAGGTGGCTCATTAGCAACAGCTACTGTTGCATAGCCTTGCTTCTTAAGTCTTTTTAAAGTATCAGATTCAGCATATGAAACTTGCGTAAAACCCAATACAATAAAAAAACATGTAAATAATGAAATTATTTTTTTCATATCTTTCTCCTTTTTATTATTGTTTTGGAAAATAAAGTTTAACACCATCATTAAGACTAAAATTATTTTTAATTTACATATATTTGCGTAAATTATGCAATAATAATAATTATTCAATTTAATTATGCGATAATTCGCCATTATGAACAACATCAATAAATTAGATAGCTTTGATTTCAAAATACTTAATGCAGTTCAAGTAAATAACAGAGTAACTTCGGCAGAATTAGCTAGAGAAGTAGGATTATCATCCTCGGCCTGTCAAAGAAGATTAAATTCATTACGTAAAGCTGGCATTATTGAGAAAGATATCTCTGTGCTTAATCGTAATAAACTCAACAGAAAAATTACAATAATTGTTCAAATACTAAGTGACATAGAAGGTGCTGAACATGATAAAGAGTTCAAGAGATCAATGTTGAGTGCACCAGAGGTTATGCAGTGTTACTATGTTACTGGTGATTATGACTATGTTGTGATTGCAACCTTTAATGAAATGGGAGATTATGAAGAATTTACAAAGAAATATTTTTTAAAAGATCCAAACATCAAGCGCTTTAACTCAATGGTAGTTATGAATAAGGTAAAGGAGAATTTATCTATTCCTATTAATTGATATTATTGATAAACTTTTTAAGAAATTCCCTCGTCCTTTTCTCTTTTGGATTCGAGAAAAGGCTCTCAGGTTTGCCTGACTCAACAATCTGACCACCATCAAAAAATAAAACTCTATCTGCAAATTCTTGAGCAAAATTCATTTCATGAGTGACAGTGAGCATTGTTGTATCCGAGTCAGAGGCAAGTTTTCGAAGCACTGTTAAAACTTCATCTACAAGTTCTGGATCTAAAGCTGATGTTACCTCGTCAAACAACATAATCTTTGGATCCATTGCAAGTGCTCTTGCAATTGCTACACGCTGCTGTTGGCCTCCCGATAGCTGATGCGGATAATGATCTTTTTTATCACTTAGTCCAACTAAACTAAACAACTCTTCAGCTTTTTCTTTAGCCTCGGCATCAGTTTTTTTCTTAATTAAAGTTTGAGGTTGCTGTACGTTTTCAATGGCAGTTAAATGTGGAAATAAATTGAATTGTTGAAAGACCATTCCAATATGATTACGCATTTTGTGTAAATGTGTTTCAGATGCAGGAATAATTTTTCCATCACTCTTTTCATGCCATAAATACTCATCATTCACCGACACAAAACCATCATCGATTGTCTCTAAAGTCATCAAAATTCTTAAGATTGTAGTTTTGCCTGAACCACTTGGCCCGATAAGCGCTAATTTTTCACCATCTTTAACTTCTAGATTAAGATTCTTTAAAACTTGTAAGTCACCAAAAGATTTAGATACATTTTCAAACTCTATAATATTTTCCATTGCCTTTATTGTAGTTAAATAAAATTTTGACTAAGGTATTGCTTTAGGATTTTATAATTTTTTATCTTCCAAAATAACTTATTAATTTGTTTTTTTCAACTCTACTAGAGTTGTATGACAAGTTGGGCCTTGGCCTAAGGATGAGGTTCCAACATCTTTAGTAAGCACATTAGGATTCCCATGTCTTTCAATGTTTAAATCATAGTCCGGGTCAAACCAAGCGCCAGTCGACAAAACAACCACACCTGGCATAACATTGTCAGAAATTCTTGCCCCCGCCAAAACTCTTCCACGAGCATTATATAACAGAACAATATCACCATTTTTGATATCTCTATCTAGGGCATCTTTGGAGTTAATCATTACCGGCTCTTTTCCATGTATCTTATCCTTTTGACTCATTTCAGCATTGTCCAGTTGGCTGTGCAGCCTATATTTTGGTTGATTTGAAATTAAATGCAAAGGGTATTCATCCACATTTCCAAGCCATTCAAATGGTTCATACCAACATGGGTGAGAATGACAATCGGTCAATTGAAAGCTTGAAATTGTTTCAGATGAGATTTCTATTTTTCCAGAAGGTGTTTGTAGAGGAAATCTTGATGGATTTTTTCTAAATTTATCAAACATAATCTTTTCAATCTTTGGAGTTGGGACCTCAAAATATCCTTTTTGCCAGAACTCTTCAAAACTAGGCAAACTTAAATCACTATTTTTATAAGTTTTTTTATAGGCTTTTGAACTTTCATCCCAGATAAATTTTATCCAATCCATTTCGCTTTTATTTTCAGTAAATGATTCTAAAAAACCAAGTTTCTTTGCTAATCCAGAAAATATTTCAAAGTCAGTTTTGGAATTTTCAAAGCTATTCATTGCAGATTTATTGGCTACAATTGTTGGGTCTCTAGGATTTAGCATAAGGTCATTTCTCTCTAGAGCTGTATTAGCAGGAAAAATAATATCAGCATGAAGAGCCTGCGGGTTCCACCAGATTTCATTAACAATAATTGTGTTCGGTTTCTGCCATGCCTTTACAAGTCGGTTTAGATCTTGATGATGATGAAAAGGATTTCCTCCAGCCCAATATATTAATTTAATATCTGGATAAGTTAACTTCTGACCATCATAAAGGAACTCCTCTCCAGGCTTTTCCAGCATATCAGTGACTCTAGCAACCGGAATAAAATCCTTTATTGGATTAACTCCTTGAGGTAGGCTTTGCCAGGGTATTTTGTCATATGAATCACCAGTACTATTGACGCTAGAATAACCAAAACCAAACCCACCACCAGCAGTACCTATTTGTCCCAGCATGGCAGCTAGCGTAATACCCATCCACAAAGGCTGCTCTCCTCTTGATGCTCTTTGAAGACTCCAAGATATGGAGATCATGGTTTTTTTTGAGATTATTTTTTCTGCTAATTCTTTAATTGAATCAACTGGAATATTAGTAATTTGAGATGCCCATTCTGGAGTACAGTCTGGATTATCTTTTTTACCTAATACATAGTCTGCAAAACTATCAAACCCAACCGTGTATTTTTTTATAAAGCTTTTATCATAGGTTCCATTTTTAATTAATATGTTTGCAAGAGCTAACATTAATGCAGTATCTGTATTTGGTCTAATAGGGACTTGCTTTGCATTCAAGAATGATGGAGCATCGTCTTGAATTGGACTAATATTTATGAACTCAACTCCATTTTCACTGCATTTAGTCATCCCTTGCTTTGTTACATGTTTACCTACTCCACCAGCTGAGACTTTGGAGTTTTTTAAAGGCATACCTCCAAACATCAAAATTAATTCACATTCTTTAGATAAAGCCTCCCAAGAGGTATGCTCATCTAAGGTCGAGTATAAATCTAAGCCAATTATGTGAGGTAAAAGAGTTTGGGCTGCAGCATAGGAATAGCTTTGGAATGAAGAACTAAAGCCACCAAATAAATTAAAAAATCGGTTGACCTGACTCTTAGCATGATGAAATCTACCAGCACTAGCCCACCCGTATGAACCTGCAAAAATGGCAGAATTTCCAAACGTTTTTTTTGTCTCTAGTAATTCTTTAGATGCGACTTCAAAAGCTTCATCCCAACTTATGGGTATAAAGTCATCGCGTCCTCTATTTCCATCACCTTTACAGTTATTATCTATCCAACCTTTTCTAACGAAAGGTTGTTTTATTCTCAGCTCATCTACAGCAGCATCTGCCAAACCTAATCCAAAATCAGTTGGCGAGGAATCTAATTCCCAATGGTCCAACTTTATTTTTTTATTTTCATCTAGCGAAAATTTATATGTTCCCCAATGTGTACTTACATAATTTGACATGAGAGGTAGTCAGGTTTTATTCTACAAATAATCTGATTTTAACACTATGAATCAACATTCTAATTTAATAATAATTTCTCTATTTAATACTTTTGATTAATACTATTAAAAATATAATTAGACTAATTTTTTGTAAGTTTTGCGTAATAAAAACCATCAAAGTTATGCTCTGGAAGCTTTTGTTTTCCAATTTGTCCCTCACCCCAAGGAATTTCAATTTCAATATTTTTGGCATCTTTAAAGTTATCTAAAAAGGCTTTTATTTGAAGATCATTTTCATCTTTTAAGATTGAGCAAGTTGCATAAACTAACTGACCGCCAGGCTTTAAAAGGCTCCATAAGTTTTTTAAAATTCTCGCTTGAATTTTAGAGGCTTGACTGACATCTTTTAATTTTCTCAATAGCTTGATATCTGGATGTCTTCTGATGACACCAGTTCCTGAGCAAGGGGCGTCAATTAAAATTTTATCAAAGAGCTTCTTATCCCACCAATCCCTATTTGTAGCATCTCCTTGAACAACAGTGACATTTTTTAACTGAAGTCGATTAATATTTTGAACTACCTTTTGAAGTCTATCCTTGTCACTATCTAATGCAATAATTTCTGACTCTTCACATAGTTCAGCAATATGCGTTGTTTTCCCTCCAGGAGCAGCACACGCATCAAGAATGTAATCTCCTTTTTTTGGAGAAATCAGATAAGCAGCTAATTGAGCTGAGATATCCTGGACATAGCATGAACCATTTTGAAAATTGGGTAATTTTTGAACACTAACTGCATCCTCAATGATTAATCCCTGTGATGAAATATCAGATGCTTGACTTACAATACCTAACTCTCCAAGTTCTTTTTGGAATTCATCCCTATTGATTGATGGGCTCACCCTAATAGACATAGGGGCTTTTCTGTTGTTTTCTAAAAAAATATTCTCAAAATTTTCAGGGTAGTCTTTTTTGATTTTTTTTACGAGCCAGGTTGGGTGAGAATAATGCTTTGATTCAAAAATCGATTTTTGATCTCTATCAACTCGCCTTAGAATTGCGTTTATAAAGCCTGTTGACCATGGCTTTTCAATTATCTTTGCGACTTCGACTGTTTCATTTATTGCAGCATGTCTAGAGATGTCAGTGTAAATTATTTGGTATGCCCCGAGCACTAGCAAACAATGAAGATCAAGATTTTTCTTTTCTAGCGGCTTTTTAAGTCGAGGGGTTATGATGTCATTTAGGTGATGATAAAACCTAATTGAGCCAAATGCCAAAGATTTGGCAAATGATAAGTCATCGCCATGAGTTGGGAAAAGTGAATCAGATAAAGATCGTTTCTCTAAAGCTACTAAACAAATAGCTTTATGTGCGAGAACTCTGGCGCTATTTTTATTGAGCAATTGACTGCAAAATTCTATTTAGTAGATCGTTTGGAGGCAGGTAACCAGGTAAATTTGTCCCATTTTCAAAAAATATTGATGGAGTTCCATTGACACCTAACTGCTTTGAAATTGCGAGTTGTTCTGCAACTGGGTTTATGCACTCTGGGCTATCAGGAAGCTGTCTTTTGGACTTATAATTATGTATAGCAATAGCCTTATCTTTAGCGCACCAAATTTTTTCCATAGCGCTTTGGGCGTTTGGATGGAGCTGCTCTAGAGGAGAGGCTAGATACTTTACCGTAATACCAAGGCCATTCATTTGTTTCATGTTGGCATGTAATTTAGCGCAATAAGGACAATCAACATCGGTAAAGACATTAATGACGTATTTCTCTTCTTTGGCTCGAAAAATAATCTTATCGTTATCACTAATACTTTCTAGAATATCAACCTTTATCTCACTAATTCGATTTGAAGAGATATTAGTCATTAGCTCAAGGTCAGTTACTGCTCCCTGAATTACGTATTTGCCATCAGTTGATATATAGATAACATCAATGAAAGGAGCAGTAAGAATGACCTCGTAGTAACCATCTAATTGTGAAGGACTAATGTTCTCTGCTTGAATTTCAGGAAAGAAAGGTTTTAATTTATTAACAACAATACTTACATCTGCCAATGCATAGTTAGATATTAATACTAAAGTGATTGCGAGAAACTTTTTCATATTAGAAACTCATGATTAAAGGAGTAAATTTTACAGTTTTTTGGTAGAATACCGAGATTATAATTTTTGGAAGTAGATATGGAGTTTTTTGTCACTCATCAAGCTGTTGATCATTACAGCGGAGACTGCTCAGTTGCCTTTGCCTCAAAGGACAAATCAAATGATAATAGAATTATTCAGACGTATTTGGATCTTCACCGATTTGAGCCAAAATTAGCCAGCACTTTGATGCTTGGAAAAGTCGAAGGTTATAAGTCAAAAAGAGTACTTGTTGTTGGTCTTGGAGAATCACCCTTAACTAAGAAGAATTTCATTAAGGTACTAAAGTCACTCTCATCGGCAATGAGTAGCTCAAAAGTTAAAAATGTTGTGATCCCTTTGATAGAGGTTGAGGACGCTAATGAAGCTTGGATTCAAGCTTCAACTGCAAGAGTGCTCAAAAATGAAAGTTACAAAGTTAACAAGGTCGGTGTCAAAGAAGAGCCGAGCGATATTGTCCTTGAGGCGGTTAATCTTTATTCAAAAAATAATGGCGCGAATGAAATTCAAAAAGGAGTAGCCATTGCAAATGGAATGGCACTGACAAGAGAGTTAGGCGACTTACCCCCAAACATTTGCACTCCAACCTACATTGCTGATGCTGCTCAATCACTTGCAAAAACTTATGATTTAGAATGTGAGATTTTAGAAGAGTCTGAAATGGAATCTCTTGGAATGAATTCCTTGCTATCAGTTTCCAGAGGCTCCTCTCAGCCTGCAAAGCTAATCAGTTTGAAATATTCAAATAATGGAAATGCGGCGCCAATTGTCTTGGTTGGAAAGGGAGTAACTTTTGATAGCGGCGGTATTTCTTTGAAGCCTGGTTCTGGAATGGATGAAATGAAATACGATATGTGCGGAGCAGCTTCGGTTCTAGGCACTATGAGAGCAATTGCTGAAATGAATCTTAAAGTGAATTTAGTAGTAGTGGTTCCTGCAGTAGAAAATATGCCTGCTCATAATGCTTCGAGGCCGGGTGATGTAGTCAAAAGCATGTCTGGGCAAACCATTGAAATCCTTAATACAGATGCCGAAGGCAGACTTATATTGTGTGATGCCCTAACTTATTGTGAAAAATATAAACCAAAAACTGTCATTGATATTGCAACATTAACTGGGGCAGTTATTATAGCTCTAGGGAAACACCATTCTGGAGTAATGTCAAATGATCAAAGCCTTGTAGATGCCTTAAAAGTTTCAGGTGAATCTGCACAAGACACTGTTTGGCAGCTTCCTCTTGATGAGGAATATGATGACTTACTTAAATCAAATTTTGCTGACATGGCAAATATTGGCGGTAGAGAGGCTGGAACAGTAACAGCAGCATGCTTTCTAGCGCGTTATACTAAAAAATATTCTTGGGCACATATTGATATTGCCGGGACTGCATGGCTTGGAGGTTCAAAAAAAGGAGCTACTGGAAGACCTGTGCCTCTGTTGACTCAATATATCATGGATCAAGTTTAAGGAATTACTTATGTCAACCTATAAAAATGTAGAGATTATTAAGGCTGCCAACATTTACTTTGATGGCAAAGTTACCAGTAGAATTATTAAGTTGAATGATGGTAGCACAAAAACTCTTGGAATTATGATGCCAGGTGAATTCGAATTTTCTACTGAAAAGCATGAGCTAATGGAGATCCTTGCAGGAGAGATGAGTGTTTTACTTCCAGGTAGTGATAGATGGAAAGCTATTCAAGGTGGAGAATCTTTTGAGGTTCCCGCTCAAAGCATTTTTAAGTTAAAAGTAAACTCAGTTGTTGATTATTGTTGTTCATATTCCTAACCTTATTGAATAATATAATGCTCCCATAAGATATGGATTCAATTGCAATCATCAATGGTAAAGAGCATTCAGATATAAGTATTTTTAACCGTAATTTTCAATATGGTGATGGGCTGTTTGAAACCTGTATTGTTAAAGATAATCGCATCTTATTTTGGGAAAAACATCTGTCGAGATTGGAAATTGGTTGCAGAAAACTCAAAATAAAAAACATAGAAGAATCCTTATGGTTAAAGGATATCAAAAAAGCACTTAACTTAACTTCAAAAAAAAATTGTGTTCTTAAATTAGTTTTATCACGCGGCAATACAGAAAGGGGGTATAGCTATCCTGATGATATTTTGCCAGTTAGAGTTGTCATTGTTTCAGAACTGAAAAAAACTTATACAAGAGACTCATATTCTCTTGAGTATGCTCAAAGTGGTTTCCATTCAAATCCAAATCTAGCAGGCATTAAACATTGCAATAGGATTGAACAGATTTTGGCGCGGTCTTCATTGAAAGCCGATGAGGCAATTATGTTAGATGAAAACCAAAATATCATTTCTGTGACCCAAGGAAACATTTACTTCATTTTTGGTCAAAGGCTAGTCACGCCAAGTTTGGATAGATGCGGCGTAATAGGAAGTCGCCGATCTCTTATTCTAGAGCTTGCAGAAACGATAGAATTGCATGTTGAACAAAGAAATATTTCAATAAATGAGGTAAAAAAAGCTGATGAAGTCTTCATTTCAAATAGCATTATTGGGATTCAGTCAGTTAATTTGATTGAGGATTTTCAGTTCCAAAAAAGATCCCTGACTGAGCGAATTAAAATAGCATTTGAATCGGTGACTCAAGACAGCAAATCTTGGACATGTATTTAACTACTAGACGTAAACTTTTTTCAAGAATCATAGCGTCCGCTCTTTTATTATTGCTAATCGCATGGATACTGACATCAAAGGATATCTTAGTTAATCAACCTCAAATTTTTCAGGTTAAATCTGGCTCTTCCATAGGTGAGGTGGCACAGGAGTTGAGTGAAAAAAAAATAATTAAATCAAAGAGGTTCTTTACGTCCTTGAGTAGGCTGCTCAATGCAAATAAGAAATTAAAGTCTGGATATTATGAACTAAAGCCTGATACCAGTATTTTTAATTTCATTAATCAAATTTCAAATGGTGAAGTCCTTAAAACTAAAGTTACTTTGGTTGAAGGAAAAACGATTCAATACTACTTTAAACAATTAGATAAAGACCCATCAATAAACTCCAATGGATCTCTGGAGAATATTATGAAATCAATTGGTGTAAAGAAGCCTTACGATGGTTGGTTTTATCCTGAAACCTATATTTTTAATTATGGCGAAAGCATTGAGAATGTTTTAAAAAAATCCCATGAAACCATGAAACTCAAATTGGCAGAGTTGTGGGAAAACAGAGATAAATCTATCCCACTTGATTCACCTTACCAAGCAATTATTTTAGCTTCATTGATAGAAAACGAAACTGCCCTTGATAACGAAAAGCCAATGATTTCCGGTGTTTTTATTGGAAGATTAAATTCAAATATGCGTCTACAGACTGATCCCACCGTTATCTATGCTCTTGGGGATC
Organism: uncultured Gammaproteobacteria bacterium; assembly: GCA_902509905.1. Taxonomy (GTDB): domain Bacteria; phylum Pseudomonadota; class Gammaproteobacteria; order PS1; family Pseudothioglobaceae; genus Pseudothioglobus. The sequence continues at coordinate 54,867 of CABWZI010000005.1, read as the reverse complement.
AATACAAACCTCCACTAACTCGAAGCGACTTGAAGTTTGATCATCCTTATAACACCTATCGAAATAAGGGGCTACCTCCAGGTGCTATCTCCTCTGTTGGTTACCATTCTCTATTCGCAGCGCTTCATCCGGCTAAGGGAAGTGCACTATACTTTGTTTCAAAGAAAGATGGTAGTCATGCATTTGCAGAGACTTATGACGAGCATAAAGAGAATATCAAGAAGTACTTAAAGGCTAACTAGTTTAAAATTATAGAGTATGAGAAAAGGGAAATTTATTACTGTTGATGGTGTTGAAGGTGCAGGTAAAAGTACCCAAATTGACTTTATTTGTAGCTATTTACATGAAAAAGGTATAGAAGTTGTTAGAACTCGTGAACCTGGTGGCACAGAAGTTGGTGAGAAAATACGTTCTGTTTTGCTCGACGTAGATAATCAAGAGATGCATAGTGACACAGAGCTAATGTTAATGTTTAGCTCAAGAAATGAATTGATTCAAAATAAAATTATTCCTGCTTTGAATGAGGGGTATTGGGTTGTTAGTGATCGCTTTACTGATGCTTCCTTTGCCTATCAAGGCGGCGGTAGAATGCTCGATTTAAATCGTATTTCTGAGCTAGCAGATTGGGTTTTAGGTGACTTTAAACCAGACTTAACTCTTTTATTAGATGTGAGTGTTGAGATTGGCATGCAAAGAATAGAGGCTAGAGCTGCAAAAGACAGAATTGAATTAGAAGAACGGGCTTTTTTCGAGCGAGTAAGATCTGTTTTTATAAGTAGATCAGAGTCCTTCCCAGAGCGAATCAAGTTGATAGATGCAAGTGGATCAGTAAATGATATTCAATCTAAAATTAGGGCATTACTAGACTCATTATGACCTTTCCATGGCATAAAAAAGCGAGTGAAAAGCTGGATAAGATGATTGAGCAAAATCATTTACCTCATGCTCTGCTCATAACTGGAGTAGATAAAATTGGTAAGTTTGATTTTACTCAAGCTTTAATCAAAAAGCTCCTTTGCCCAAATTCCTCTTGCGATCATTGTGAACTTTGTAAAGCACTAGATAATGATGATCCTAAATCTGAATTGGGCCACAGTGTCTTAATTCGTCGTTCTCATTATCCAAATTTAATTTATTGCAGAACAGAACTAAATGATGCCGGCTCAATGTCAAAGGATATTAGAGTTGATCAAATTAGAGCATTTTGCGAGTCATTAGGAAAAACAGCCGAAACTCTTCAAATCGGAGTAGTTTTTTATGCTGATCAGATGAATAATAATGCAGCCAATAGCCTTCTCAAAACACTCGAAGAGCCTAGACAAAACACGCTCATTATTTTACTTGCTCATAATACTGATAGACTTCCGATGACTATTTTGTCTAGATGTCAAACTATTCATATAAACCCATCCTATGATGAGAGCACTGCAAAGTGGGTTGCGAGTCAAATTAATGACGATACTCGATCAGACTTTGATCCTATGCAATTATTAGAAAGTGCATACGGCGTTCCTCAAAGGGCAATCGATGATTTAAAAGGGGATTATTATTTTAAATATCAGAGCTGGCAAAACTTGCTGTTAGAAATTGCATTGAGCCCAACTAAAATTACAGATGCAGAAATTTTTTCTGATAATGAACTTGATGTATTGAAATGTCTGCAACACCTCATTAATGAAGGCATTAAAATTAAAATATTAAATCATGATGGTGCAAATCTTGAGTTGAATAAGGTTGTTGAAAAAGCCTCGTTCAATCATTTATATAAACTATTAGATGATACCAATCAAGCAATTTCGCTGTCACAAACCACTGTAAATATGAAATTATTATTGGATAATATCTTGGTGGTATGGTCTCATATTACAAATTTAAAAAAATATCCAGCTGTAACCAATTTTCAGGAGCATTAATGAAACAATCTTCAATTTTATTTAGAGAGGCAAAAGAGTATATTCCTGGAGGTGTCAACTCCCCTGTCAGAGCATTTAATGGCGTTGGTGGCGACCCTGTGTTTTTTGATAGAGGAGAGGGTGCTTATCTTTTTGATGTAGATGGAAACTCCTATATTGATTATGTCGGCTCATGGGGCCCAATGATCTTAGGTCACTCAAATCCTGTCATAATTGATGCTGTAAAGTCTGTTCTAGATAAGGGGTTGGGATTTGGTGCGCCAACTGCAATAGAGACATCATTGGCAAAAAAAGTTTGTCAAATAATGCCTTCCATTGAACTTGTTCGAATGGTAAGTTCAGGTACAGAGGCAACCATGAGTGCGATTAGATTGGCAAGAGGTTTCACGAATCGTGACAAAATTTTAAAATTTGAGGGCTGTTATCATGGGCATTCTGACTCTTTACTGGTTAAGGCTGGATCTGGAGCCCTTACATTAGGTGTCCCTACATCTCCCGGAGTGCCAGAGGATCTCGCCAAGCATACTTTGACACTCGAGTTTAATAATTTGGAGCTTGTTGAGGAATTGTTTTCTAAAATGGGAGAAGAAATTGGCTGTATTATTGTTGAACCAATAGCTGGCAATATGAATTGCATACCGCCCAAAGATGGTTTTCTAGAGGGCCTAAGAAAGATTTGTGATAAGTATGGCACGGTGCTTATTTTTGATGAAGTAATGACAGGTTTCAGAGTTGCCTTAGGGGGTGCTCAAGAGGTTTATCAAGTGAAGCCTGACCTTACAGCTCTGGGTAAAGTAATTGGTGGCGGACTGCCGGTGGCAGCATTTGGTGGAAAAAGAGAAATTATGAATCAAATTGCCCCTCTTGGACCGGTTTATCAGGCAGGAACACTTTCAGGTAATCCTTTATCAATGGCTTCTGGAATAGCTATGCTCAGTGCCCTAGAGTCTGACAAGTCCTTTTATCAAAACCTTGGTGAACGAGCGTCTCAGCTTGTTGATGGGGTGGTCTCTGAAGCAAAATCTCATGGCATTCCAATGACAAGTAACTATGTAGGGGGAATGTTTGGTCTGTTTTTTAGTGCCGAAGATAAAGTTACTAATTTTAAGCAGGCATCTAGTTGCGATATAGAGCTTTTTAAAAACTTTTATAATGCTATGCTAAATAAAGGGGTCTATCTTGCACCCTCTGCTTATGAGGCTGGATTTCTATCAATTGCTCATACAGAAGAGGATATTAACAGAACAATCGAAGCAGCTTCTGCTGTTTTTTCGTCGCTATGAGCCTAGTTACTGTCGGTGCTGAGTTATTATCAGCAAAAGAAAAACTTCAGAGCTTTGAAAATAATGTCACTGTTTTTGGTTCTGCAAGAATTGAGTCTTCAGACCCTTTGTATGTCAAGGCGTATGAATTGGGTAAAGACCTATCTAATGCAGGTTACAATGTATTTACAGGTGGCGGACCGGGTATTATGAGTGCGGCTAATAAAGGAGCCTATGAGGGCAAATCCAAAAGTATTGGTCTTAATATCTTATTACCACAGGAACAGTCTAGCAATCCTTATTTGGATGAAAATATTACCTTTAACTATTTCTTTTCAAGAAAAGTGATGCTCGTTAAGTACTCAAGTGCTTGTATCTATTTTCCCGGTGGTTATGGAACTGCTGATGAGTTGATGGAGGTTTTAACTTTAATGCAAACTAGGAAAATGAAGAAAATGCCAATCGTTTTGTATGACTCAAAATTTTGGAACTCTCTTCTATCATGGATACAGCAAACAGTCGATAAATCCTATGTCAATCAGGAACATTTTGAGTTAATCAGAGTTGTTGATTCAGTTGAAGAGATTATGAACATCGTGGAGACAGAAGTATGCCTTTAGCAATTTTTGATTTAGATAATACTCTTATTGGTGGCGATAGCGATTATCTTTGGGGGGAATTCTTGTGTGATGAAGGAATTATTACTGATCGAGAATCGTTCCAAAAGATGAATGATTATTTTTATCATCAGTATGAAATTGGTGAGCTCGATATTTATGCCTGGGCAGAGTTTAGTTTTAAAGTTCTATCAGAGCATTCTTTTGATAAGCTCAATCAGCTTCGCAAAGACTTTATGGAGACAAAAATTAGGCCAATAATTCTTGAAAAAGCTCAAAATTGCATTGACAATCACAAAAAGAATGGGGATTCAGTTCTTGTCATCACTGCATCCAACACCTTTGTTACTAAACCGATTGTTGAAATGTATGGTATTGAGCATTTGCTAGCAACTGAACCAGAGTTTGTATCAGGAAGGTTTACTGGTAAAGTCTCAGGTATTCCGTGTTTTCAGTCTGGAAAAATTGATAATTTAATGCCTTGGCTTGAAACGAACAATGAAAACTTGATTGGATCTTATTTTTATTCAGACTCCCACAATGACCTTCCGCTTCTTGAGCTTGTGGATAACCCTGTAGCCATTAATGGTGACCCAATACTCACGGCAGCGGCTAATGAAAATGGGTGGACAAATCTTGACTGGCGATAGACTAAATAAATAAATCTTGGTTAGATTTGTGAGCGACATCCAGATAGGTAGCAGCTCCAGCAAACTCAATACCTTCAATAAAATCCTCTCGAGAAAAACCAAACATTCCCATTGTCATTTCGCAGGCAATAAACTTTACCCCCATATCAATGCAAATTTCTCGGAGCTCCTCAATAGTGGCCATGCCATTATTTTTAAAGGTTTTCTTCATCATCTGTGTAGCGAAAAACTCTAATCCAGGAATATTCCAAAATAAGTTAGGAATTTTAGGTCCAAAATCAATCGCTTGAAACCATTTTGGCCCAAAAGGCATTTTCATTGGCATATCAGGATTTCCCTGTGGGGAAATTCTTAAGTGTGATAAGTCTTTAAGCAAAAGGTTTAGGCCATAGAAAGTACAAAATACGGTTACTTCTTTGCTCATAGCAATTCCAGTTGAAGCCAAAATAAAAGGGGGATAGGCCCAGTCAAGAGTCCCTTTTGACGCAATTAACGTCATTTCATTTAGATCAGACATAATTTAGACTAGTTTTTTTCTATTTGGAAGATGATTTTGTTGCCTTCATCTCTTTGAGATATTAGTTTGTGACCAAGTTGATTACAGAAAGCCACAAAATCTTTTTTTGATCCCTGGTCCGTGCAAATGACTTCGATGACTTCTCTTGAAGACATTGATGCAAGTGCTTGCTTTGTTTTTAAAATGGGCATTGGACATGCATAACCACACATATCTAAAGTTTGATTCGTCATATGCTTATCTTATATTCGAGAAGAAATATTTTAGTAGGAAAAAAGTTTATTTAACTATATTTTTTTTGGCTATGACTCCAGCAGCCATTGAAATCAAGAAAACAAATGCAATTGGATCAAGAGTTGCAAGCGCTGCAATGGCGGGCCCCGGACAGAGTCCAACAAGCCCCCAGCCTACTCCAAAAAGTGAAGCTCCTATAACTATCTTGCTATCAAGTTTCTGTTTTTTAGGTAAGTCAATTTGATTGCCTAGAGCTGAAGTCTCTTTGTTTTTTAATAGAAAAAAGAAAGGTCCAGCAGTTAGTACTCCTCCACCCATAACAAATATCAACGAGGCATCCCAATTATGAGTAATACTTAGAAAGCCAATCACTTTCTCAGGATTTGTCATTCCAGAGATTACTAATCCAATTCCAAAAATAACGCCAGAGATCAGGGAGATAAATTTATCATTCATAAGTATATCCCCAGTTGTTGAAGAATGAATACCGTGATCATTCCAGTGAGGACAAAGATTGCAGTAGCAATCATTGAGTTTACGGACAGTCTGCCAATACCGCATATCCCATGGCCAGAAGTGCATCCACCTCCAAGCCTAGTTCCAAAACCAACCAAAAAGCCGCCAGAAATGATAAGCAGGTATGAATTAGTTATTTCAAATGCGATCGGTTTATTTGGCAAAATTAGATAGTAGATAGCCACTGGTCCAACCACCAAGCCAATTAAGAATAGGAGATTTGAGACTCTTTTCGAGGACTTGGTAACAGTATTCTCAAATATACCACTTACCCCTGCCAACCTGCCAGTTGAGTAGAAATACAATACGACCGAGAGCCCAATTATGACTCCTCCAATGAGTGCGCTGACAGGTGTAAAGTTATGCATTCCTAATAATTAAGTGTATTGAAGATAAATAATAACAGAATTCTGAGTTTTGTAGGTGCGTTGTTAATCAGAGAACTTGGAGTAATAAAACCTTCTTAATTTAGGTCTTGAGACAACATGGGTGACAATTGCCATGAGCAAAAATAAAATCAACACCATAAATTCACTGGCTGCAACTTCTAACCTTATTCCAATGACTAAAGCAGAGCAAAAGTAAATTTTTAAGATTGTATCTAGAAACTGAATAGGATATAACTGCCTTGATTCAGAAATTAAATACTTTAGTGAGTAATAGGCAAAAGTGAGTAGGATAGTCACTCTTAAAGCTAGCAATCGATGATATGGAATCTCCACACCATCAGTTATATAGAAAGGAAAATAGAGAGAAACACCATATAGCGCTGCAAGTGAAGCACAAACGCACCATACTCCAAGAAATGCGATTAAAACTTTAGCAAGTAACTTGATGAGTTTTTTCATTTTCCATAACCTATTCGATTAATAAAACCAATTCAGAAATATCTTTCTTATTGGCCTTTTTTGAATAGGGCTAGTGACCGACCTATGTTTCAACAAGCTAAAAAATTATTTAGCGTGCTTAATAATAACACCATTTTGCGAACCTAAAAGAAGAATATCTGCTCCACGATTTGCGAATAGCCCATTTGTGACTACTCCAACAATATTGTTAAGACAATTCTCAAGATTTTGCGGATCATCAATTTCAAGCTCATGAATATCAAGTATCAGGTTTCCATTATCAGTGGTTAATTCCTCCCTTAAAATTGGATTTCCCCCAATTGAGTCAATAATTTGACGTTTTACATAGTTGGCGGACATTGGAATTACTTCAACGGGTAAAGGAAACTTACCTAATGAGTCTACAAGCTTAGACTCATCTGCAATACATACGAATTGATGGGAGACTGCAGCAACAATTTTTTCTCGAGTTAATGCTCCCCCTCCACCCTTGATAAGATTGAGTTTATGGTCTGACTCATCAGCACCATCAATATAAACAGAAATTTCATCAACATCATTAAGATTGATAACTGGGATGCCATGTCTTTTAAGTCTATTTGCAGTATCAATAGAGCTTGCAACTGCGCCCTTGATAGAGTCTTTCATGCCGGCTAAATGATCGATAAAAAAATTTGCTGTAGAACCTGTCCCAACACCTATAATAGTCCCAGGAGTAACGTATTTAAGTGCTGCTTTAGCCACCTCGCTTTTTAATTCATCTTGGGTCATGTTGCCTCCATCTTTAATGCAAAATTATACACGATGAAAAAAATAATCCTTGCAACCGGAAATCTTGGAAAGGTAAGAGAACTAAATGCAATGTTAGTCGGTCATTACACCGTGGTCTCCCAAAAAGAGCTCAAGGTAATTGAGGTGCCAGAAACTGGCAGTTCGTTTATCGAAAATGCTTTAATTAAAGCAAGAAATGCCGCATCTCAGAGTCAACTTCCTGCACTAGCCGATGACTCAGGCCTAGAGGTAGAGGTGCTTGATGGCGAACCAGGGATTTACTCAGCACGATATGCAGGACAAAATGCATCTGATGAGGAAAATATAATCAAGCTTCTTAAAGCAATGGAGAGCCACACTAATCGTAAGGCTAATTTTTGTTGTGCGATGGTTTTCGTTCGGGATGCCCAAGATTCTAACCCGGTCATTATAGAAAGGCGATGGTATGGTGAAATTTTAAAAACCCCTATTGGAAAAAATGGATTTGGTTATGACCCAATTTTTTATTTAAAGGATTATGATTGTAGCTCTGCTCAGCTTAATCCAGAAACTAAAAATAGAATATCGCATCGAGGGCTCGCGCTTAGAGATTTATTAGCAGAGTTATCACTCATTGAATAATTTACTTAAGTTACCTCCACTCTCACTCTACATTCACTACCCATGGTGCGTAAAAAAATGTCCTTACTGTGACTTCAATTCTCATGATAGCGAGATTCAAGATGGATATATTAGCGCTCTTTTGAAGGATTTAGATGGAGATTTGAAGTATGTGCAGCAGAGGAAAATTAACTCTATTTTTATTGGCGGAGGTACGCCAAGCTTAATGAGCATTAAAGATATTACTCGCTTATTTGCAGGTTTAAAGGATAGATTAGAGTTTTCAACAAATATAGAGATTACACTAGAGGCCAATCCGGGAACATTTGAAGTTGATAAGTTTTCTGAATACAGGAATGTTGGAATTAATCGACTATCAATAGGAGTTCAATCTTTTAATGATGAGAAGCTGGATTTTTTGGGAAGGATTCATAGTGGCCAGGAGGCACAAAAAGCAATTTTAAAGGCTCAAGACGTAGGCTTTGATAATTTTAATATTGATTTAATGTATGGACTAAAAGATCAAAGTATTGATGAATGCATGAATGATGTTATGACTGCAATTTCCCTAAACCCTAGCCATATCTCCTTTTATCAGCTAACCCTTGAGCCAAACACATTATTCTCGAAATTCCCCCCTATCCTGCCATCTGATGAAGATATTTGGAGGATTGGTGAAAGGGGTGCAGACCTTTTGAATCAAAAAGGGTTTCATCAATATGAAATCTCAGCATATAGCGCCTTGCCATCAAAGCATAATATGAATTATTGGGAGTTTGGTGATTACATTGGAATTGGTGCTGGTGCTCATGGCAAGATTACAAATATAACTTCTAGTGAAATAGTCAGAACTTTGAAAATGAAGTCACCGAAAGATTATTTGATGTCAGTTAATAAAAATAATCAAGCACTAAGTATCAAGCCCGTGGAAAACTTATCATTTGAATTCATGCTGAATAGTTTAAGGCTAGTTGGCGGTTTTAATCCTGAGCTTTATGAGTCAAGAACAGGCCAACCTGTTAAATTGCTTAGTGAACAAATGAGAGAGGCCGTAAGTCTGGGGTTATTGGATGTGCATACTAATAAAATAAAGCCCACCCGCAAAGGCTTAAGCTTTCTTAATGATCTACAGGCAATATTCTTGGAATAAAGCAATCACCCCTTAAAAATAACTATTAACGATTAAAAAAATAGGTAAAGCCTGTCATTAAGCCTTATGGCTGTTAAAATACTCCAAAGTTTTGAAAAGTAAGATTGAAATGAGTTCTCATAAAATTGCAGACGTCTTAACTGAGTCACTACCTTACATCCAAAGATTTAAGGGAAAGACAATTGTTATTAAATATGGCGGAAACGCCATGGTAGATGAAAAACTAAAATCTAGTTTTGCTAGGGATATTGTTCTTATGAAATCTGTTGGAATGAACCCAATTGTGGTTCATGGCGGAGGCCCTCAGATCGGCGACACTCTAAAAAAACTTGGTAAAAATAGCGAGTTTATTGATGGTATGCGCGTTACTGATAGTGAGACAATGGATGTTGTTGAGATGGTGCTTGGCGGATTGGTTAACAAAGAAATTGTTAACCTTATTCATCAGCATGGTGGAAATTCTATTGGACTCACCGGAAAAGATGGCAGACTTATTACTGCAAAAAAACTCAAAACAGAAATGGAGCCTACCTCTGAAATTATTGATTTAGGACATGTGGGTCAAGTTGATCAGATTGATGTTTCAGTTATTAATTTATTATTGCAAGGAGACTTTATCCCTGTCATTGCTCCGATTGGCGTTGGAAAAGATGGGTACTCCTATAATATTAACGCGGACTTAGTTGCGGGTGCTATTGCAGAGTCACTTAATGCGGAAAAATTAATTCTTTTAACGAATACGGCTGGCCTTTTGGATGATAAAGGTGAGCTGATGACTGGAATGAGCTCATCAACGGTTAAGGAGTTGATTAAGAGCGGCACAATTCATGGCGGTATGCTGCCAAAGATTGGCTGCGCCCTGGCTGCAGTTGAAAATGGAGTTCAAAGAAGTCATATCATTGATGGAAGGGTCTCGCATGCCGTTCTGTTAGAGGTCTTTACTGATTCAGGCGTTGGAACACTGATCACAACAAATGGCTAAAACAAATAGGGATACTATCAGTGTAAATGATTGCCAGATTCTGGCGCACTATAAGTTTGAAGCCGATCAATATATTCTCACATTAGAGTCACAAGAAATTTCACAGGCTACCCGTCCTGGTCAATTCGTTCACCTGTCAGTCTCAGGCATGTTGGCTATGAGAAGACCTATTTCTGTGATGTCGGTGGATAAAGATAATGGAACCTTTGATCTTCTTTATAAGATTGTAGGTGAGGGCACTAGGCAACTCGCCGAACGAAAAATTGGGGATATAGTCTCAGTCATAGGACCTATTGGAAATGGATTTGAAGTGACTGAAAACAAAATTCCACTATTGATTGGAGGCGGTGTTGGTATGCCTCCAATTATTGCAATGGCGCAGGAGTTAAAAGGGAATTCTTTATATAAGCCCTATGTCATATTAGGATCTGAAGTGCCTTTCCCTTTCGATGCCTCAGAGAGTAAATTAAATGGCTACCAGTCCTCTAAATTTCATACCATGCCTTTGCTGGAAGAGTGGGGGATACCATGCGGTTTAGCAAGTCTTCAAAATTATGATGGCGTCTATCAGGGTTATGTCACTGGTCTCGCTAAAGATTTTTTAGATAACCTCTCTTCTGATGACTTAAGCAATGTTGAAATATATACATGTGGTCCGCATCCAATGCTTGAAGCTGTTTCAAAGTTAGCGAGTGAATACAGCATTCCATGTCAGGCTTCACTTGAAGAATTCATGGCCTGTGCTGTTGGCGGCTGTGCTGGATGTGTTGTTGAGGTTCAGACTGAAAATGGGCCTGCAATGAAAAGGGTTTGTGTCGATGGCCCAGTTTTTGAAGCTCAATCAGTCTTTAATGATTTCGGATAATTTAAAACTGGTCAAAACGAGAATTGATTCAGTTCAATCTAGAAAGAAGGTTGAACTAATTGCAGTCAGTAAAACCAGGTCAACCAAAGAAATTCAAGAGGCTGTAGATGCTGGACAGGTTCATTTTGGAGAGAACTATCTTCAAGAATCTATTAAAAAAATTAATTTTTTTAAAGGAAGTGGATTGATCTGGCATTTTATAGGGCCTATCCAATCTAATAAAACGAGTGCAATAGCAGACAACTTTGATTGGGTGCATAGCATAGACAGAATAAAAGTTGCAACGCGTCTGAGTGATCAACGAAATCCTGCTTTAGGGTCTTTAAATATTTTGATTCAGGTCAACGTGGATAGAGAGGAGACTAAGTCAGGAGTTGATATTGAGAATGTTGGAGAGATTGTCTCTGAAATAGAGAGCCTTCCTAACCTTTCTTTGAGGGGTTTTATGACAATACCAAGACCTGAAAATTCACAAAATAGTTTTGCTGAAATGAAACAATTAATCTCTAAGTATCCAAATCTTGACTCGCTCTCAATGGGTATGTCCGCAGACCTTGAGATTGCAATCAAAAATGGTGCAAACCTGGTTAGAGTTGGGACTGATATTTTTGGTCAGAGAAGTTATAATTAGTATTTAAAGTTAGTTAGGATGTTTATATGAAAGTAAGACTAATGATTACAGGTGGGACTATAGATAAGTTTTATAACCAGTCCAATGGTGAGCTAGAATTTGATAAGACCCATTTTCCAGAAATGATCAAGAGAGCTAGAATCGAAGTCGATCTCATTCAAGAAGAGCTCCTACTTATAGATAGTTTAGATATGGTCGACACAGATCGCCAATTAATTTTAGATAGATGTGAAAATTCTACTGAGGAATTGATATTAATCACTCACGGAACAGACACCATGTGTGACACAGCTAAACTTTTAGGTGAGAGAGAAATTAATAAAACAATTGTTTTGTTTGGCTCTATGGTCCCGTATGCAGTGAATAATTCAGACGCATTATTTAATTTTGGTTGCGCCTTAGGTTCTCTTCAGCTTTTAGAGCCTGGCGTCTATATAGCAATGAATGGAAGGGTTTTGCCGTGGAGTGATGTCGAAAAAAATAGAGACTTGGGCGTTTTTCAGCCAACAAGTCATTAATCTGCTCTAATCCAAGCTATCCAACATATATTGAACTGTAACCTTGATTTCATTATCAGAACAGTCCATACAGGTTCCTCTTGCTGGCATTCCGCCCTTACCTGCTATTGCTGAGGCAGTCAGTTTATCCAGACCAAGGTCAATTCTTGATGACCAGTCTGCTAGAGAAGCATACTTAGGCGCGCCCATGATTCCAGAAGTATGGCATCCAGCGCATTTGCTATTATAAATTTCTTCTCCTGAGCGCTCATCTGTTTCAGTGCTCTCAGCTGATGCAACCATTGTACTTGAGTCTATTCGAACTTCTCCAACGGGTTTAATCCTTTCAAGAACAGCATTGTCAACCATCATGTCGCTAGTTGCCGAATCATGGCTTGAAGAAGTCAGTGACATATAGCCAATAAAAATCATGGCAAGCGCCCAAACGATTAGCATTAATTTTGTTGAAGCTGATGTACCTTGACTCATTGACTCTTCCCTTAGATTAGATTAAATTCCGCAATATTATACATTTGGTTATAATAACTTGCAGTTGATTGCAACAAAAATATGTTAAAAAAAACCCTCCTAAGAAGTCTCAATATTTTAAAGATTAGTACTTGGGTTACTGCATTGATAGCCCTTGCCCTGTTAGCCGTTGTTGCTTTTTTTATCCTCTTTCCTCAAACTATCAAAGGCCAAATTGAAAGTCGACTCTCTGAGGTCAGTGGACTAGACATCGCCATTGAAAAAATATCACTCGAGTTTCAAGAAAATGAACTATTATTGGCTGTCAAAGATCTTCAAATTGGTGCTGATGGACTTAAACCAATTGCAAAAATAGATGTATTAAGGTGGAATGTAGATCTTAAGGCTCTCTATGAGGGCATTGACATACCGGGCCATATTGATATCAATGAGTTAGTAATTGACACTTCATTTATTGATAAGTATGTTGGAATCATTAATACTGATGGAGTTTTATCTAACATTGGTATTTCAGGGTTACTTGCCCTTAAGTCACTTTCAATTAATAGAACAAAGCTTATCGGAGAGCAATCTTTAGATCTTGCTCCAATGGAGCTGAAGAGGAGCGAGCAGAAAATCAGTCTTTCAATGAGGGATGAGTCAATCTTTAGCAGTTCACAAGTTCCTAAACTAGGCAGTTCGGTTCGAATTAATACGAGCATCGATGTTGCTAAAGCAAGAGAAGAGCGGGTCGCTGTTATACCTTTTTCAATTAATAACGAAGATTTTAATCTTTCAGCACAGGTCAAAATCTTTAACCAACAGGACCAGGTTTTTCTTGATTTTGAAAGCTATATAGACCAAATTGAGGTGAATAAGATAAGTCAAAATATTCCTGAATCGTTGGCAGATTCTAGGGCTGTCCAATGGATAGAAACAGTTCTAACTGAAGGCTCACTTACAGATATCATGCTGACAACACGATTTAATATGTCAGGAGAGATTGAGTCACCAAATACTAAATTTTCTGCAAACCTTAATGGCGCAACAATCAGTGCTAATCCAAAGTGGCCTTCTATTGAAAATATCAATGCCAAAGTTAATTTTTCAAATGATTACCTTAAGATTGTGGGAAATCAGGCGAGCGTTGAAGATATTGATTTAAGTTATTTAAGCATAACCACAAGAGACTTTTCTCAGCCAGATTCGACTTTGTCGCTGAATGCAAGATTTAACTCAGAGAGCCTGATAATAGAAGACTTCATCAAAAAATCTTCTGTTTCTGAAAAAATTAAAGCTTATCTTGAAGAGTTTGAATTAAAAGGTAAGCTTTGGGGTAGCGTCAATATGGAGGTGCCTATTCAAAGCAATAATGACCAAAAGCTCAAGTTGAGTTTTGATATGTTTGCCTCAGAGAACTCATTAAGTGTTCTAGATGGGAAACTCGAGATAGATGAGTTTAACTCTCAGATTTCATACAGTGATGGTCTAATTAGAACAAAAGGTAAGGGTCTAATTGGCAAAGAACTGTTCCAAATTTCACTTAATCCTAAGGATTGGATTGGTGAACAAAAGCAAGGTTTAAAAGTAAAGCTAAGTCATCTAGAAACTGCAACTGATGTCTATATTAATAAAAACTTGAATGATCAATGGAATAGCATAATCAGTTCCGAAAATTTAAATGCTAAAGTTGAATTTTTGACAAGTGATGAGGGTAATTACTTGGTTACTCTTAACGACCTGAATATAACTAGCCTTGACAGTATAGAAAAATGGAAGCTGTCTCCTGCAGTGTTCCCAAGCTTTCATTTGTCAACAATTAACTCAAGGATAAATGATCAAAAAATTCCAAATTTTGAAGTTGACCTGATAAACCGAGACTATGTTATGGAAATCAAAAATCTCGTATTTGAAAATATTGGATTAAGTGATGAAGACCTAATTTTTAATGGCAGTTGGCTCAATGGAAAAACGGCTTTGAGGGCTAAAGCAGCAAATGACAACTTGTCAAGCTTTTTAGATAAGTTTGGAGTTGATGAGCCAGTTATTGGAGGAGGTTTTAGCGTTGACTTAAGGCTTTATTGTGATTGCCAGCCATGGGAGATATCGCTAGAAAAAATAACAGGATATATGCAGGCAGACGTTGCAGAAGGAGTTTTTACTAATCAAGACCCCAACCTTTTCAAACTTCTATCATTTATTAACTTAGAGTCAATCGCCAAAAGACTCAGGCTTTCTAGAGATGAGCTCAGAGAGCAGGGATACGTCTATGATTATATCAATGCTAAATTACTCTTTAATCAAGGGGTTGCAAAGGTGGACTATTTTTTAGTTGAGAGCGAAGAGAGTGATATTGAGTTGACTGGTAGTGTTGATGTAATAAAAAGAGATTATAATTTAGCAGCAAACGTTCAACCTGCTATAGCCGATACAATTCCATTGGCTACTTATTTAGCTGGAGGAGGTTTTGCTGGGCTTGGCGTTTGGGCTGCCGATAAGATGCTTTTTGGTGGTCAGGTAATGAGTGGACTTCTAGATAATGCTATTGAGGTTACCTTTATTATATCTGGTCCCTGGTCTGAGCCAGTTATTGAACAATTAGATGGAGTCAAAGTTTTATGATAAATCAGCTACTCAATGATCACAAAATTAACGAAACTGAAATTTTTAATTTGCTGAGCTCCATGTCAGAAAATGGCTCAGATTATTCTGATTTATTTTTTCAACACTCTATCGCTGAGTCGTGGGTTCTTGACGAAGGAATCGTTAAAGATGGCTCATACAATATTACTCATGGCGTAGGTGCAAGATGCGTATCTGGAGATCAAACAGGATTTTCATATTCTGATGATCTAAATCTAAAGGCTATTCAAGGGGCTGTGGATTTTGCAAAAGGTATTTCAAATTATAAATCCAATAAGCCGCCTAAGATTTTAGAGAGTACTAGCCACCCTTCTAAGTATGCTGCAATTAGCCCTCTTGATAGTTTGTCTTCTGAACAAAAGGTAGGTATGCTGAGGCAAATTGATTCGATGGCAAGAAAAGAGCCAAAAGTTGTCCAGGTAAACGCCTCTCTTTCAGGTGCTTACACAGAAGTATTAATAGCATCTACCGACGGAGTTTATCAAGTTGATTGCAGGCCTATGGTTAGAGTGAACGTCTCAGTGGTTGTCGAACACAATGGAAGGATTGAGCAGGCTTCAACTGGAGGTGGAGGTAGATATGATTATAGTTATTTTGCAAAAAACTCACTCGCTGAAACCTACACTAAAGAAGCAATTCGACTGGCTTTAGTGGCGCTTGACTCTAAAGATGCTCCTGCTGGAAAGATGCCAGTCATTCTTGGATCTGGATGGCCTGGAGTTCTTTTGCATGAAGCTATAGGTCATGGACTAGAGGGCGATTTTAATCGCAAAGGAAGCTCTGTTTTCAGTGGCAGAATTGGTGAAAAAGTTGCGAGTGAAAAGTGCACAATTGTTGACAATGGAACAATTCAAAATCGTCGAGGAAGTCTAACGATTGATGATGAAGGTACGCCTACTCAAGAGACAACTCTAATCGAAAACGGATTGCTCAAAGGCTACATGATGGACAAAATGAATGGCCGACTTATGAATAAACCGAGTACTGGAAATGGCAGGCGGGAATCCTATGCACACATTCCAATGCCAAGAATGACCAACACCTATATGCTTAATGGCGATGACAAATTTGAGGACATGATTTCTTCAGTAGACGATGGTATTTACGCTAAAAACTTTGACGGTGGTCAAGTGGATATTACCTCAGGAAAGTTTGTATTTTCAGCTAATGAGGCATATCTAGTTAAAAATGGAAAAATCACAACCCCAATAAAGGGCGCAACACTTATTGGTTCAGGGGATGAAGTGCTCCATCAAATTTCAATGGTAGGTGATGATCTAAAGCTTGACCCTGGTATAGGTGTTTGCGGTAAAGATGGCCAAAGCGTTCCTGTTGGAGTTGGGCAGCCAAGCCTCAAAGTTGATACCTTGACCGTAGGCGGTACTCAGCTTTAATTCGCTACCTTTTGCTTTAAATTAACTGCTTTTTAACTGGCTGTTTTCTCATAATCTTGTTATAATATTGCGCTGTTTAGTTGAGGATAAACAATGCTCGAAAATTATTTACCCATTATCGTCTTTATTTTCCTAGGAATTGCCTTTGGAGTAGGGCTTACAGTTGTTGGTTATCTGCTTGGTCCGAGCGATCCGAGTGAGGAAAAAAACTCACAATTTGAGTGCGGATTTCCAGCTTTTGATGATTCTCGTATGCACTTCAACATCCGCTACTATCTCGTTGCGATTTTGTTTGTCCTTTTTGACCTTGAAGTTGCCTTTTTTATTCCTTGGGCAGTTGTTCAGGCTGAGCTTGGATGGTTTGGTTTTATTTCAATGTCTATATTTTTACTGCTTCTTGTGGTTGGATTTATTTTTGAGTGGAAAAAAGGGGCTTTAGAGTGGGAATAACAAGGAGTCACAATGGCTATTGAAGGCTTAATGAAAGAAGGCTTTGTCACAACCTCATTAGACAAAGTTATTAATTGGGCAAGAACAGGCTCACTCTGGCCGATGACTTTTGGCCTTGCTTGTTGCGCCGTTGAGATGATGGAGGCTGGTTCATCAAGATATGACCTTGATCGTTTTGGAATTGTATTCAGGCCAACTCCTCGCCAGTCAGACTTGATGATTGTTGCGGGAACTTTGACTAACAAAATGGCTCCTGCACTGAGAAAGGTCTATGACCAGATGCCAGAACCAAAGTATGTCTTATCTATGGGATCTTGTGCAAATGGAGGAGGATATTATCACTACTCCTATGCAGTAGTCAGGGGTTGTGATCGAATTGTTCCTGTTGATGTTTATGTTCCAGGCTGTCCCCCAACAGCTGAAGCACTCCTTTATGGAATTCTTCAATTGCAGGACAAAATTCGAAGAACCAATACAATTGCGCGAACCTAAATCATGAAACAATTAAAGCAAAAATTATCCAAAGCCTTTGGTAAAAAAAATGTGAGTGAATCTCTTAATGAACTCACACTAAATATCAAGAGTGAAGACGTTCTAGAGGTTTGCCAGAAATTAAAAGACGAGTTTCAATTCGAAATATTGATGGATCTTTGCGGTATCGATTATTTAACTTATGGTGATTCTGACTGGAATGGTAATGCCAGCTCATCTGGATTTGGAAGGGCTCGACAGGCACAAAAATCAACCAATCAAAAAGAACAGCGCTTTGGAGTGGTTTACCATTTACTTTCTGTTTCAACTAACCAGAGACTGAGAGTAAAGGCACTTCTATCTTCTGAGAACTTAATGATTCAATCGGTCACTAAGATTTGGAATTGTGCTGACTGGTTTGAAAGAGAGGCTTTTGATTTATTTGGAATTCTGTTTGAAAACCATAATGACCTGAGAAGGATATTGACTGATTATGGCTTTGTTGGCCACCCACTCAGAAAAGATTTCCCAATGATTGGTGAAGTAGAGATGCGCTATGATGAGGAATTAGGAAGAGTGGTCTATGAGCCAGTTAGCATTGAGCCAAACGTCAACGTTCCCAGAGTGATAAGGAAGTAAATATGTCTGAAATGAAAAACTACACTCTGAACTTTGGGCCACAGCACCCCGCTGCACACGGCGTTCTCAGACTCATTCTTGAGCTGGATGGAGAGGTCGTTGAGAGAGCCGACCCTCATATTGGATTGCTGCATAGGGGAACAGAAAAATTAGCTGAATCAAAGCCATACAACCAATCAATTGGATATATGGATCGACTTGATTATGTCTCTATGATGTGTAATGAGCATGCCTACGTAATGGGCATTGAAAAAATGCTAGGGATTAAAGTTCCTGAGCGGGCAGAATACATCAGAGTGATGTTTGATGAGATCACAAGAATCATGAATCATTTGATGTGGGTCGGTACGCACGGTTTAGATGTCGGTGCGATGAGCGTATTTTTGTATGCTTTCCGAGAGCGTGAAAGCCTAATTGATTGCTATGAGGCGGTCAGTGGATCAAGAATGCATGCGACTTATTACAGGCCGGGGGGAGTTTACAGAGATCTGCCAGATAAGATGCCTCAGTACCTCGAATCTAAATTAAGATCCAAGGAAAAGCTCGAAGAGATTAATGCAAATAGGCAGGGTTCACTGCTAGATTTTATTGAAGACTTCGCAAAGAATTTTCCTAAAAGCATTCAGCAGTACTCTGACCTGCTCACAGACAACCGAATTTGGAAGCAAAGACTCGTGAATATTGCAGTCGTTTCTCCAGAAAGAGCCATGCAGCTCGGATTTACTGGAGCAATGCTCAGAGGCTCTGGAGTCGAGTGGGATATTCGTAAAAACGAGCCCTACTCTGTCTACGACAAGCTCGATTTTGAGGTTCCTGTGGGTGTGACTGGTGACTGCTATGATCGTTACTTAGTTCGTATGGAGGAGATGCGTCAATCGACCCACATTATCAATCAATGTGTAGCTTGGCTGAAGGCAAACCCCGGACCGGTGATGTCTGATGATCACAAAGTAACGCCGCCAAACAGAGAAGACATGAAGGATGATATGGAGTCACTTATTCATCACTTTAAATTATTTACTGAGGGCTACTGTTTGCCTGAGGGTGAAAGCTATACAGCGGTTGAAGCGCCGAAGGGTGAATTTGGAGTTTATCTAGTG
Organism: uncultured Gammaproteobacteria bacterium; assembly: GCA_902509905.1. Classification (GTDB taxonomy): domain Bacteria; phylum Pseudomonadota; class Gammaproteobacteria; order PS1; family Pseudothioglobaceae; genus Pseudothioglobus. Next base: position 35,649 of record CABWZI010000005.1, on the reverse strand, counting down.
TCAGATGGAGCAAATAAACCTTACAGAGTAAAGATAAGGGCGCCGGGTTTTGCTCATCTTGCGGCAATGGACGAAATGTCAAAGGGGCATATGTTATCTGACGTAGTAACCATAATTGGTTCTCAAGATGTTGTTTTTGGTGAGGTTGATAGATGATTTCAAATGAAGCAAAAAAAGAGATTGATTTTTGGGTTTCTAAATACCCTGAAGGACGTAAAAGTTCAGCTGTCATGCAAGCTTTAACTATTGTCCAAAAGGAGAATGGAGGAAGCTTAAATCCTGATCTCATTAATGAAGTTGCTGATTACTTAGAGATGCCCGTAATTAGTGTTCAAGAGGTAGCAACATTTTATGAAAATTACAATCATAAGCCAGTTGGTAAGCATGTGGTTCGTTTCTGCCACAATATCTCTTGCATGCTAAATGGCTCCGATGAGTTAATTTCATATTTAGAAGATAAGTTAGAAGTAAAAACAGGCCAAGTCAGCAAAGATGGCTTGGTTAGTGTAAAGAAGGTTGAATGTTTAGGGGCTTGTGTAGGTGGACCAATGTGTCAAATTGGCGACCAGTATTACGAGCATTTAACTAAAGAAAAATTAGACAACATTTTGGAAGATTTAACATGAATGAAGTTTGTTTTAAAAACCTAGATAAAGAGAATCCGGCAAGTTTTGCTACCTATGAAGCAAATGGCGGATACAAAGTTTGGCGCAAAATCCTTAACGGCGAGTTAACGCCTGATGAAATAATATCAGAATTAAAAACCTCTGGATTAAGAGGTCGCGGTGGTGCTGGTTTTCCGACAGGGCTAAAGTGGAGCTTTATGCCGCGAAATCAAGAGGGTCAGAAGTACGTCGTTTGTAACTCCGATGAAGGTGAGCCCGGAACCTGTCATGATCGTGACATACTGAGATACAACCCGCACTCTGTGATTGAGGGGATGGCTATTGCAGGCTTTGTCATGAATGCAACGGTTGGATACAACTATATTCGTGGTGAATTTATGGAGCCCTATTATCGCTTTGAAGAGGCTTTAAAAGATGCCTACAAAGCAGGCTTACTTGGAAAAAACATTCAAGACAGTGCAATTTCTTATGACCTCTATACCCATCTTGGGGCTGGAGCTTACATCTGTGGTGAAGAAACAGCTCTTCTTGAATCACTCGAAGGCAAAAAAGGGCAGCCAAGATTTAAACCGCCTTTCCCAGCCAATGTCGGCTTATTTGGTAAGCCAACAACAATTAACAATACTGAGACCTTTGCCTCAGTTCCAGAAATCCTTTCAAGAGGCGGACAGTGGTTTGCTGATCTAGGGGTTGAGAATTCAGGCGGAACAAAGTGCTTTTCGGTAACAGGAAATGTCAAAAACCCTTCTAATTTTGAAGTCCCTATGGGTACGCCTTTCTCTAAGTTATTAGAGCTTGCCGGGGGTTTGAAAGAGGGGCGCAAACTTAAAGCAGTTATCCCGGGTGGTTCATCAACGCCTCTATTGCCTGCTGAGACCGCTATGAACATGACTATGGATTACGACAGCATTGCAACTGCAGGATCAATGCTAGGTGCTGGATCCGTCATTGTGATGGATGATACAACCTGTATGGTCAAAACTTTAACCCGTTTAGCCCACTTTTATTATGATGAGTCTTGCGGACAATGCACGCCTTGCAGAGAAGGAACTGGCTGGCTCTATAGAATGTTGCAAAGAATAATTGATGGTAATGGACAAGAAGAGGATTTAGATTTACTCTTATCAGTTGGTGAAAAAATAATGGGAAATACAATCTGCGCTCTTGGAGATGCAGCTGCAACCCCTGTCGAGAGCTTCATCAAGCACTTTAGGGAAGAGTTCGAATACTATATTCAGAACGGAAAGAGCATGGTGGAAGAACAGCATAACCTGATTGAGGAAGCAGCAAGTGTCTGAAATTGAAATTGAAATTGATGGTCATTTAGTCAAGGCCAGCCAAGGCGACTCAATCATCAGTATTGCTGATAGAGAGGGGATAGATGTGCCTCGCTTTTGCTATCATAAAAAGTTATCCGTTGCTGCAAACTGCAGAATGTGTTTGGTAGACATTGAGGGTGTTCCAAAGGCCCAGCCAGCATGCTCAACTCCTGCTGCAAACGGTATGAAAATTAATACAAAAAATGACAAGGCTAAGTTTGCACAAAAAGCAGTCATGGAGTTTTTGCTTATCAATCACCCTTTGGATTGCCCTATATGTGATCAAGGCGGTGAGTGTGAGCTTCAAGATGTGGCCATGGAGTATGGCTCAGACGTCTCGAAATTCAATTTAGGCAAGAGAATCGTTCCTGATAAAGGCATTGGAGCTCTTATCCAGACTGATATGACTCGTTGTATCCACTGCACAAGGTGCGTCAGATTTGGCGCTGAAGTAGCTGGCATTGTTGAGATGGGCGGAACTGGAAGAGGCGAAGGTGTCAAAATTGAACCGTTCCTAACCGAAGGAATTCAGTCAGAGTTATCAGGAAATATGATCGATGTTTGTCCGGTTGGAGCATTAACCTCCAAACCGTTTAGATATGAAGCTCGAACATGGCAAATGAACGCAGTCCAGAGTGTTGCTCGTCATGACTTAGTTGGATCAAACATCTATACTCAGAGCTACAGAGGCAAAGTAAAGAGGGTTGTTGCTAGAGACAATGACTCTATTAACGAAACATGGATTTCTGACAGGGATCGCTTTTCATACGAAGGCCTGAATCATGAAAGCCGTGCGCTAAAACCTAAAATTAAAGTCGACGGTGAGTGGCAAGAAACTGATTGGCAGCAAGCCCTTCAGTTTGCGGTTGATGGAATCAAAAATAATGCAATAAATCCAGATCAGTTGGGTGTTTTGGCGTCAAAACATGCATCATTGGAAGAGTTCTATTTGATGCAAAAATTAGCTCGTAAGTTTGGATCAGAAAATATTGATTTCAGGTTAGATCAAACTCAATTAAGCACAGGCAGCTCTCTAGAGTCATCGATAAATTTGTCAGAAATTGAATCTGTTGACCACGCCTTGATTATTGGATCATATACTCGACTCGAGCAGCCCATGATCAATCATCGAATTAGAAAGGCTACTTTGGATGGCGCATCTGTCAATACGATGAACAGTAAAAATTTTGATTTTAATTTCAAAACAAAATGTGATGCATTGACAGCGCCGCAAAAATTATTATCAGCACTTCAATCTGTTCTAAAGGCAGTCCATTTAAAGACGAATCAAGATACCCCTAACGATGTATCTGATGTCACTCCAAGTGAAATTCACAACATAATTGCCGACGACTTAATTGCATCAGCAAACGGAGTCATTGTTTTGGGAGAGCACCTTAACAGCAATCCAAATTCCCTCGCGATTATAAACCTGATTGAGAAAATTGCATCTGCAACAAACCTTAAAATTGCAAACATAACTATATCAGGCAACTCTCATTCAGCCGAAAAGGTCAACTTTATTCCCTCTGGTAACGGGCTTAATGCCATTTCAATGTTTAATGATAATACCAAGGCATTCTTATTGATGGATGTGGATTCTGAGTATGACTTTATTGACTCAAAGTCGGCTCAAGGTCATTTTAGTAAGGAAGATGTTTTTGTTGTTGCGCTGAGCAGTTTCGAGAATCAGTCAACGCTAAGAAGTGCAGATGTGATTCTTCCTATGGCCTCTTTCTATGAATCTTCTGGAACCCACATTAATTTTGATGGACTTGTCCAATCCTATAGCGCATCAGTCAAAAGCCCAGGTGAATCTAAGCCTGGCTGGAAGATTATCAAAGTGATGGCTGATTTGTTGGATTTACAGGGTTTAGATTATGTAGATTCCACTCAGGTAAAAGAGGAGGCGCTTCAATCTTCCAAGGTGAAATCAAGTGTTGATGAAGCTAACATTCAGAGTATTGATGATTCTCAGGTAACCACTCATTGGCAGTATGCACCCTATGCATCTGACAGCGTGACTCGAAGAGCTAAAGCTCTTCAAGAGTCCAATGTAGGCATGATTAACAGAGCGTATGTCTCAAAAATGACTGCCCACAAGATTGGACTAAGCGATGATGATCTTTATTTAGGTGTCCCAGTTTCAATTGAAGAGAGTGTCGCTGTAGACTGCGTGTTTATTCATACTAATCAAGCTCGAAGGGCATAGGGGGTATTGATTATGTGGCAATCATTTGTAGACCTTACACACCAGTTGATTCCTTGGTTTAATGGAAGCCTAGCTGACATCTTAATTATTGTCATTAAGGGCTTGGCTCTTATTTTTCCTCTGATTATTATGATGGCCTACATGACCTATGCTGAAAGAAAAGTGATTGGCTTTATGCAGCTTAGAATTGGACCAAACAGGGTTGGGCCATTTGGCCTTCTTCAGCCCTTTGCCGATGTCTTTAAAATGCTATTTAAAGAAGTCATTTTTCCATCAAAGTCAAATATCTATCTCTTTTTGCTCGCCCCAATCCTGGCCTTTGTTCCTGCTGTTGCAGTGTGGGCAGTAGTTCCGCTCGGTGAGGACTTCTACATCGCTAATATCGATGTGAGCCTGCTCTATGTGATGGCGATTGGATCAGTTGGTGTGTATGGTATTGTTTTGGCAGGCTGGGCCTCCAACTCTAAGTACCCATTATTAGGAGCACTCAGAAGTACAGCCCTATTAATTTCTTATGAATTAGTTATAGGATTTGTCCTTGTTACAGTAGTCATGGTGGCAAGTTCAGTCAACCTCAATACGGTTGTTGAAAGTCAGTCTGGCGGAATTTTGAACTGGTACTGGATTCCACTCTTCCCAATGATGATTGTTTTCTGGATTGGTGCTTTAGTGGAAACTAACAGGGCGCCTTTTGACGTGGTCGAGGGTGAATCTGAGATCGTTGGCGGTACACATGTTGAATACTCAGGTATGCCATTTGCACTATTTTTTATGGCTGAATATTTCAACATGATTTTCATGGCAATGCTGGCAGTCCTCATGTTTTTTGGTGGTTGGCACTCCCCATTTGAAGGGATCCCATTCCTAGAGGGGTTATTTGGATTTGTTCCTGACTTGATTTGGCTATTAATCAAAATGAGTTTCTTTTTATTTTTGTATTTTTGGATTCGTGCCTCCTTCCCTAGATTTAGGTATGACCAAATTATGAGACTCTGCTGGAAAGTTTTCTTGCCACTCACAATTGTTTGGATATTTGTTGTTGCATTGATGACACAACTAGGAATAGGGCCTTGGTTTTAAGGAGATAGAGATATGAAGAAAAAATTAAAGAAATTAGTTAATGACTTTAGTCTCGGTGAGCTTCGAACAGGACTCAAGGTGACCAGTAAAGAGTTTGTGAATAAAAAAATCACCGTTCAATTTCCTGAAGAGAGGACCCCGATTTCACCCCGATTTAGAGGTCTTCATGCACTTCGTCGCTATCCAAATGGTGAAGAGCGCTGCATAGCTTGTAAGCTTTGTGAGGCAGTCTGTCCGGCAAATGCAATAACCATTGACTCCGAGATGAGGGAGGATGGAACTCGCAGAACAACGCAATATGATATCGATTTATTCAAGTGCATCTTTTGTGGTTTTTGTGAAGAAGCTTGTCCGGTTGATGCGATTGTAGAGACGCACATTTTTGATTATGCTTTTGAATCAAGAGAAGGCAGCATTATTGATAAAAAGGCATTGCTAGAGATTGGTGATAAAAACGAGAGTGCAATCAGTAAAGCTAAAGAAGAAGATTCGAAGTATAGGTAAGGAAGGCTATGGAATTTACATCAATTTTATTTTATGTTTTCTCGCTCTTTTTTGTGGGCAGCTCCTTGGTAATGATTACTTCAAGAAATACCGCAAAAGCAGCTCTATGGCTTATTCTAACTTTCTTTAGCGCTGCAAGCCTATGGCTGCTTCTTGAGGCCGAGTTTTTAGCCATTACACTCATACTAATTTATGTCGGCGCTGTGATGGTTCTGTTTATGTTTGTAATCAAGATGCTTGATACTGAGGCATCAACACTTAGAGCACAATTTACTCGCTACCTGCCTTTAGGAATTTTTGTGTCTTTAGTTGTTATTGTGCAAATGGCTCTAGTTCTTAACGCGGGTCCATTTGACCTAGAGACAGTAGGCTTGCCAGAGCAGCACGGACCTTCATACAGTAATATTACTGCAATCGCTCAGCAGCTCTACACAGTCTATGTTTACCCATTTGAGTTGGCAGCTGTTCTGTTGCTTATTGCCATTATCGCAGCAATTACTTTAGTTCACAGAACTCAAGTCAATAGCAAAAAACAGAACATCTCTGAACAAATCAATGTTCAAGCCAAGGACAGGATGAGATTTGCCTCAATTAACAAAGATTCAACTAAGGAGAACAAATGATCGCTTTATCAGACTATTTGATTCTTAGCTCTATCGTCTTTTGTATTGGTTTAGCCGGTATTTTTATAAACAGAACCAACATCATAATGATTTTGATGTGTGTCGAGTTAATTTTGGCAGCCGTTAACACCAACTTTATTGCTTTCTCATTCTACAGCTCTGATCTAGCTGGACAAATCTTTGTATTCTTTATCTTGACTGTTGCCGCCGCAGAGGTCGCCATTGGTCTTGCGATTTTGACTTTGATGTATAGAAATCGGGGCTCAATTGATATTGATGTAACTAACACTTTGAAGGGATAGTGATGCTTAATATCTATTTAACAATTGTTCTAGCACCCCTTATTGGTTCAGTCCTCGTAGGTCTTGCAGGCAACAGATTGGGTAGGAAGCTATCCCACTCCATCACAATTTTAGGGGTTGCTGTATCCACAGTCCTGTCGCTTTATGTCTTCAACCACCATGTTTTAAATAATGGGGATGTCTTCAATCAAAATATCTATACCTGGATGCAGATAGGTGGACTCAATATCAGTGTTGGGTTTTTGGTAGATAATCTGACCTCAGTCATGCTCGTTGTTGTCTCTTTTGTCTCACTAATGGTGCATATCTATACGATAGGCTACATGCATGAAGATAAGGGCTACACTAAGTTTTTTAGCTACATCTCTTTGTTTACATTCGCCATGTTCACACTGGTCATCTCAAATAACTTTATGCAATTGTTTTTTGGCTGGGAAGCTGTCGGATTAGTGTCCTATCTCTTGATTGGTTTTTGGCATCACAAAGAATCGGCTATCGAAGCCAATCTAAAAGCTTTCCTTGTTAACCGCGTAGGAGACTTCGGCTTCCTTTTAGGTATCGCATTTGTCCTTATGTTTTTTGGTACGCTGGATTATGCTGAGGCATTTAGCCAAAAAGATCAAATTATTGGACAAACATTATTTGGTGGTTTTTCTGCAATTACCGTTGTTTGTCTGCTCTTGTTTGTTGGAGCAATGGGAAAGTCAGCTCAAGTTCCACTGCATGTCTGGCTTCCAGGCTCAATGGAAGGTCCAACTCCAATATCAGCTTTAATTCATGCTGCAACCATGGTCACTGCTGGAATATTTATGGTCTCGAGAATGTCACCCTTATTTGAGTTAAGTGATGTAGCACTGACAGTTGTCATGATTATTGGTGCAGTGACCGCCTTATTTATGGGCTTACTAGGAATTGTCCAAAACGACATTAAAAGAGTGGTGGCCTATTCAACCCTTTCTCAGCTTGGCTATATGACTGTTGCTCTGGGTGTGAGCGCATACTCTGTTGCTATATTTCATTTGATGACTCATGCATTTTTCAAGGCTCTGCTTTTCTTAGCTGCAGGTTCAGTTATTGTAGCTCTTCATCATGAGCAGGATATTAGAAAAATGGGTGGACTCAGAAAAAAAATGCCAATCACATACATCACATCTCTGCTTGGAACGTTGGCGCTAATTGGTTTTCCAGGATTTGCAGGCTTTTATTCGAAAGACATGATTATTGAGGCCGTTCATTATTCTGATTTGCCATTCGCGGGATGGGCCTACTTAGCAGTTTTAGTCGGTGTCTTTATTACTGCCTTTTATAGCTTGAGACTTCTTTTTTTAGTGTTTCATGGCGAATCCAGGGTGGATAGTCATACTGAAGAGCATCTCCATGAGACAGGCTCTTCAATCACAGTCCCACTGATCCTTCTGGCGTTTCCTTCAGTGGTCATTGGATACCTGACAATTGAGCCGATGCTTTTCGGGGGCTGGCTTGATAACGCCATTACTATTGACCCTTCACATCACGCACTTGCAGAGCTGAAGGATCATTTTTATTCTGCTTTTGCACTCCTTACTCATTCAGTAGTGACTCCACCATTCTGGATGATGGTTGGTGGCGCAGTTTCAGCATGGGTATTTTGTCTATATCGACCGGATTGGGCGGATCAGATTCAATCCAGGTTTAAGAGAACCAATTATGTGCTCAACTCACTCTATGGTTTTGACAGATTGAATGATATTGTCTTTGTTAAGGGCTCGGTTAAGCTCGGCAATCTTCTCTGGAAGATTTCAGACATGACCCTTATTGATAAAGTTATTGTGAATGGAAGTGCAAAACTTGCGCGCTACTTAGGTGTCTTAATTAGACCAGTTCAAACGGGATATGTTTACCACTATGCATTTTTCATGATTGTCAGTCTGATGCTTGTTCTAGGGTGGGTTCTCATAGCTTCAGATTATTCATTTTTTAGTTAGGTAGGGGTATGGATTCATTGCTTAGTATTTTAATTTGGCTGCCTATTCTAGGAGGTGGAGCAGTCCTTTTGATTGGAAACGAGAGAAGTTCGACGGCAAAGTGGGCTAGCGCTGTTATATCAGTATTGGTTTTTATTCTATCTATCAATCTTTTTTTAGATTTTGATACCTCAACTTCAGCAATGCAGTTTGTTGAGAAAATGAGTTGGATATCACAGTTCAATATTTTTTATCACCTTGGGGTTGATGGAATCTCAATGCCATTGATCATCCTAACGACCTTCTCGACCATACTGGTAATCATTGCAGGCTGGGAGGTTATTCAGAATAGAGTAGCCGACTATATGGCAGCATTTTTAATGATGGAAGGAATTATTATTGGCGTTTTCTCGGCGATGGACTCAATGCTGTATTACGTTTTTTGGGAGGCGTCATTAATTCCAATGCTGTTAATTATTGGAGTCTGGGGCGGTCAAAACAGAGTTTACGCAGCCATTAAATTCTTTTTGTATACCTTTCTGGGCTCAGTTTTTATGCTGGTTTCATTAATCTATATGTACAATCTTGGCGGTTCATTCGCAATCTCTGATATGCACGCTCTGCCACTGACACTGGTTCAGCAGGGCTGGATTTTCTGGGCATTCTTTCTTGCCTTTGCTGTTAAAGTTCCAATGTTTCCAGTTCATACTTGGCTACCGGATGCTCATGTTCAAGCTCCTACAGGCGGCTCAGTAATCCTAGCTGCAATCATGCTGAAGATGGGTGGTTATGGATTCTTTAGATTCTCTCTTCCAATAACGCCAGATGCATCATCATATTTTGCTTTTGTAGTCATCGTGCTTTCATTGATTGCGATTGTCTATATTGGCTTTGTTGCGCTAGTTCAAAAAGACATGAAGAAATTAATCGCGTACTCTTCAATCTCACATATGGGATTTGTTACTCTGGGTGTGTTTGCTCTGTTTTCAATTATGAAGATGGATTCAAGTGGAGAACTTATATCGATAGCTGGTGCAAGTATAGAGAGTGCCTATCTTGGTCTAGAGGGGGCAATGATTCAAATGGTTTCTCATGGCTTTATATCTGCCGCAATGTTCTTGGTGGTTGGCGTGCTTTATGATCGACTGCATTCAAGAGAGATTTCGACATACGGAGGCGTCGTCAATTCAATGCCTAAATTTACAGGGTTTGCTGTCCTATTTGCGATGGCAAATGCTGGGCTTCCAGGGACATCCGGATTTGTGGGTGAATTTATGGTTATTCTAGGCGCGCTTCAAGCAAACTTTTGGTATGCATTTTTAGCTGCTATGACTTTGATAGTCGGTGCGGCTTACACTTTGTGGATGGTCAAACGTGTCTTTTGGGGTCCAGTCATCAATCCTGAGGTTAGTAAACTGAACGATATTAATGCTAGAGAGTTTGGTATTCTTGCAGTGCTTGCAGTGGCAGTTTTATGGATGGGAATCTATCCCCAGCCAGTCATTGAAGTGATGCACGTGAGTATAGCGAATCTTCTGGAGCAGGCACTTACAACTAAAATCCCGGGCATGTTATGATGAATTTTAACTTCAATGTTTCAGAGCTAATGTTTTTGATGCCAGAACTATTTTTGTTGGCAGCAATCTCATGTATTCTTTTGTTTGATTTATATGTAAAGAAAGAGCTCAAAAAGTTTACTTACCATCTCTCGCAACTAGCCCTTTTAATAACTGGCTTGTTGGCATTTAACTTAATTGGAGAGAGTGCAACCATATTCTCAGGAACCTTCGTGCTAGACACCTTGGGGTCTACCTTTAAAGTCTTTATAGCAGGTTTTTCAATTATTGCACTGGTTTATTCGAGGCACTATCTGAGTGTACATGGCCTTCTAAGAAACGAGTATTTTATTCTTGCGCTGATGTCCATTTTAGGGATGCTTGTCATGGTATCTGGGCACAGCCTTCTGACTTTATACCTTGGGCTAGAGATTATGTCCTTATCCCTTTATGCGCTTATAGCAACTGCAAGAGATAGAGCTTTTGCGATAGAGGCCGCACTTAAATATTTTGTGCTTGGTGCGATAGCATCTGGCCTATTGCTCTATGGCATGTCAATGATTTATGGAATAACCGGTAACCTTGATATTGCTCAGATAGCTAGCTTTGCAAGTCTTGCTTCTCTAGAGCCTCAAGAGACACTTATTCTCAATTTTGGTCTCGTTTTCCTAGTCATTGGAGTGGCATTCAAGCTTGGTGCGGTGCCTTTTCATATGTGGGTTCCAGATGTCTATCAAGGTTCACCAACCTCGGTCACTATGTTTTTATCAACGGTTCCAAAGATAGCTGCTGTAGCTCTATTAGTTCGTCTCTTGATTGATGGCTTGAGTGATTTCCAGCAATACTGGGCGGACCTATTTATGATTCTAGCTGTTCTCTCAATTGCAGTTGGCTCGTTAGTTGCGCTGACGCAAGTGAATATAAAGAGAATGCTCGCGTATTCAACGATATCCCACATTGGATTTGTGCTTCTTGGATTTGTCACTGGCGTTTTAGAGGGCTATGGGTCAGCTATTTTTTATGTATTCGCTTATATATTGATGAGTTTGGCTGCCTTTGGATCGATCATTGTATTAAATCGAAGCGGCTTTGAAGCAGACCAAATTTCAGACTTTAGAGGTCTCAGTAAACATTCGCCTTGGTTTGCTTTAATCATGCTTGCTGTGATGCTCTCAATGGCTGGAGTGCCCCCATTTATTGGTTTTTATTCAAAACTATTTATTCTTCAGCAAGTGGTTTCCGAGGGTTACGTCATTCTTGCTATCATCGCGGTTATTTTTGCAGTCATCAGTGCCTACTACTATTTGCAAATTATTAAAACAATGTACTTTGATGATGCAGATAAAGACATTGTTGTTTCAGCGCCAATAGATCTAAAAGTCGTCTTATCTATCAACGGTGCACTCATTTTAATAATCGGTTTGATGCCTGGCTATTGGATGAATCTGTCTGTTTCACTGTTTTAAGTGAGCTAGGTTTTTATTACATTTTCTGTAGAATGGCTTTATGATTATTGCGCATCGCGGAGTCTCATTTACATTCCCTGAAAACTCGCTGCCAGCCTTTGAGGCGTCTTGGCAGCTTGGTGTAGATGGAATCGAAGGCGACTTCCATCTAACTAAAGATGGTGAAATTGTTTGTATTCATGATGAGGATACTGAAAGAGTCTGTAAGACCAAGGCAATCATCCATCACTCCACTCTTAAAGATTTAAAAGCATTAGAGCTGAGCTATAAAGGAGACTCTAATCTCAATCTAAAAATTCCGACATTATCTGAGGTAGTAGAAACTGTTCCAAAAGGACAGAAAATTTTCATTGAAATCAAGTGTGGCCCTGAAATTATCTCTCCGCTATTGAGTCAGCTATCTAAATCCAAAATGAATGCTGATCAAATAGTAATTATTTCATTTAATTCTGAAGTCATAAAAACGGTAAAGGATTTAGAGCCAGTTTATAAAGCATTTTTTCTCTATACTTGCGAGGATGGTCGAGATTTTGATGAGTTGATCGACGAGGCTTTAGAGATAAATGCGAATGGAATCTCAACTGACAATGAATCTTCAAAATTATTTGTCGATAAAGTGATTGATGCAGGCTTAGAGTATCACTCCTGGACGATAGATGATGCTGATGTCGCTTTACGATTAATCGAGTGGGGGTCAATTTCAATTACTACCAATGATCCTGAATCAATAATAAGAAGGATTCAGGGCTAAATTAAATTTATTCCTTGACGGACTCTCTTTAAGAGACTTAAAATGCAGGCTCTTATCATTTTTGATTCTTAACTGACTGTGTCCAATAATCTATCGGCAAGCGTTGTCACGGCAATATTAGCAGCATTCTTTTTCTCTCTTGCTGCTACTGTAGTCCCTTACTTTTATGGAGTCGGAGGAACTGTATTCCTTCTTCTCTCTGTTCGTTATGTCAGCACCTTTATTTTTGCAAGCATCCTAAACAAGTCTCCCAAGAAAGCTAAAAGTAGATCAGCTCATACTAGACTCATCTTAATAAGTCTGTTCCAGGCCCTCTTTATTTCTTCTTACATGTACTCAATTAAGTTGATACCGTTGAGTCTTGCTGTAGTGGTGATTTATACGTTTCCTATCATTACCTTTTTTGTAAATTCGTTAATCAAAAGTCGATCCATCGATCTTTTATCTGTTGCGGCGCTCCTGGTTTCTCTCTTTGGAATTTGGGTTCTGGTTCAGGGTGATTCAAGTGATTGGAATTTATGGGGTGTTTTTTGGGGGCTTGTGGCCTCGTGTGCTCAGGTCACAGTCAACATTCTATCGAGGCATGAAAGCGTTGAATCGGGATGGGGACTTGTAAAATACATTACTGTTTTGCCAGCACTTATATTTGTGTCTGTCTATTTTATTTTGACTTCAGATCCAATTTCTTCAGTATCCTCAGAGATGCTCATGTGGAGTATTCTTTCGGCAATGGGTATGAGTGGGGGATTCTATTTTTTCTTTAAATCAATCTCTCTCATTGGACCTGTTAGAACATCAAACGTAATGTATTTAGAGCCAGTATTTACCATACTGTTAGGTGTTATGCTTCTCCAGGATGCTCTTGGAATGAGTCAATGGGTCGGTATGTTTATCATCTTCATTGCAACCATTTCTCTAGAGCGCTGGGGTAAAAAGTATAATTAGAGCATCTGTCGGTATTGTTTGAGGAGGAATGATTGAGTACACCAATCTGGAAGCCAAATGAGTCGCAAATTCTAAACGCGAATGTCACAAAATTTATAAGTTCTGTGAACGAGGAGCGAGGCTTAAAGCTATCAAACTATTGGGATTTGCATCAGTTTTCTATTGACCACTCAGATAATTTTTGGCGATTGTGTGCAGATTATTGCGGCGCAGTTGGTGACTTTTCTGGGCCTGAGCGAGTGGGAGAATCGATGGTTGATACCCAGTGGTTTCCTGAAGCGAAATTAAATTTCGCTGAAACTATGTTATCGCGTCGAGATGAGAAAGACGCAATCGTCTTTCGTGGAGAGAATAAGATTGAATTACGCCTTTCTTTTTCTGATCTTTATTTGCAGGTTGCTAAAGTTCAATCTCACATGAGAAGCTGTGGTGTTGGGCCAGGTGATCGAGTTGCAGCTTTTCTTCCTAATCACCCGGCGGCAATCATTGGGATGCTCGCGACAACTTCAATTGGAGCGATTTGGTCGAGCTGCTCCCCCGATTTTGGTAGGCAAGGAGTCTTGGATCGTTTTGGACAGATTGAGCCTAAGATGATCTTCGTTGTTGATGGCTATTATTACAATGGAAAGGCACATGACACAATTGAGAGAGTTAAGTCATTTCTAGATGATTTGCCTTCGGTAGAGAAGGTCGTTATGGTTGAATATATTCAAACATACACAGGAGATATAGAAAACTGCTCAACTCTTTTAGAGATAACATCAAATCTTCCCGATAAGGAAGTTGAGTTTAAACAAGTCCCTTTTGATCACCCTCTTTACATCCTCTACTCCTCTGGGACAACTGGAGCGCCAAAGTGCATAGTTCATGGCCATGGAGGTACACTTTTACAGCATCTAAAAGAGCAACAGCTTCATGCAGATATTCGTAAAGATGATCGCGTATTTTATTTCACGACCTGTTCATGGATGATGTGGAACTGGTTGGTTTCAGCTTTAGCGAGTAAGGCTACGGTAATGCTTTATGATGGATCACCTTTTTATCCAGGAGCAAAAGCACTTTGGGACTTTGCAGAGGCTGAAAAATTTACATTATTTGGAACTTCAGCAAAATATATTGAGGCACTCCAAAAAGTAGGCTTCTCTCCTAAGTCTGGACGCAATCTTGAAGCGCTGCGAGGTATGGCCTCGACGGGGTCTCCGCTTTCTGCAGAAGGTTATGATTTTGTGTATTCTGAGATTAAAGATGATCTTCATCTCGCATCGATTTCTGGAGGCACAGATATTGTCTCATGCTTTGTTTTGGGCGTTCCGACGCTCCCGGTCTATCGAGGTGAAATACAAGCGCCAGGGCTTGGCATGGATGTGCAAGTTTGGAATGATGAAGGCGAATCCGTTCGTCAACAGCGTGGTGAACTCATTTGCGCACAATCATTTCCATCTCGTCCGGTCTTTTTTTGGAGAGATGAAGGAGGCCAGAAGTATTATTCAGCCTACTATGAGCATTTTGAAGGTGTATGGGCTCACGGAGATTTTGCGGAAATTACTAAGCATGGCGGCGTTGTGATTTATGGGCGTTCGGATGCGGTTCTAAACCCTGGAGGTGTTCGCATCGGTACTGCTGAGATTTACCGTCAAGTAGATAAAATTGAGGCGGTACTTGAGAGTATTGTGATTGGGCAGGAATGGAAAAATGATGTTCGTGTTGTACTTTTTGTGAAGATGCGAGAGGGGCAAGAGCTGACGGATAGTCTCATTCAGGAGATTAAGTTGGTTATCCGCACAGAGTGCACACCAAGACATGTTCCAGCAAAGATTTTAGAAGTGGGTGATATTCCAAGAACAAAGTCCGGAAAAATCGTAGAGATTTCGGTTCGTGATATAGTGCATGGGCTTGAAATTAAAAACAAGGAGTCGCTTGCAAACCCTGAGGCTTTAGAGTTTTTTAAAAACCGTGAAGAGCTCCTATCAATTTGAGCTAACTAAATTATTTCTCCATTATGAAAATAGTTATAGCTCCTGATTCTTTTAAAGAAACGCTCACAGCGTTTGAGGTTGCCAGTGCTATTGAGTCAGGCTTTCAAAATGTTTTTCCAGAGGCTGAAATCATTAAGATTCCAATCGCAGATGGAGGCGAAGGCACCGTTGATGCTATGGTAAGTGCTACTCATGGGAGTTTTGAGTTTTCAGAGGTCGAAGGGCCAATGGGTGATAGAACAAGAGCGAAGTGGGGGATGCTTGGAAACTCAAAAACAGCTGTGATCGAGGTTGCAGAAGCATGTGGCCTACATTTAGTGTCTGAAAACAAAAGAAACCCAATGGCTGCCTCCAGTTTTGGAGTCGGACAGCTAGTCATCGCAGCGCTAGATAAAGGAGCAAAAAAAATCATTATTGGTCTTGGAGGAAGCGCTACGAATGATGGTGGATATGGATTTTTAAGGGCAATAGGTGTCCAGTTTTTGGACTCTGAAGGAAATGAATTGAATGGTCATTTTGAAACTCTAAGTTTGTTATCTGATATCAATCTCAGTCATATAGATACGCGTATAAAGAACACATCTATCGAGATAGCCTGTGATGTAGATAACCCCCTTCTTGGAGAAAAAGGTGCCTCTAAAGTTTTTGCAGCGCAAAAGGGGGCGAGCAGTAAAATGATTGAAGAGCTAGAGTCAATTATGGCTCACTATTACAGAATCATCTCAATTCAGTTAGGCAGTCAGTTGCAGGATCAGCCTGGTTTTGGTGCTGCTGGTGGGCTAGGTTTTGGCATTTCAGCTTTCATAAATTCAGAGCTCAAGAGTGGAATTAATATTGTGCTCGAGGCGCTCAACTTTAATCAATATTTATTGGATGCAGATCTTGTCATTACTGGAGAGGGCCGGATTGATTCTCAAAGCGAAAGAGGCAAGGCTCCAATTGGCGTTATTAATTATGCAAACCAATTGAACCGCAGAGTTTTTGTCATTGCAGGCTCAGTTGATGATCCAAAAACTTTTAATCAAAAGTTCAATGTAACTAATTCATACGGCATTGTTAATGAAAAGTTTTCAATTGAAAAGGCTTTCGAGGACCCGTATGGCTCCCTTAAAGGTATTTCTCAAAAGGCCGCAGAGGATTTCAGAGAACTAGTAACCTAGCTCAGGGTTCACTAGATTGTTTAGGCCCTCATTCGCAATGTATCTGCGCATATTCATCATCACCAAATCGAGCGTCAATGGGATATAGGTGTCACCGTCATCAGCTGAGATGTGAGGCATAACCATAAGGTTAGGCGTAGTCCACAGCTTAGAATCTGATGGTAATGGCTCAGGATCAAAAACGTCAATGATTGCCGCCTTCATGTGGCCAGAGTTCAAGTTGTCAACAAGCGCATCATAGTCCATTGTTGCCGCTCTACCAACATTAATGATTCCTACGCCAGGCTTCATTAATGATTGACGTCTTTTGTCAAGAAGGTTATAAGTCTCCTGTGTGTTTGGTGTTGACATAAATATATAGTCAGCGAGGGGAAGTACTTCATCGAGCTCATCTTGAGAGACCATTCGGTCAACATCATCAAGATTCTTTCCGTGACGACTCACACCAATCACATTCATTCCAAGTAGCTTGCACTTTTGAGCTGCCGCATAACCAATGTTTCCAACCCCAATAACAAGCAGAGTTTTTCCCATGATTGGAGAGGAGTATAAAGACTCCCAGTGATTGCTCTGTTGGTTTCTGACTATTTCAGGAATATGAGTGTGCAGCATCAAGACGCTCATCAGCCCAAACTCTCCAGCCTTCGCCGAATGAACTCCTCTATTGTTTACAACAGAGACATTTTCAGGAACCCAATCCATCGGGCATAAATGCTCAACACCAGCACCAATGATATGTATCCACTTTAAATTAGGGGCAATTTCAGATAGATTTTCAGTCGGAAAATCCCAGCATACTAAAACCTCTGCAGTTTTCATAGATTCATAAAAGTTGTCAAGATCCCAATCAAAAACGGGATCAATCTTATCTTTTAGATCTGGATAGCTCTCAATTGCAGCTTGATATCTTTCTTGGGTTATTGCAAATACACTTTCACCCTCTATGGTTGGAGGGAATGAATCAGGATCAGCATGATTACTCTTAAAGTGGACTCTAATTTTTTTATTACCCTGCATAGCTTATTGACCTACGAGCTCTCTCTTGATTGAATTTCAATTAGTTTATCAGAGACAATTTTAATTCTCTCTTCCTCAGTTTTGCTATCAACCTCAAACTGAATTTTAATGAACTCCTTGGCAAGTTTACTGAAGAAACTGTCCTCATTATCATCATTTTTTGGAATGTTAAGAACAGAATCACCTCCATAAGTTGGTATTGGCGATTCTTTTAGATCAGTCACTTTGTAGGGTTCTTTGCCATCAGCAAGGCTTCTGATTTGTTCTCTTATTCTTTGACGCATCATTGCAACTCCCTGGTCACTGGCAACCAGGTTTTCGTTTTTATGGATGTTAATTGGACCCATCCCCTCGCACGCTTCTCTATCTGCAGGGAATCTTTGACGCTCCTCATAAGGTCTATCAAATATCTCTCCCTGCTCAATGAGCTCAGGCCCTTCTGGCGTATTGTATTTATGAGGATCACCACGTTCACCAAAATTTGCCCAGGCATAGCAAATCGTTGTCTCATCATCAATTGGGACTACCCACCTTGTAAAGGAACTTCGACCATAAAGCAGTTGTTTGGTTCCATCAGCAGCAAATGCCGCTCCTGCTTGAGTAAAGTTAGGGAGGATAACTTCATTAATTCTGAACCAAACATTGTCACCAACCCTTCTAGTATTGCATCCAAGAATCCAGCTATCTCTCTCAAAAAATTCAATCTGTCCAACTTCACCAAATCCCTCAGAGAACTGTTGTCGACTCATATTAGAGTGAAGAAAAGCAGTATGAATAGGGTCGACAATGGCATCGAGAACTTGAAGCCAATTACAATCAAACGGGGCTTTGTATGGAACCATTTCCATGTCATCAAAATTTAGACTATCGTACATTGGAAACTCAGGCCTCTTTTCTTTTGGACCCAAGTAGGCAAAAATAAGTCCCTTGAATTCATGCATCGGATACGCGCCGAGCTGAACCTTCTCTTTAATGATTTCTTGAGTGTGTTCAGACTGGCCTGGAACATCTAAAATTGTTCCATCAACATCAAAGTGCCAGCCGTGATAGCAGCAACTGATTCCATGAGTTTGACAAATTCCAAACTCAAGAGAGGCTTGGCGATGTGGACACTGTTTGTGAACTAGGCCAAGTCGCTTACTTTTGTCACGAAATAAAACTAATTCCTCACCCAAGATTTTGATTGCTACAGGAAGGTCTGTAAGTTCTGATGAGATATAAATTGGATGCCAATATCTTCTTAAATATTCTCCAGCTTTTGTACCTGGACCAATGCGTGTAATTTCATCATCGACCTCTTTAGAGTGCTTTAATTCATAACCAGAAAAGCCATTAAATTCAATCTCTATATTGTTTTTTTCATTATCCAAATGCGATAGCCTTTTAAATAAAAGTTAAATTTTTCTGCACAAATAATACCAAACATAATTACATATTAATGAATTATTGTTAATAAATTGCATTTATTGGTAATTTATTGGTAATTATTTACTTAATAAGTAATAATTAGGTCTATAATCTCAAAACTAAAATATTGAAATTTAAGGTATGGACACATCAATTATCAAAAATAATTTGTCTGCATTTAATAAGAAGAGCGACCTAAAACATGGTCTTCCTAGTTGGGCGTATACGAGTGAAGAGTTTTTTGATGCAGAGAGTAAAACTGTCTTTACAAATAATTGGGTTTTTGCTGGTTTTGTTCATGAATTTAAAGATCCTGGAGATGCCATCCCAATTACCGTTGCAGGACAGCCGATTATTCTGCTTAAAAATATGGATGGGAAAATAAATGCCTTCCACAATGCCTGCTCTCATCGATGCCTAAAACTGATTGATGAGTCGTGTAATGTTGGGGCCATGCTTTCATGTCCCTACCATTCATGGACCTATAATTTGGATGGTGATCTATGTGCCACTCCATTTTTTGGAGGTAGAGAGCATCAACCTGAAGGCTTTAACTTGTCTAAGCATGGACTTCAGGCTGTAAGAACAGCAATCTGGAATGATTGGATTTTTATTAATTTGAGTGGCGAGGCGCAAGATTTTGAAGAGTATGCCAAACCGTTAATTAATAATTTTAGAGATATTGATTTCCAAATAGTAGAGCCCATTGCGACTCTTGATTTTGGAAAAATAGACACGAATTGGAAGTTCCTAATGGAAAACTTTATTGAGCCATACCATGTTCAATTTGTCCATAGAACGACAACAAACCAGCCACTCGAAGACCACTACACTATTGTAGATGGCGTTTGCGTAGGAAGTGCAATTGACCTAGATGATGAGGACAAGGTTGAAGGTAGTCTTTCGGTCAGCTCTAGATATTTGACATTATTTCCTAATTTTATCATTGGTAGATATTTCCCAGATCAGATTGGGGTCTACCTTAATGTTCCAGTCGATTCAGGCCACACCCTTCAGAAAAGGGTAATTTACACAACTGATGGCAATCCTGTTTCAGATCAAAGTATTGAAGAGATTAAGAAGTTATGGTGGGATGTTCACAAGGAAGACCATGCAATCTGTCAAAGGATGCAGCTTGGAAGACTGTCCCCAGTTTCAAAGGATGGAGGATTGTTATCCCCTTTTTGGGAAGACAGTGTCAGAGCTTTTCAGCAAATGATTGCTGATTCAGTAACAAAATAATATTAATTTATGAGGAGTAATTATGGCAAATGAAAGTTTCAATAGTGACTACAGATTAGCGCATACAATGATGAGGGTCTTGGATCTAGATAAATCAATCGCATTTTATTGTGACATATTGGGTATGCAGGTTTTAAGAAAAACTGATTATCCAGGGGGGCGATATACAAATGCTTTTGTAGGTTACGGCCCTGAAAGGGAATTTCCAGCCCTAGAGCTAACCCACAATTGGGATCAGGAAGTGCACTATGACAAAGGGAATGGCTGGGGCCATATTTGTATAGAAACACCCGATGTTTACAAAGCTGTCGAAGACCTTGAGGCGAGCGGTGCAAAGATTCTTAGCCCAGCTAAGCCAATGAATGCGGGAACAAGAATCCTAGCCTTTATTGAAGATCCCGATGGCTATGTCGTTGAACTGAATGAAAAACTTGAATTAACTGAATAAGGAATGATGATGAAAGATAAAACACCAAAGCTCTATAAATTTAGCGAAATTGAGCATCGCCTCCATACACTTGAGCCGGGTAAAAGTTATATCAAGCCTTTCGTTACTAGTGCAGTCAGCGATACGATGTGTGGCGGACTTAATTTTTTGAATGAAGTTTCAGTTCCATGGGAGTTGACCTGTGACGAGATTATTTATTGTATGGAAGGGACGTTCAGACTAACCTGTGATGGCGTTGCCTATGAGTGCAATCCGGGAGATGTTTTGTATATCCCTAAAGACAATTCAATTGCCTATGAGTGTGATGAGAAATGTATTATTTTCTATGCAGCTTACCCGCATGATTGGAAGCAACAGGCAGGCATTACATTTGTTCCTGGAATTGATCCAGAAGATATGCCACAAAACTAGAAAGCGATGAGTAGCTCAAGCAGTCGTTTAATAAATCTCAGTCAAAACACTGAGATGAATCCTGATACAAACGCTCGTATACCAACCAGAGATACGCTAAAGGATAAATTAAATCAGCAAATTATTGACTTGTTGGAGTTAGATGGCAGGCTACCTTTTAAGGAAATTGCAAATACTCTAGACATCTCAGAAGGCACAGTCAGAAATAGAGTTAACCGTATGAAAGATGCTGGAGTTTTGCAAATCAAAGCGCTAGTTGATCGCTCTGCAATAAACTACTCAACTGATTCAATGCTCGGAATAAAAGTTGCCTCAAGTTCAAGTCCAAGTTTGGTTGCTAAGAGGTTAGAAGGCTGCAATGAGATTGTATTTATTATGTGGGTTACCGGTCGATATGATTTGCTTGTTGAGATTGCATCAGAGAGTGACGATACATTGAGTAATTTTCTCGAAGAGCATTGCTTTAATAACGAAGATATTAAGGATGTTGAGGTTATGAAAGGACTCTCAACATTTAAAAATCAGTTCTTATTGAAGTCTCAAGAGAAAATTTAATATTATTAGAGAAAATAGAAGGAGATAAAATGAATAGAATTTACCATACCAAGATGGAAGATGCACTTCCCTCTAAAAAACGTGTTGTAGAAGAAAAAGCAAGGCTCGAAAAGGCAGGCATAAAATATATACTTTCTTGTTGGATTGATATGCTTGGTCTTCCAAAAACAAAGCCAATCCCTTTTGCCGAATTCGAGGCACTATGTGCTGGAAAAGGACCACAATTTGCTGTCCACTCAGTCTCCTTTGTTCCAGAGCTAGGGCCAAATGACTCAGATCAAATTCCTGTCCCTGATCTAGACAGTTTAGTTATTTGTCCTTGGGATAAAACTTGTGTTTGGGTTTTTTCTGATTTGTGGTGGGAGGGTGAACCATATAATTTATGCCCTCGTCAGACCCTTAAAAGAGCTGTTCAAAATGCAGATGATGCAGGCTATAAGGCTTTTTGTGGGATTGAGCCAGAGTTTATTGCAATGCGCTATGAGGATGGTCAACCCGTTAAGGCTATCGATGACGATCCATTACCTGGAGAAGGCCTTCGTCCGAGAAGGCAAGCCTTTGGATATGACGTTGAGTACTCAATAGATTCTATGGAGTTTCTCAAAGAACTAATAGATATCGTTAATGACCTTGGTTGGGAAATGAAGGATGTTGTCTGTGAGGGTGCGTATTCACAATTTGAATTAGACTTTACCTATACCAACATTCTGCAGATGGCGGATCGATTAGTTTTCTTGAGAGTTTTGCTCAAAGAAGTGGCTAAAAAATATGGGATGTTTATTACCTTTATGCCAAAGCCAACCATTGGTGACTGGAGATCCGGCGCCCATATTAACTTTAGTATGACGAGCAATAAAGACAATAAAAATATCTTTGAAGGAAAAGATGGTAAGTTTTCTGACTTAGCCTACCATGCTGTTGGAGGCTTGATTAAGCACGGCACTTCAATTACAGCAGTTGCCTGCTCAACGGTCAACTCATACAATGGACTAGTTCCAATCGTGGGAGGATTTGAGGGAGGAGTTTATACATGGGCGCCGACCACAATGGCCTATGGAGACAACAATCGCTCTTGCATGATTCGTCTTCCTCAGAACCGTTTCTGTATTGAAAATCGTGCAGCAGATATGTGCATGAATCCATACCTGTCTCTTGCGCTAACAACTGCGGCAGCGTTAGATGGAATTAAAAATAAAATTGACCCTGGTCAACCCTTAAATCTAAATCTTTATACTTTGAGCCCTGAAGAAATGGAGGCATCAAATATTAAATCACTCCCTCGAAACCTTTTAGAGGCGATTGAGGCTCTGAACAAAGATGATTTTGCAAAGGAAGTCTTGGGTGATTCAATGCTACTCCAATTTTTCTCATATAAAAAAGATGAGTGGGATAGATACCACCAGGCAGTTACTGACTGGGAAGTTCAAGAATTTTTGAGGCTTTACTAGATAATAAAGCTATTGCCAAAAATAAGAGTTCTTTTTAATTTAAACTATCTTTTTTTTTGAGTTGCTTTTGATTCAAAAATAGGTTTTATAATTGGAGTAAATATGTGTGGAATTGTTGGACTTTTTATTAAAAATCCAGAGCTTGAATCGCAATTGGGAGCTCTCGTAGCTCCTATGCTGAGTGAGATGACAGAGCGTGGCCCAGATAGTGCTGGTATGGCTGTCTATAGAGACCCCAATGAGAAGGGCTGTAAAGTTACTGTGCTTGCCCAAGATGCTGATTTTGATTGGGCAGACTTTGAAAATGCTGTCAGTTCTAATTTTTCAGTGATTAAGTTCTATGTCAACCAGAATCATGCAGTTCTTTCACTTGGGGCGTCACTTAATGAAGTAGAAGCATGGCTACATGACAACTGGAATGCGTTAAGTGTAACCAGCGCTGGTAGTAATATTGAAATCTTTAAGGGAAAGGGAAATCCTTCTGATTTTATAGAGCAATTTGATATCAAGAATATGACAGGTACTCACGCCCTAGGGCATACACGTATGGCAACTGAAAGCGCCATTACTACAGAGCACTCTCACCCATTTTCTACTGGTCAGGATTTGTGTCTAGTGCATAATGGCTCTCTCTCAAATCATAACCGTCTTCGTGAAACCCTTAAACGTGCAGGCGTCCAGTTCAAAACTGATAATGATAGTGAGGTAGCCGCAGGTTACTTGAGTTGGCGTTTGAGTGAGGGTGATGACTTGGATCAGGCATTGAATCATGCAATAGAGGATTTGGATGGTTTTTATACTTTTGCCATCGGCACTAAGGATGGATTTGCTGTGATGCGAGATCCGATTGGATGTAAGCCTGCAATTATGGCTGAGACCGATGACTGGGCAGCTATGTCATCAGAGTATCGCGCCATTGCAACACTTCCAGGTGCTGAAAATGCTCGCATTTGGGAGCCTGAACCGACTCAGATTTATAGCTGGAAAAGGAGTTAAATATGGCTACAATAGATTTGAATCAGAGCAGTATTAGAGAGTTAAATGAGAAGTTACAAGTTGGCTCTTCGGGCGATAATTTTACAGTTAATAACACTGTTGGTAAGCATGCACTATCTGTAGGACTCACAAAAGATATCAATGTGGAGATCAATGGCCATGTCGGTTATTACTGTGCAGGAATGAATCAAGAGGCATCTATAAAAATTAATGGAAATGCTGGGCCTGGACTTGCAGAGAATATGATGTCTGGTCAAGTCCGTGTGACTGGTAATGCCTCTCAGTATGCGGGCGCTACTGCCCATGGCGGCTTGCTAGTTATTGAGGGGGATGCCAGTTCGCGATGCGGCATATCAATGAAGGGTGTCAATATAGTAGTGGGCGGTAATATCGGCCACATGAGTGCCTTTATGGCTCAGTCAGGGACTCTTGTTGTATGCGGAGACGCTGGTGATGCAATGGGAGACTCTATTTACGAAACAAAAATTTATGTCCGAGGAAAGGTCAAAAGCTTAGGAACAGATTGCGAAGAAAAAGAAATGAAAAAAGAACACAAGGAAGAGTTAGCAACTCTGTTAGAAATGGCGCAAATGAATTACAGTGTAGATGAGTTCCGTCGATATGGTTCAGCACGTAAATTATATAACTTCGATATCGACCAAGTCGACGACTATTAAGGAGAAAAGATTTATGAGTAAAGACAATCCAACATTAATTGAGTCAGCAACTTTTCCTAGGCACGTCATTGCTGAAATTCAACGCGCTGCAAAAACGGGTATTTATGATATTCGAGGTTTTGGCGCTAAGAGAGAGATACCTACCTTCGATGACCTGGTTTTTTTAGGTGCTTCAACTTCACGTTACCCCTTAGAAGGTTATAGAGAAAAATGCACGACTGAAGTTGTCCTTGGAAATCGATTTGCAAAGAAACCTATCCATTTGAAGACCCCTATAACGATTGCTGGAATGAGTTTTGGTTCCCTCTCTGCTCAGGCTAAAGAGTCCTTGGGGCGAGGTGCAACCATTGCTGGAACAAGTACTACAACAGGCGATGGAGGAATGACTCCTGAAGAAAGAGGTCATTCAAAGACTCTTGTTTATCAATATCTGCCCTCAAGATATGGAATGAATCCTGACGACTTAAGAAGAGCAGATGCAATTGAAATAGTTCTTGGTCAGGGTGCAAAGCCTGGGGGCGGTGGCATGCTTTTGGGTCAAAAAATTTCTCCTCGAGTAGCACAAATGAGAAATTTGCCTGAGGGTATTGATCAGAGATCAGCCTGTCGCCATCCAGACTGGACTGGCCCTGATGATCTTGAAATCAAAATTCAAGAGCTCAGAGAAATTACTAATTGGGAAAAACCGATTTATGTCAAAGTTGGGGCAACCCGCGTATTTTATGATGTTACTCTTGCCGTTAAAGCAGGGGCAGATGTTGTTGTTGTTGACGGAATGCAGGGCGGTACTGCTGCAACTCAGGATGTCTTTATTGAGCATGTAGGGATTCCAACATTGCCAGCAGTTAGAATGGCAGTAGAAGCATTGCAGGAAATGGATATGCATCGCAAAGTCCAGCTGATTGTTTCTGGTGGCATCAGGAGTGGTGCTGATGTTGCAAAAGCACTTGCGCTTGGAGCTGATGCAGTTGCAATAGGAACAGCAGCACTAATAGCCTTGGGCGACCAGAGTCCTGAGTTTGATGAAGACTATAAAGCGATCGGATCTGCAGCAGGCTTTTGGGATGATTACCAACAAGGCAATGATCCAGCTGGAATTACAACGCAGGATCCCGAGCTAGCAAAGCGCTTAGATCCTAAATTGGGAGGCCGTCGTCTGGCTAACTATCTTAATGTGTTGACTCTGGAACTTCAAACTTTGGCGAGAGCGTGTGGCAAAAGCCACGTCCATAATTTGGAGCCAGAAGATATGGTAGCATTAACAATGGAGGCGGCTGCAATGGCAGGTGTTCCATTGGCTGGGACCGGATGGATTCCTGGAAAGAATGGAGTATAGGCATTAATTTTTTGAGATAGTAAAGATAGGAGTATTTATGGCAACTAAACTTAGTAAAGTAGCAAAAGAAAGAGGGATTGAATATTTTCTGATAAGTTTTGTGGATTTATTTGGAAGCTTGCGCTCCAAATTAGTGCCTGCTAGAGCGATTGATGGTATGCAAGAAGAAGGCGCTGGTTTTGCTGGTTTTGCAGCATGGCTTGATATGACTCCTGCACACCCAGATATGTTTGCTATTCCTGATCCAGACAGTTTGATTCAATTGCCATGGAAGCCAGAAGTTGCTTGGCTAGCCTCTGACTTATGGATGGATGGAAAGCCAGTTGAGGCATCACCAAGAGTTGCATTAAAGAGGCAGCTTGCTGAAGCTGAAAAGCAAGGCTTTAGAATGAAGACCGGTGTTGAATGCGAATACCATCTAATTAATGATGATGGAACAGACATCGCAGATGACAAAGATCAACAGAGTAAGCCTTGCTATGATCAGCAAGCGTTGATGCGTCAATATCCAGTCATTAAACAAATATGCGACAGCATGATCGAGCTCGGTTGGGGTCCCTATCAAAATGATCACGAGGATGCTAATGGTCAATTTGAGATGAACTGGGATTTTGATGATGCGTTGACCACTGCTGATCGTCAAGTATTTTTTAAATTTATGGTGAAATCGATAGCAGAACTTCATGGAATGCGTGCTACATTTATGCCAAAACCATTCAGCCACTTGACGGGCAATGGTTGTCACTCTCACCTCTCTATCTGGAGCCTGGATGGCTCTACAAATCTCTTTAATGGAGATGATGATAGCAGGGGACTAGGACTATCTTCTTTGGCATATCAGTTCTTAGGCGGCATTATGCATAGTGCAGATAGATTGACAGCAATCTTTAATCCAACCGTGAACAGTTATAAACGAATAAATGCTCCAAGAACTCTCTCTGGTGCAACATGGTCTCCAAGTTCAATTACTTATGGAGGAAATAATCGCACTCATATGATTCGAGTCCCAGACTCTGGTAGATTTGAATTGAGACTCATGGATGGCGCTGCAAATGCTTACCTTATGCAGGCTGCTATTCTCGCATGCGGACTAGATGGAATAGCTGCAAACCGAGATCCTGGTAATCCATTAGATATTAATATGTATGAACTTGGTAAAGATATTGAGGGTTACAAGCAACTTCCAAAAAATCTACTAGATGCCTTAAGACTACTTGAGGGGAGTGATGTCTTGAGAGAAAGGCTTGGAGATGAATTAATTGATGCTTATATCAAGCTTAAGCAAAGTCAATGGAATGACTATTCATCACATCTCAGTCAATGGGAGAGAGATAATACTCTAGACTGTTGATAAAAATTTGCTGAAATGGGCTATGATAAATTTGAACTAGGCGATGTAACTCTTCTCTCTGGAGAGGTATTAAGTTCTGCGTTCTTGGCCTATAAAACCTACGGCAAATTGGATGGCAATAAAAGTAATGTTGTCGTCTTGCCTACCTTTTATACTGGATCACATCAAAGAAATGAAGGATTCTTCGGTCCTGGAAGAGCCATAGATCCTGATAGGCACTTCATTGTTTCAATTAATATGTTTGGTAATGGAATTTCTTCCTCTCCAAGCAATACTGAGTCTCCTCAGGATGGCCCAAGGTTCCCTCATGTTTCACTCTGGGATAATATTGCATGCCAGTATCGACTTCTGACTGAGGCATTAGGAGTCAAGAGAATTGCTCTGGTGACAGGATGGTCAATGGCCGGCTGCCAAGCCTATCAGTGGGCTGCCCAGTACCCTGATTTTGTTGATTCTATTTTGCCATTCTGCGCCTCTGCAAAAACTTCACCACACAACTTTGTATTTCTTGAAGGTGTAAGGGCGGCACTTTGCGCAGACCAACACTGGAATAATGGAGACTATAGCTCACCTCCTGTTGATGGACTAAAAGCATTTGCAAGAGTTTATGCGGGATGGGCTTTTTCCCAAACGTTCTATCGAGACTCACTCTATAAAACACTAGGTTTTGAGTCATTTGAGGATTTATTGGTTGATTGGGAAGAAGACCACGCTACAAATTGGGATGCCAACAACCTTATTTCTAAGCTAAGGACTTGGCAGACTAGTGACATTAGTATTGGTCCGATTTATAATGGCAATTTTGAGATGGCACTTAAATCAATAAAAGCTAAAACCATTCTGATGCCGTGTTCTCAAGATTTATATTTTCCTCCTGAAGATAATGCCATTGAAGCTAGCTTTATAGCAAATGTTGAATTCAGACCCTTTGATTCACCATTTGGTCATTGCGCTGCCAATCCAGGCAATGATAAAGGCTTTACTTTAGCATTAGAAAATGGATTAAATCAGCTACTTGGAGAGCAATAATGGGAGATGATGTGACCATTACATGGCAAGATTTTGAAAAAGTTGATATAAGAATTGGAACTATAATTAAGGTTGAGGATTTTCCAGAGGCCAGAAAGCCTGCTTACATTCTCCATGTTGACTTTGGCTCTGAAATTGGAATAAAAAAATCAAGTTCACAAATTACAGACCTATATAACAAGGAACAACTGCAAGATAAGCAAGTTATGGGCGTCGTAAATTTTGCGCCCAAACAGGTTGGCCCAATTATGAGTGAGTGCTTGGTTCTGGGATTTTATCGTCTCGATAATTCAGTGGTGCTAGCTACTAATGATTTACCTATCGATAATGGTTCACGTCTTTTATAGTTTTTAAACTTTCTAATTACTCATTCAATATCTAAATGCGTAAGAGAGCGTATTGTAAAATTACGATTTAATATGTAAAAAAGTTTAAAGTCTAAATGATTATCTGCGCCGGCGAATCCTTAATCGATATGGTTTCTTTCAAAGGAGAGCCTGAATATACTCCTCATGTTGGAGGAAGTAATTTCAACTCATCAATTGCACTTGGCCGGTTGGGGGCTGATAGCTATTATTTTGGCGCCGTATCCAATGACAGTTATGGGGAACTTATAGAGAATACATTAAGGCATTCTGAAGTAAAGGAAGACTTTGTCATTAAGACCAATAGGCCAACCACGCTTGCCTATGCAGACGTTGTTAATGGAATAGCAGAGTACACCTTTGTTGATGAGCACTCAGCTGGACGACTATTAGATCAAAAGAGCTTAAACCCATTTATCAATAGAGTAAAGAAGGCAAAGGCATTACTGGTTGGAGGAATCAGTCTTCAAGCAGAGCCTTGTGGATCGAGTTGGCAGTGGCTTATTGAACAAGTATCAGGATACTTACCGATTTATTTTGATTCAAACGTGCGCCCCGACTTTATTGAAAACAAACAGAACTATATAGCTCGCTTTATTGAGCTTACCTACAAGGTTGATATTATTAAAATTTCAGATGAAGACTATCGCTATCTATATGGTGCGCAAGATTTAAATAAGGTCACTAAAGAATGGATTGACAATGGAGTAAAGCTTGTCATATTGACTTTAGGCTCTGAGGGATCAAAAGTAATCTATAAAAATGGCAGTGAGGTATTTGCTGAGAGTCAAAAGGTTAATGTTGTCGATACGATTGCTGCTGGCGATACGTTTAATGCCGGCTTTCTACTCAATCTTGATGAGCAGGGCTTATTGGACATTGATAGTCTTAATATTTTAACTGAAACTCAGCTTGAAGCAGCACTCTCATTTGCTAACAAAGTGGCGAGTATTACGGTCACCAGAAAAGGTGCAAACCCGCCCTGGCAAGAAGAGCTTTAGAGAATGAAGAGCTATATTTAGTCTGACTACTTGAAAGAAAAATATTAAACTCTATATAGTTATTTGCAGAAAAATATAGTAAGTAAAATCTACACCTTCTTAATTTCATTAAATAAGATCAGATAATGGATTCAATCATTTCAATTAAAGCCTTATCGAAGACCTATAAATCTGGTTTTGAGGCACTTAAAACCGTAGATCTGGAGATTAACCGTGGCGAAATTCTTGCGCTCTTAGGTCCTAATGGTGCTGGAAAAACCACTTTAATTTCAACTATCTGTGGAATCATCTCCCCATCATCAGGGTCCGTTTCAGTTGATGGATTTGACATTATCAAGGACTTTCGAAAAACAAGATCTATGATTGGTCTCGTTCCTCAAGAGTTGACTTTGGGGGCTTTTGATACCGTCTGGGGAACTGTGAGATTTAGTAGAGGATTGTTTGGTGCAAAGAGAGATGATGCTTATCTAGAGCAACTACTTAAAGATCTTTCACTCTTTGATAAAAAAGACTCAGAAATCAGAGCCTTGTCTGGAGGGATGAAAAGAAGAGTTTTAATTGCTAAGGCTCTTTCTCACCAACCCAAAGTGTTATTTTTGGATGAGCCAACAGCTGGAGTAGATGTCGAGCTCAGAAAAGACATGTGGAAGATCGTCAATAAACTTCGAAATCAAGGAGTGACCATTATTCTAACAACTCACTACATTGAAGAGGCTGAAGAAATAGCTGATAGGGTTGGCGTCATTAGTAATGGTGAGCTTTTATTGGTTGAGAAAAAAGATGAACTGATGCAGAGTCTTGGAAAGAAACAACTTGTAATTGATTTAAAAGAGCCAGTGAAACAGATCCCAAGCTCATTAGAAGAATACAATATCGAGCTGAATGATTCCGGAACTCAGATTTCTTACACCTATGTTGTCAAGGATGCGACGGCGGATGTTTCTGAGATCCTTAATAAAATTACAAACTCTGGATTATTGTTAAAAGATCTGAAGGTGGAGCAAAGCTCACTGGAGGATATTTTTGTTGACCTTGTTAAGGAGGAGTCATGAATTTAACAGCAATTAAGGTCATCTATTTCAATGAGATGATGCGTTTTTGGAAAACGCTTTTTCAGAGTATCGCATCTCCTGTTATATCGACAGCTCTCTATTTTGTGGTATTTGGCTCAGCTATTGGATCCAGAATAGAGAACATTGAAGGCGTATCATACGGCCTATTTATTGTTCCAGGTCTAACCATGTTGTCAGTCTTAACGCAGAGCATTTCAAATGCCTCGTTTGGCATTTTCTTCCCTAAGTTTACTGGCACAATCTATGAGCTTTTGTCTGCTCCTGTGTCTTTTTATGAGACTTTAATAGGTTACGTCGGCGCAGCTGCAACGAAGTCTCTGATTCTAGCAACAATTATTCTAGCGACAGCTAACCTGTTTGTAGATTTGAATATTGCTCATCCATTCTGGATGCTGGGCTTTCTCGTTTTAACCTGCATCGCTTTTAGCTTGTTTGGTTTTATCATTGGACTCTGGGCTGATAACTTTGAGAAACTTCAAATCATCCCGCTACTCATTATTACTCCATTGGTTTTCCTCGGCGGAAGTTTTTATTCAATCAGCATGCTCCCAGACCTGTGGCAGAAGGTGACTCTCTTTAATCCCGTTCTATATCTTGTCAGTGGTTTTAGGTGGAGCTTTTTTGAAGTTTCGGATGTGAGTGTCGGTATTAGTTTATTCATGGTGTTTCTATTTCTTGCTATTTGTATTGCTATAATAGCTTGGATGTTCCGAACTGGATACAAACTAAAACAATAATCAGGCTCAAGGGGAAGTTATGGCTCAAATTACTGATCTATATATTTACCCAGTCAAATCTCTTAAGGGTATTGCTCTAACTAAAGCCCAAACTGCAAAGCGCGGTCTTGAGTTTGACCGTGAGTGGATGGTTACTGATGATCAATACAATTTTATATCTCAGCGTGAAATAGAGCTAATGACTACAATTGAGACAGGTATAGATTCTCTTTCATTAATTCTTACCTCAAACAATCAAAAGGTTCTCAAGATTCCACTTAATTCATCAAGAAGCAATAAAGTCAGAGCAATGGTTTGGGACGATCTTTGTGATGGGTTCGATGAGGGTGATGATGCCTCTCGATGGCTCACTGATGTTCTTGGAACATATGGCGGAAGTGCGCTAAGACTTGTCAGGTTTGACCAAGAAGGCGAGCGACCAGTCCCTAAAAAATATTTAGATGGTGTTCATGCTGAAAGTGCATTCTCTGATCAGTTTCCATATCTAATCACCTCATGGGAGTCTCTCAGTAAGCTAAATACTGGCCTTTCAGAAAATGATTCATTCGAAGTTTCTATGAATCGATTCAGACCTAATATAGTGCTTAAAGGACTACCCAATGTTGAGATGATGACCTCATCTAATTTGGTATGCGAAAAGAGTGGTTATCTGTTTGGATTGAGAAAGCCTTGCAAGCGATGCAAAATTACGACGATTGATCAAGATACTGGTTTAATTGAAAACCCTAAAGAGCCCTTGGCAACACTTGCTAAGCTAAAGTTTAGTGAGGAAAAAAACGGCGCATTTT
Organism: uncultured Gammaproteobacteria bacterium; assembly: GCA_902509905.1. Taxonomy (GTDB): domain Bacteria; phylum Pseudomonadota; class Gammaproteobacteria; order PS1; family Pseudothioglobaceae; genus Pseudothioglobus. The sequence goes on along the minus strand of CABWZI010000005.1, from coordinate 3,305 downwards.
TTGGTCAAAATGCAATTTTATTGGGTGACAATGCTGTTCTGCGAATTGGAGATTTGCTTGAAATAGCTTAACTGGATTAATTAATTCTCCAATGAAATGGCTTCAAACTTAACGTCGTTTTTCCAAGCATGCCCATAGATAACCTCATAAGTCGCAGGAATTTTTCCGTTCTCACGATAGCTTTCGTACATCTCTAACATCTTCTTAAATTTAGTTTTTCCAGTCAGCGACTTTGATCTATTTTCAACACTCTGAGCACCTATCCCTTTAAGATCCCTCATCAAGTCTAGAACTTTTTCATAGGTCAGAGTTAGCTTTTCCATCTCCATGATGGGGCTCTGAAAGCCTGACTGAATCATCTGGTCACCAATATCATGCATATCAATAAATTCATTTACATGAGGACTGCTATCAACCACTGACCAACTCCTCTTCAACTCTTTTAGTGTTTCAGGGCCAAACGTTGTAAATAATATTAAACCTTGAGGTTTAAGTACTCTGTGACACTCATCAAAAAGTATTTTTAAATCACTGCACCATTGCATCATAAGGTTTGAAATAACAAAATCTACACTATTTGATTTTAAAGGGAGCTGGCATGAGTCAGCACAAACTTTAAGTTTTTGGGAATTCATACTCAAGGAACGCTGTGCAAAATCGACACAAACTAACTGTGCATCAGGAAATATCGTAGCGGTTTTTTCGCTAAGAAAGCCTGTACCTGATCCAAGATCTATGATGGTTTCTGGCTGAATAGAGATGACCTTTAGTTTCTCAGCAAGTCTTTTTGCAATCTCATTTTGAAGAAATGCATTCTCATTGTAGATGCTTGAAGCTTTATTAAAACTGCTCCTTACTTGAGACATGAGGCAACCTGATTTGAAATTTTCTTCATTAAATTAAAATACTGTTCAGGACCCGCACTAAATTCCTGTCCAAGAATATCTATTCTATGGACATTAAGATTGAGTCCCTCAGACAAGACAGAAATCTGACTTTTTCTAACTTCTGTGCCATAAATGAGGCACGAAACCTCAAAATCATTCATCGTATTTTTTGATGCAAGAGTTCTGTTGATGCTCAGTCTCGCACCGTGATAAGGAGTTACTATCACCGGCCTTCCTAATCGATATTTTTTTTCAAAATATTGAATGGTATCTGAGAAGGTTGCATAGATTTTTGATGAAAATGGATACATTTGTACCTCGATTTCTGTTTCCAATGCATCAAGCTTTGAAGTTAATAATTGCAGATTTTGATTGTATCTGTTTGTGTTGACTGGATCGACATCAACTAACAATAAATAGATATGATGGGCTATTTTTTTCATGTTGCTAATATCTAGCCATAAGTGCATATCGTAAGTTGAAGTTTCCTGATCATTTTCCTTATGATCTTTCTCATAGATCTTATCAGCCCTGAATTGATGCAGGTCAAGATTATTGAGACTCATGATTTCAACTCGATTCTTACTGTTTAAATTTTTAAGTGCTTTGCGAAGTCCAATTTCAAATTGATCACCAATCGAGACTACCAAGTCGGCATCTTCAATCATTCTGATCTGAGAGGGCTTGAGATGAAAAGTATGCGCTGAATTATTAGATTTAAGAAGAAGTTCAGGAGAGGCAATGCCGTCCATCAGAGATTCAACGATACTATGAATTGGCTTTATGCTAACTACAACTTGAGGTGTTGATTGAGCATAAATACTTTTAAATAAAACAACAAAGATTAAACCGAGTATAAGTCGAAATTTCATAGCATGCCTCAAAGTGAAGGTAAATTATACGCTTATTGAGTAAATCATCGATTAATTAGTTACTGCATGTAAGTATTGCTCGCTTTGGCGCTGGATAACCTTCAATTGTTAGTGACGGATTAGAAGGATCAAGAAAATCCTCAAGTGATGCTGGGTTATCTCCAATCCATGGGGTTTTTCTTTGTTCTTCAGGAGTTGTTACAGAGACATCTATGAGCTTTATACTTCTAAAGCCCACATCAGAAAGCCAAGACTTGAGTGTCTCAGTGCTCGGAAGACAATGAACATTCCTCATGTTTGCGTACCTTCCTTCAGGAACTAATGCGTAGTTTTTTTGACCATCAACTATCAATGTTTCAAGTATCAGTTCTGAGTTCGGCGCCATCATTTTTTTTAGCTTAGATAGGTGCTCCAAATGATCTCTCTGATGATAGAGTACACCCATAGAAAACACACTTTCAAATATAGGCATATTTGGTAATTCTTCGAGCCTTAATGGAATCAGCATTGAGTTTGAGTTGCTTTTAGTCAAAGTATCGATTGCTGCAAATTGATAATTGAATAACAGAAAAGGTTCAACTCCAAGCGCCTTTCTTGCACCTTCAAGGGCCATCCTAATTGTGAAATATCCGTTTCCAGCACCTACATCAAGAACCCGTTTATTTTTGAGCGGTTTAATCTTGTTTTTGATACGTTGCCATTTTAAGTCTCCAACCCACTCGCTCTCTAATTTTAAATTATTGAGAATAAATGGACCTTTTCGCCAGGGTAATAATTGCTTCAAATTCGTTTCAATATTTTCTGAAGAGGAGTCAATATTTTTGATTGATATATATGGATCATTTAGACCTAATTCGCCCTTTTTGGTAGCATTTAACTTGTTTAATGCATCAGTCCATTTAGGGACATTGCCATTCTTAATGTTGAACGCCATAAGGCTTTTTCGTAGGCACTCTTCCTTGAATTTTTGGAGTTCTGTATCACTAAAAAATGACTCAAACTTATCTTCAAATAATTTCATGAATTAGATCTTTCAGCAAAATATATCTAGTATAAAATAAAGTGTAGATACATATATATGTTACTTTTAACTCTTTTAGGGGATTAACGTGATTAATAAATCAATAAAATTTTTAGCGCTTCTGTTTTTGACACTTAATGTCTATGCAGGTGGCGATGACAGGGATCAGGTCTATTATGAAAACCTTGATGAAGAATTAGCTGCATTTGAAGCCCAGCTTGCTGAAGAACAAGCGAAAGCAGAAATTGATGCGTTTAAAGCAGAAATGGAAGCTGCACTTGCAGAACAAAAAGTTGAAAATGAACTCGCCGCTTTTGAAGCGCAACTTGAAGCTGAATTAGCTGCTCAAGAAATGATGGCTGAGATTGAGGCTGAGATGGCTAGACAAGCTGCACTCGAAGCCTTTCAACAAAAACTTGAGGAAGAGCGTGCTGCTGCAGCAAAATCAACTGCTGCTTATCAATCTAAGTTAGCCAGAGACGCTGAGATTGCTGCTCGTATGGCAGAAATTGAAATTGAAAAAGA